>NZ_JBKHVF010000004.1:0-24705 GCF_051447875.1 Roseovarius sp. MS2
TGCGCGCGGTGGCGCTCTCCACCTTCAACCCGTTCACCATGGCCGCCACCCAAGAGAAGGTCGCGGTCGAGATCGAGCACGGCAAGAGCGCCGGAAACATCGTCAATATCGCGGCCCCGCGCGCCCAGATGCAGCGCCCCGAAGGGCTTGAGGACGGGCAAGGCCGCAAGGAATGGCCGCTGCGCCTTGTGCCCTTGCCCACCACCGCCACCGCCGCCGACCAGTGGACGATGACGCTCACCTGAGACGGTTCAACGCCCCTTCAGCGCCCCTTTGAAAGAGAGTTCACCCCCATGTTCAAGATCGACCAGACACCGACCTTCACCCACCGCGTCGAGATCAAGGTGCCCGCCAACGGCGGCCACGAGCTGCAGGATATGCAGGTCACGTTCCGCGTGCTGCCCGACGACGAAATTGAGGCTTTCGACATGCGCACCTCGCGCGGCGAGCGGGAGTTTCTGGCGGCGGCCGTGGTGGGCTTTGACGACGTCGAGGACGAGAAAGGTGCAAAGCTGCCCTATAGCGACGCCCTGCGCGACCGGCTGGTGGGCCTCGCCTATGTCCGCGTGGCGATGATCAACGCCTATTACGCGGCGCTGATGGGGAAACGGGTAAAAAACTGAAATGGGCCGGGCGGGCATGGGCGCGCGGCGACCTGATCGAGGATGACGAGGGGCGCGACCATGACGACGAGGCGCGTTCTGGGCATCGACCCGGGCCAGCTCAATCGTGATCCGTCCGGCCCCGGCTCTGGTGTCTGGCCGCAGAATGTCCCGGCGCTGCGCGCCTTCCTCGCGGTCTGCAATCAATGGCGCACCGTCTCGGCCGGGCTCGCGGGCTTCCGCGTGGTGGGCCTCGACTACACGGCCGCGCGGGCGGGCCTGCGCATGAGCGGGATCAAGGTCACGCCTCAGCTTTGGGCCGAGGTGCAGGTGATCGAAGGCGCGGCCGTGGCCGCGATGCGGGAGAGCTGACATGACATTGGTCGCACGGGCCGAGATCCTCATGGACGCCGACCAGGCGAAGGCGGAGCTGCAGGCCACCGGCACCGCCGCCAAAGGAGCCGCCCAGGACATTCGCGGCGTGGGCACGCAAGGCGCTGCGGCGCGCGCGGCGTGGGCCAGCTTGGGACTGCCGCCCGGACCTCGGCGACGGGTCTCACGACGGCCAGCAGCGCCGCCGAGGTCAACGCGGCGGCGACCCAGAAAGTGGCCTCGGCCAATCGCCTCGCTGCGGGCTCGATGGGCAATCTGGTGGCGCAGGGCAATGACGTCGTGCAAATGCTCATCGCCGGGCAGAACCCGCTGACGCTGGCCGTTCAGCAGGGCACCCAGATCACCCAAGTCATCGGCCCGCTCGGAGCGGCGGGCGCATTCGGGCCTTGGGGGGCGCGGTCCTGTCGATGTTGAGCCCGATCAACCTGATCACCATCGGCGCACTGGCGGCGACGGCAGCCGTGGTCAATTGGTTCATGTCCGCCTCTGAAGAGGCGAGACATTCGCAGATACGGTCGAGGCGCTGGAAACCCGCATAGACAGCCTGAAAGACAAGATCGCCGAGGCCTCGGCCACGCGGCTCGAATTGGCCGAGCGCTTTGGCGAAGGCTTCGTCGAGCGCGCGCAAGACATCCTTGAACCGGATCGTCGAGGCCGAAAAGCGGGGTGGCGCAGCGCGAGGCCACTGCGAGCATCAACAGTTTTATCGCGGAGAGCGGCGTCGATGTCGGTGCCGCGGTTGCGGCGCGTAACCAGAACCCGGCGGCGGCCACG
Source organism: Roseovarius sp. MS2 (assembly GCF_051447875.1). Taxonomy (NCBI): domain Bacteria; kingdom Pseudomonadati; phylum Pseudomonadota; class Alphaproteobacteria; order Rhodobacterales; family Roseobacteraceae; genus Roseovarius; species Roseovarius sp. MS2. Next base: position 1,770 of record NZ_JBKHVF010000004.1, read on the forward strand.
GGATTTGAACTGGGCAACCGACGGGCTGGAATTCGATGTCGCGCGCCAGTTTGAATTGACGGAGGGCCTGTTCGGTCGGCTCCGCGCCGGAAATCGCGCGCTTGTGCAGGAGTTCATCAATGACCTCGCGACGCTGAGCGAGGCGGGCGTCCGGCACCTTGGAGGAACAGCTGGCGGCGCTTACGGCTGTCATTGAAAGCTACGACGCGCTGGCAGTGGCCTCTGGCGAGCGAAACGCGCAAGAAGACGCGCAGCTTCTGCTCCTCCGCCAGCAGCAAATTGAGCTCGCCCGTGTGATCGAGCTGCAAAACAAGACCCCCGCGCAGAACCGCCAGAACGAGGAAATGCTTGCCTTCCTCGAACTGGTAACCAAGGCCACCGGCGAGCAGCTCAAGGCCGAGGCGGCGGCGCAGGCGTTGCTCTCGACGATGACGAGCAGAACGCGGTTGCCGAGGCAATCTTGCGCCATGGGCGCGGACAGCGCCGAGGTGACGCGGCTGCGCGCCCAATTCGCCCTCGACGCCAAGCTCGCGGAGATCGAAGCCTCCGCCGCGAGTGAGACGACAAAGCAGGCCCTGCGCGATGCGGCACAAGCCGCTTTTGATCTCGCCACGGCTGATATGTCGGGGGCACTGGCTGCCGCCGCTAATGAGGCGGCACGCCTCTCTGACGAGGTGCGCCGCGCCGTGGACGGCATGTTCGATCTGGCACCCAAGGCGAGCTTGATCTGGAGATCGCGCGCCTGCGCGTGCGCTTCAAAGACGATCCCGCGCGCATGGCAGAGGAAATCGCGGCCGAGCGTGCAGCGCGCCGGTTTGACGCGGAAACCGAGGCGCTGCGCAAGGATTTTGCCAATCCGGGCGAAGAGTCATTCCTGAATGTTCAAAGGCAGGCAGCCATTGACCGCGCAAGGGAGGCTGCACGTCTCAATGAACTGGCACGCCCCGCGCGCGGCGGATCGGGCGGCGGCGCGCGCGGTGGCGCGACCAATGCCACCTTGCGCGAGCAACAGGCGCTCGACCGGCTGATCGAGAGCAAGCGGCGCGAAATCGAGGCGCTGCGCGAAAGCGACCCGGTGCAACGCGAGATGATCCGCCTGCGCGAGCGCCTGACCGCCGCCACCCCCAAGCAGCGCGCTGAGATAGAGGCCCTTGTCGAGGCCCATGAGAACGAGCGCGTGGCGATGGAGCGCAAGGAGGAGTTTCGCGACGCGGTGGGCGACGTCCTGCTCGAAGCCGAAAGCCTGCGCGACGTCTGGAGCGGGATCGGCGACATGATCATCCGCGCGGCCAAGGAGGCGCTGATCCTTGGCTCCGGGCCTATGGGCGGCCTCTTCGGCGGCAGCGGCATCCTGGGCGGCCTGGTCAACGGCATTGGCGGCGGGCTTGGCGACCTCTTTGGTCTGTTCTCGGGCGGCTCGCTCCTGTCCTTCGCGGACGGAGGCCTGCCCGGCTTTGCCAGCGGCGGCGATCCGCGCGTGACACGCCCCGGCCTCCTTTTGGGCACGGGCACCGGCCGAGGCGACAAGATCCCGGCTTTCGTGAGCGCCGGGGAATTCATCATGACGGCCGAGGCCACAGCCCGCAACCGCGCGGTGCTCGAGGCCATGAACGCAGGAGCCATCATTCCCGGATTTGCCGGAGGCGGCCTCCCCTGCCTGCGCAAGGGCCGGTGCGGCGCAGGCCTCGGGTCGCGCGGGGGCGTCGGGCGACGGTATCACGCGCCTGCGGATTGAGCCTTCGGAGCTTTTCCGCGTCGTGGCCGAAGAGCGCGCACGCTCCGTGGCAGTCGAAGTGGTCGACGGCTTTGCAAATGAAGAACTGCCGGGCCGGGTCGAAGCGATCCGGCGCGATCCATTGGGGAGAGGATGATGGCGGTACAGGATTGGCCCCTTCCGGTCACGGGTTTCTTTGACCTTTTGGGTATCGAGGAGGCCACGTTTTTCCTCAGCGGCGAGAGCACCAATTCGGTCACCGCCGGGGGCGAGGTCATCGTGCATCGGCGCGGCGCGCGGCTTTGGCAGGGCGAGGTGGTGTTGGGCAAATCCGAGCCTGACGTTATCGCCGCCCAAGATACGCTGATCGAAAGCCTGCTTGAGCCGGGCGCATCCTTCATGATCTACGACCGTCGCCAGCTCGCGCCGCAAGACCCGGCTATCCGGCGGGCGTCAACTGGGGCGCACAACCCGTTACGATCAAGAGCCTTGTCCCCGGTAACCGGGAACTGAGCCTTCAGGGCCTGCCGCCGAACTTTACCCTGCGGCGGGGGCAAAAGATCGGCTTTCAATATCTGGCAAGCCCCGTGCGCTTTGCTGTCCACCGGGTCATGAACGCCACGGTTACGGCGGATAGCACCGGGGCCACCGCCCGGTTCGAGGTCTCGCCCTTTATCCGCCCGGAGTGGTGGTCGGGGCCTCGGTGGTCCTTGATCGCCCGCAGGTGCGCGCAAAGCTGCTCAGCTTCAAGCCGGGGCCGGGCCGATCACGGCGTACCGAGGGCGGCAGCTTCAGCTGGCAGCAAACGCTGGGAGGCGGCGTATGAGCTTCGACCTTGCCCAGACGGATCAGTTCGACGAGCGCAGCGGCACCGATGCCCATATCCTCGTTCTGATCGAGCCGCGCGACCGGATCACGGGTGAGATCGTGCCCATGGGGCTCTGGACCGGGGACGATCACCAGACCTTTACCGTCGACGGCGAAACCCATCTCTTTCGGGGCGCGGGCAACGTGATCGAGGTCCCGCCGATCCGCGCAGGCATCGGCCTTGAGGTGCGCCGCCACCGCGTGATCCTGCCGCCGATGACGGATGAGGCCAAGCTGGCGCTGCAGGTTTATCAGGCGGCGCAGGCGCGGGTGCGGGTCTGGTCGCAGCCGCTCGATATCTACACCGGTGCGCCGCTCGGGACGCCACATCGCGTGATCAAGGGGCGTCTCGAGACGGCACCCGAGAACTTGGCCAAGCTCGGCGATCAATCTCGCACAGAGCTTGTGATTTCATCTGCCACGCGCCCGCTCACCTTCCGCCAGCCGCTCTTCAAATCCGATGCCGCACAGCGGCTGCGCGACCCGTCCGACCGTTTCCGCGAACATGCCGCCAGCATCGCCGACCGCCCGATCCCTTGGGGTCAAGAGACGGTCGTGACCGAGCGCCCGTCGCCGCCGCCGCCGCCCAGTCGAGAGGAAAGAAGTAAATGACCGACCGCGCGCTTCTCCTGCGGCAGTTTCTTGACGCGCGGCGCAAGGAGCCATTCCGCCCGAGCCTGTCCGACTGTGCCATGTTCGCAGCCGACTGGATTGCAGAGCTGACCGGCTCTGATCCGGCGGCCCAGTGGCGCGGCCGCTACAGCTCACTGGACGAAGGTCGTGCGCTTCTCTTGTCGGACGGCTTTGCCACTCCCGCCGAGGTTCTGGCACTGATCCTCGTCAAGGACGCAGGCTGGATGCAGGCGCAGACCGGCGATGTCGCCGTGCTGATCGAGGCGGGCGAGGAGGCTATGGGCATCGTCGGCGGCGGGCATATCCATGTGCTGCGCCCCCTGCGGGGCCTGGGCGCGGTGCCGCTTGATCGCGCCGTCAGGATTTACCGCCCATGAGACTGCTCGCATGGATCACGGCGCTCCTGCTGACCTCTACCGCCCCGGCCTCGGCCGGGCCGGTCGCGGCGCTGGTGGCGACAGTTTTCGCCGGAATTACGGTCAAGGCCGTTGCCCTTTTTGCCCTGCGCCTCTTTGCCGGGGTCGGCCTCTCGATCCTGCAACAGCGCCGCGCCCGGCGGGGGCGCAACACGGCATTCGGGCTGCAAGTAACCGCCACCACACGCGGCGAGTTGGAGAGCGAGACGACGATCTCCGGCTTCTACGCCACCAAGGGGCATCTGATCTATCACAACAGCCACGGCCCCAATAACAAGTATTACCAGACCGTGATCGAGCTGGGCGGCCTGCCCCGTGCCGCCTTCAGCCGCGTGATGGTGGACGGCGTCTATTCCGAGCTTGGTGATGAGGAGCATCCCGACTACGGCTTCCCGCTCATCGCCAAGCGCGATCTCGGCGCCGATTTCGCTTGGATCCGGGTCTACGACGGCACCCAAACTGCCGCCGATCCGACGCTTGTTGCGAACTATGCCGAGGATCCGGAAACGCCCTGGACCGAAGCCCATGTCGGGCGGGGCATTCCTTATGCCATTCTCACGATGGAAGTGAGCTCAAAGGTCTGGCCCAATGGCGCGCCGGAGCAACGCTACGAAGAATACGGCGTGCCCTATTACGACCTGCGCCGCGACAGCACCGCCGGAGGCACCGGGCCGCAACGCTGGGAGGATCCCGCCACCTGGGAGCCCACGCGCAACCCGGTGGTCCAGATCTACGGCATCCTGCGCGGCGTTGATCTTTATGACGGATCCGTTTGGGGCGGCGAGGCCGAGGCCGAAGACCTGCCCGGCTGGAACTGGGTGCCCGCAATGAATGCCTGCGACGTGGACGTGGACGGTCGCCGGAAATACGAGGCGGGCTATGAGATCAAATTCGCCGAGGATACGCCCGGCGAGGTGATCGACGAGCTGCTCGCCGCCTGCAACGGGCAGATCGCCGAGTTCGGGGGCTTCTTTTATATTCAGGTCGACGTCCCCGATATGCCCGTGGCCACCATTACCGACGACGATCTGTTGGTGACCGACGCCGCGACCAAGGACCCGTTTCCCGAACTGCTGGAGATCTTCAACCGCGTCACCGCCAAATACGTCTCGCCCGGCGCGCTCTGGAATGGCGTGCCGCTCGAACAGATCAGCAACCCCGCATGGCAAGCCGAAGACGGCATTGTGCGCAACTTCGAGATGGACCTGCCCGCCGTCTTCAATGCCGCGCAGGGGAACCAGCTGGCCAAATCCGCGCTCGAGGATCATCGCCGCTGGCGGCGGCATGCTTGGCCGCTGCCGCCCGATTATGCCGGGCTGCGCCCGCTCAACACCGTCTCGGTGACAAGCGCGTGGAACGACTATGCGGACAAGCTCTTTGAAGTCACCGAGATCGTGCTCGATCTGCACCGCCTGACCGTCGTGGCCTCGCTGCGCGAACGCGATCCGGAGGATTTCGAGATCGATGCGGCGCTCGAGATCCCCGACCGCAGCTCGATCCCGCCCCGCGCGGTGCCGAGCGACGCAGGCCTACCGCTCTTTGATGCCGCCGCGCGCACTGTCACGAATGCAGAAGGCACCCGTGCCCATGCCGTCGTCGACGTCTTCTGGGACGCCTCGGGTATCGCCGAGACCATCAAGGGCATCGCCATCGAATGCCAAAAGCGCGAGACCGAAGAGGAGGTCTGGAGCGTCACTGTGCTCGATGTCGAGCGGGGCCTTGCGACCATCCAGCCGGTGCCGCCCCTCACCAACCTGCGCGTGCGTGCCAAGGCGCTGTCCGACAATCGCCGGGGGACATGGTCGGCTTGGATTTGGGTGACCACGGATGACGTGCGCATCGCGGCGGCCGACCTCAGCGATACGTTGCGCGACCAGTTTGACGCGGCCTTTGCCCTGACCCAATCGCGCCTGGGCGAGGATGGTATTCCGCCGAGCGTCGCCGATCTTTTCGACCGCATCGAGCAGGTGATCGCCCCCATTGGCGTGGCCGACGTGCCGGAGGTGCCGCATGTGGCGCGGCTCGACGGCGCGCTGCTGACAGAGGCGCAGGCGCGCGCCGGGGACGTGCTTTCCGTCGCAGGGGGCGTTCGCGCGGCGCGGGACCGTATCAAATCCTCGGCGCAACTGGCGCTTGAGGCCACCGCGCGGGACTTTCTGGCGCGCGACGAGGTGCGCACCGCACTGGTGGCGGAGATCGAGGGCGCACGGGCCGAGGCCTCGGCGGCGCTCACCGTGCTGGCCGACGGGCAGGCGCAGATCGCGCAGTCAGTCCAGACGCTTCAGACCACGACCGCCGATACCGCAGCCCTTGCCCAGACCGTCGACCAGGCGCGGATCGACGGCGATGACGCGCTGGCCAATCAGATCGCGCTCCTCTCCGTGGGCACGGTCACACAGTTCGACGCCGCCGCAGTCTGGTATTGGGATGCAGACGCGGAAGGGTGGACCGGCGTCACCGCCGCCCCAAGCGTCACCTCTGACGGCTGGCTTGCGCCCGCCTCGGGCAGCGGTGCGGTATCGCCCGCTGGCCTCGCTATCCCCACTCAGACCTATCGACAGCTGCGCGCCCGGTTGCGACGCAGCGGCGCGCCAACATGGGCGGCGCAATTCTGGTGGGCCGCAACTGGGCAGGCGTTTGACGCCGTGCGCCGCGTCGACGTGGCCGAGCCGGAATGGGCGGAGGACGTGGCACTCCTCACGGTCGATCTGGCGTGGTCTGGCACCGTGGACCGCGTGCGGCTGGACCTGCCCGCAGGCGCCGAGATTGACTGGTTGGCCATCGGTCGCCCTGCGCCGGGCGCGTCAAGCGCCGACCTGACCGCCGAACGATCTGCCCGCATCGCGCAGGGGTTAGCACTGGCCGAGGATATCACGGCGCTCGGCTCCGAACTTACCGATCTAGAGGGGCTTGCCACGGGCACGGCGGATGCACTGACCGAGACCAACGCCCGCGTCACCGAGACCGAAGCAGGCGTCGCCACGCTGACCGACGCGGCCACGGCGCTGACCGGCGAGATCGCCGACCTCGAAACCGGCCTCAATCTGGTGGGCGATGCCGTGGACACACTGTCTGTGCGCACCGAACAGCTTGAAGGCGGCGAGCGGGCGCAATCCAACGCCACCCGCGCCGTGCGCTCCCGGCTCAAGCTCACGGGCGCGCAGTCCGTCGAAGGGGCCGCACGCGCGATCCTTGACGGGATTGCGGCGCGCGAGGTGGTGGCGCAGGCGGCCCAAGACCTCAACTCTCGGATAGACCTGACCGAGGATCAAATCCGCATCGTCGCGGCGGCTGTCACTTTGGTGCAGGCGGCCATTCCGGGGCTGGCGACGGCAAATGCTCTGGACGTGCTAACCGCCGAGGTCACAGATATTGGCGGCGCTCTGGCTTCCGTCGCCACGCGCACCTCTACGGTTGAGAGCGCCCTCGATACGCCCGAAACCGGGCTGTTCGCGCGGGTTTCAAACGTCGAGGGCGCGTACGTGACCGCGGAGCAGGCGGTGGCGGCGGTGAGCCAGATTGTCAGCGCCAGATACGCCGATTTTGCTGCGCTGGCCGAGGCCACCGCCTTTGCCGAGGCGACGGCGGACGGGATTTCGGCGGGTTACGTGATCCGGCTGAATGAGGCGGGCGTGTTCGAGGCGGTCAGCGTCAGCGATGGAACCGTTGAAGGGACAAAGATCACGGGTCGCTGGTCCGGCGACTATCTGCGCCTTGACGGCGACGTCGAGGTGACGGGCGATTTTCTGGCGAACAAGATTTTATCCGAAGAGGCTGTTGTCGGGCGGCTGACGGTGACTGAGGAAATCATTGGGCTAGACGCCGTGGGCAGTATCAGCAATACGAGGCGCTCGACCGACAGCGGCGGCTTGGGCACCTCTTACAGCACGGTCCTGACCCATGTTGCAAATCACAAGAACCGCCAGGCCGATAAAAACCTGATCCTTTTTTGCCGGATGCAGATCGAGGGTAGTGCAGCAGCGGCGGGCAATGTTCTTGAATACCGCGTTCTGCGCAACGGCGTGCTGATGTCAGGCGTGCCGCCCCTTAAGCGCGATGTGCGCCCCGGAGAAATGGTGCAGGAGTTTTTCGGGATCAAGCAGCGCACCACGTCGGACGCGGCCAGCACGACCTACACGCTCGAAGCGCGGGTTGCAACCAACGGCGCGGGCATCGCTGCGGTCACGATCAACACCGGCACAGAGATGTGGGCCGAAGAGAAATCAATCGCGGGGCTAGTGTGATGGACGACATTCGCCGGATCCGAAACCAACTGCTGGCCGCGTCAGATTGGACGCAGATGCCTGACGCCCCGCTTGGGCCGGAAACGCGGGAGGCTTGGGCCGCCTACCGCCGGGCGCTTCGCGACGTGACCGAGGGGGTGACTGACCCCGCCCAAATCAACTGGCCTCTGCGGCCGGATCAACAGGAGTGACGCATGACAACCACTTATAACACCGGGACGATCTCCGTCAGCAACGGCAGCACGACTGTCACGGGCGTGGGTACCAACTGGATCGCGGGCGGCATCTTGCCCGGCGATGATTTCCGCGCGGCGGGCCTCACGGTCGAGATTGCCTCGGTCAACAGCGCCACGTCGATCACGCTGGCCCGCGCGTGGCCGGGGACGGGGCAATCCTCGGCCAACTACTCGATCCGCTTGATCGACGCGGGCGAGCGGTCGCTCGTGGCGCTCAACCAGATTGTCGGAGCACTCGGCTCCGGCAACCTCATCAGCCTTGCCGGATTGCCCGGTGCCACGAACAAGATGCCTTACTTCACCGGCGTGGGCGCGATGGCTCTGGCAGACCTGACCCCAGCCGCACGCGCGCTCTTGGCAAGGACGGCGATTGAACAATCCTCGCCTTCTGACGCCACGGTGGGACGGTTGATGGCGGTCGGGGCCTTTGGATTGGGGCCAGCGATCACTTTGGGGTCTGGGGACAATCTCGACAACATTCTGGCGTCCGGGTTTTACTATAACCCGACGGGAGGCAACACGACCGGGAACAATTATCCCATTTCGTCGGCTGGGTCGCTGACTGTTGCGTCTCGGCAGGCCTCGAACACCACACAAAAATTTGTGTCCTTTGCCCCAAACGCCCTCGCATCGGACGTGCGTGAGTTCACGCGGACGCGTGGCTTATCTGGTTGGTCCCCGTGGGTGGAGGTCTTTCACCAAGGCCGTATCCTAGGCACCGTGAGCCAATCGGGCGGCGTGCCGACAGGGGCCGTGATCGAGCGCGGCAGCAATGCAAACGGAGATTACGTGCGGTTCGCGGATGGCACACAGATTTGCGATCATCGTATAACGACCACCACGATTTTCGGCACTTCTGAATCTGGAACGTGGACATTTCCCGCTGCCTTTGCAGCAACGCCGGAATGCGTGGCGACTGCGCAATGGGTAGCTAGCGGCAGCGGTCTTGGTCACCGTTTCAACTCTGGATACGGGACAATAAACACGACATCCGCGATTTGGGGCATACGAGACCTGAGCAGTGGCGGCGCTGGCTCCATCTCTGTCCATCTCGTTGCCCGCGGCCGCTGGTTCTAAAGGAGACATACAATGCAGATTACCCTATCCCCCACCCGCCGCGACACGCCCCTTATGCTAAGCCGCGCTGGCGACACCCTCACTCTCAATGGCGAGGTGTTCGATTTCTCGCCACTGCCCGAGGGCGCGACCCTGCCACCCGAGGCCATCGCAAGCGACTGGTTCGCAGGCCCGGTCGAGCGTGTGGGCGGCACGCTGCGCCTCACGCTCGTCCTGCCGCACGGGGCCAACGCGCCGCAAGAAACGCTCTTTCCCGCACCCCTCACCCTTACGGGCAACGGCCCCGTGGCCCTGCCGCCCTATGAGTTGGAGATCCCCGATGCAGATTGATTTCGCCCAAGCCGTCACCGCCGAGGCCAAGGCCCAAGCCGCCGCTCTGGCGCGCGCCACCGCGATCAAGACCGACTGCCGCGCGCGCATCCTTGCCGTCGGCTCCGAGACCACGCAGATGAACATCGCTCAAGCTGGGATCGTGTTCATGGCCGCTGTGCTGGACGGTGTGCCCCGCGCCGATGCTCTGGCTGCGTCCGGCCTGATCGAGGGCGATCTGGAACTGGCGCAAAGTTGGAAAGCATGGGTCGCCGCCATGCAGGCCGAGTGCCGCCGCGCGATCGAGACAGGCGACGATCCGGTCTGGCCAGAGGTGCCTGTGGGCGTCGCGGACCTTGCCGCGCGCTTCTGATCCAAAACCACAGGAGGCCCCGAGCGTGCCGGAGGGCACGCCCGGGGACGCGGGGCCAGTCGCCAAACAGTAACCCCGCCGACCAGGCATAACCTCATGGCCGCTCCCTGCCCAAAGGGGCGGCGGGACTATGAGGCGATTCGATTTGGAAGGTCTAGAACTGCGTTGCTGCGCATGCGGCCGTTTGCTATTTAAATACGAGAGAGGCGCGCGGATATCCGGCATCTCGATCAAGTGCCCAAGATGCCGGGCCATGAACACACCGAGGCCAAGAGCCCTTCCCCCAAAGCGCGATGCGCAGAGAGAAGGAGCCAAACTTGGCAAGATCGTCCACCCTCCCGAAACCTGAGCCGCCGCCCGGTGCGCCGGGCCTGCCCAAGGGCACCCGCTACCGGCGGCAATATGGCGTGATCGTCCTGCTCGAGGACGAGGCCGCCCAAGTCGACGCCTTTGGCCGGTTGCGCCGCCAAGGCTTCAAATGCCGCGTGGTGGTGACATGAAGCTCGCCATTCATCACGCCAGCCCGATCCCCGACACCTATCGCGCGGCCCGGGTCGCGAGCCTCTTCAACGTCGAGGGCGACGCGGATTTCCGCATCGAGGTCGAGGCCGATCTCTTGGCCCGCCCGTGGCAGATCGGCCTCATCGTCGGCCCCTCTGGCACTGGCAAATCCTCGCTCGCCCGCGCGGCCTTTGGGGCGCAGCTTGATCCGCGCCCCTGGCCCGAGAGCGCTCTAATCGACGCGATTGATCCCGAGGGGGAATTCGACGCTGTCGCGGCCGCCCTCTCAGCCGTGGGCCTTGGCACCGTCCCGAGCTGGCTCCGCCCGTATCCTCACCTGTCCACCGGCGAGCAGTTCCGGGCTGAGCTCGCGCGCATTCTGGCCGAGCGGCCGAGCTTTGCCATCCTCGACGAATTCACCTCGACCATCGACCGGCGCGTGGCCCAGATCGGGGCCGCCGCCTTTGCCAAGGCGTGGCGGCGCGGCAAAGGCCAGTTCGTCGCCGTCACCTGCCACGAGGACGTGGTGTCCTGGTTGCAGCCCGATTGGGTGATCGACACCCGCCGGGCCGAGTTCCGCTGGAGGCGTCTTCGACGGGCACCGCGCATTGCCATGGACATTCACCAGACAGACGGCTCCTCCTGGCCCGCCTTTGAGCCGCATCACTACCTGAAGCTGCCCCGCATGATCGCGGCCAATTACTACGTCGGTTTCGTCGACGGCGCACCCGTGGCGCATCTCGCCGTCTCGACCCGGCCGGGGCTGGTCGAGGGCCGCGCCTGTCGCCTCGTCGTCATGCCCGAGTGGCAGGGCGCGGGGCTGGGCCTGCGCTTTCTCAACGAGGTCTGCGCCCTCTGGCGGCGCGGCGTGAACCGCTATGACAAGCCAATGCCGATGCTGTTTCACACCTCGCACCCCGGCCTCGCTGCAGCGCTCCGCCGCGATCCCCTCTGGGCGCAGGTCTCGGCCATCCTCTACGCCCAGTCCAAGGAACGCAGCATGAAGACCCTCGCCGCCGCCCGGGCGCGTCGCGGCCTGAAGCCCGCCGGGACCGGCTACGGCGGCCATTTCCGGGCGGTGCAGGGGTTTCGATATGTGGAGTGAGGGGTAGGTGAAGGGGGCGTTAAATGCCCCCTTTAAACGCGCGGCGCAGGGCCGCCCGCTAAAAACGCGTTGCTGTAAACTTCAGTGTAATTCACTGCAAACTTCGCCGTCACGCTACACTCGCTGTAGGGTTACACCTTAGTTTACAGTGATGCCGGAAGAACCAAACTGACGCCGGACTTTGCCGGATAGGCCAATGAAATAAGGGGTTTTGCGGGCGGGCTGGGCGGGCAAGGGCGGGGCGCGCGAAGTTTGCAGTAAACGGGCAAATTCGCCCAAAAGAGCGAAAACGGGGCCGACGAGGAAGGCGGGCGACGGACGCGCTCAAAAGCGCCCAAACCCCATTAAAACAGGGTTTAAACGGCTCTTTCAGGGGCGTTTAGAGGGCGACATCGAGGCTCTCGAAGGGTCCGGAACTGCGAAGTAGCGCGCGCAGTTCGGTTTTGACTTCGCAGAAAGAGAATATCGCTTTAAAAACAAAGGGTATGGTGTTTTCACCATACCCTAATCCGAAGCGCTAACTGCGAAGTGATTTCACGCTTGGCCGCGCCCACGCGCCGCGTCTAGACGCCGCGACAAATCGGCGAGGTCAGCCGAAATATTCGCCGCCGTATTAGGCTCTAACCCTCCTGCATGCTCTAGGCTTCCGGAGACCGAGCTTGGGATTTCATCCAGCGCCGGGTTTAGTGAACTTGGCGCGATGAGCGCGTCGCGGATATCGACAAGTATGGATAAGGCTCGGTCAAAGGCCAGAAACAGCACCCCGACAATAGAGACGGATACTGCAGGTACAATGAAGAAGACTTCTTCGCTGACAAAAAACGCAACAATGCAGAGAAATGACGCCGCGAAACATGCGTATGCAGCGTACCTTAAAGCAGCCATTTTGAGCTCCTAAGTAATGTTGTCTTTGCCTTACCATTCATGCGCCGACCAGACAATCTCGCCCAGTATACGGAGGCGGTTCATGTCGTCGCCGTGCCGCGTTTCAGTGGGGTGTGCGGGGTTATCGGAGGTCAAGATGACCAGCTGGCCGGGCACGTGTTCCACGCGCTTGACGCGGGCGCTGCCGTCGACGTCGACGAACGCGTAGACGTGGCGGTTGCGTACCGAGGTGCGGCGCTCGTCGATCATGACCAAGTCGCCGTCGTGCAGGGTGGTTGACATGCTGTCGCCCGCGACCGTCAATAGGCAGGCCTGCGCAGGTGCGATGCCCCGCTCGCGGAGCCAGTCCAGGCGAAAGGCCAGCGCGCCTTGCAAGCTCACGTCGCCGTTCATTGCCCCAGCCCCTGCCGCTAGCCGCGCGTCCACGCGCGGGATCGCGGCGAAGTCTTCGTGGTCGATCTGAGTGGTGTACACCGTGCCGGTCTCGCGTTTTGGGCCGATATAGAAATCGAGGTCGAGGGCTTCGGCTATCTCGCGAGCACGGTTTAAAGTTGGGCCGTCTTGCTTCTCACTTCGGAGAACATTCCTGATCGCGTCGCGTGGCAAGCCACGCTCCTGCTCTACGGTAAATGCCCGTTTATCAAGCTCTTCTAGCCGCTGCCGAACGATGTCGGCAAATGATTGTTCGAGGGTGTTCATGATTCGGTGACTTTACCGAAAAAATACCCGCTTGCATATCGGTAAAGTTACCACTAGTTTAATCGGTAACGTTACGGAGGCGAGCATGAATGAACTTCAGTTACTAGCGCTGGCGAGGGCCCTCGCGTCGCACAGGGGGCTCTCCCTATCGACGGTCTCAACCTACGCCGCGAATGACGGCAAGTTCTTCGGAAGTCTTGCGGCCGGTAGCGGGTGCACGGTCAAGCGCGCGGCGGCGCTGCTCGCATGGTTCGATGAAAACTGGGACCGGGACCTCGAATGGCCCCGCGACATCCCCCGCCCATCCAGCAAACAGGAGGACGCCGCATGAGCCCGCGCCCCATGTCCGGAACCGGCTTCGTTCTGGCCTTTGCCTTTGCCCTGGTCTTCTGGGCCGTGGTTGCCACGGGCCTGTCTGTCGCGGTGCTGCGCCAAGGTGCCGCCCCTGAAACACCCCCTTCAACACAGGATTTAATGTGATGCGGCTTTCCGATCTCATTCCCGATGCGGGCCAGTTGCAGGCCGAGATTGCGGCCATACCGCAGGTGCAGCGCGTGGCGCTGGCGCTGCAATTGGTGCGCGATATCGACGAGCCGTGTTGCGCGTTGCCGCTGATGCGCCTGAGCCGCTTGGCCGAGGACCATCACCTGTCGATCCGCAGGGAAGCGTTTGTTCGGGAGCGTGCCCGATGATCCGCCGCCTTGCCCATAAGTTTCGTCTCCGCGCGCGTGCTTGCCTGTATGGCGCGCGGTTCCTGCGCTCCGGCCGTGCCCAGTCTGCTTGCTCCGGCCGGGGCGTTTTTTCTGTCATCGGCGATGTGGTGGGGGCGCTGGCGCTGTTCGCCGTGCTCTTTGGCGTCGCCAGTTTTGGTGGGTGAACGGGATGTGCCTGCATGTTAAAAAATGGGGCCACGGCTATGCCGTTTTCCGTGGCAAGGATCGCGTCTCCGGCGCATTCAGCAACCGCGATGTCGCCCTGCGCGCCCAAGACCGCATGGAAGACGAGGCGGCCAAGGCCAAGCATGCCCGCAACCGCCCCTGCCTGACCTGCGGCACTGAGTTCTGGTCGACGGGACCGGGGCATCGCATGTGCGGCGACTGCCGCGCCAATTGCGCCGGGCTTGACGCCCAGATGGTGGGCTGATGCATCACGCGCCGCTCACCTCGCCCCGCCTGCAACGGGTGCTTGCCGTCCTGAAGGATGGCCGCCCGCATACCACGCGCGAGATCGTGCGGCGGGCGCATGTGGTGGCGGTGAATAGCTGCATTTCCGAGCTGCGCGCCAACGGCGCAGAAATCCTCTGCACCCGCGAACGCAAAGCTGACCGGCTGATCTGCCGGTACACAATGACGAAGGCCCCAGAATGATTGAACGTCTCACCACAATAACCGAATTGCCCGTGTCTGAAATCGGGATCGAAGGCCGCCTGCGCGAGGTTTCGCCAAGCGGCGTTGCTACATTGGTCGAAGCGATCCGCGAGAATGGGTTTGTGGGCCGGATCACGGTGCGTCGCAAGAAGGACGGCGACTATGTGCTCGACGGCGCGCACCGGCTGACCGCGATGCGCGAACTTGGGGCCGAAACGATCCCCTGCGACGTGGTGCGCTGCTCGGACGCCGAGGCGGCAATGTTCGAGATCGACGGCAACCTTGCCGGGGCCGATATGAGCACGCTCGACGAGGCCTATTTCCTCGCGCGGCGGCGTGAGGCGGTCCAGAAGCTACACCCGGAAATGAAACAGGGGATGGCCGGGGCGGCGGCGCGTTGGTTCGAACTGAACTTTAGTTCACTGGCACTGAGCATCGCCGAAAAGCGTGGTATCACCCCGCGTCAAGTCTACAAGATCATGGCCGCCGGGTCAAAGCTCGACCCCCGGGATTACCAGCTGTTGCGCCGCGCGCCCAAGCCCATCGCGCTCTCTGATCTGATCGAGATCGGCAAGATCGAGGAGACGGTTGAGCGCTACGACGTGGTTGGGGCGCTGTCGGCTGGCACGGTAAAGAGCGCCAAAGCCGCCCGCAAAGCCTATCGCGCTGCGCGCGGTGAGGCCCCCGCCGCTGCCAGCCCCAAAGACGCTACCCTCGCGCGCCTCTTGGACGCATGGGACCGGGCGGGCAAGGGCGCGCGCATGGCTTTCCTAGAGGAGCGCGGCGCGGAGGTTGCGGCGCTGTTCAGCGAGCTTGAGCAAGGGGGCGCAGCATGACTGGGCCAGCCCCCGCGCAAGAGTGGTGGAATGCCGCAGAGTTGGCCGAGGCCGGGCTGCCCGACCTGCCGGAAACCGTGCGCGCCGTGCAGCTGATGGCCGAGCGCGAGGCATGGGCGCGGCATCCGGGGAAGGCGCGGCGTCGCAAAGGGCGGGGCGGCGGGTTCGAGTATCACTGGAGCATCTTGCCACTGCGCGCCCGGATGCGGCTTAGCGCCGGTCTTGTCGCGGCCCCGGCGGATAAGCCGGGCACAGGCGCGGCATGGGAGCGCTATGCGGCGGCGGGCGACAAGGCGCGCGCCGAGGCCGGGGCGCGGCTTGGGGCAATTGCCGAAGTCGAACTGCTGGAAGGAGCCGGGCTGACCCGCTCGGCCGCTGTGCGCGAGGTGGCGCGCAAGCTGGGGCGGTCGGAGAAATCTCTCTGGAATTATCTCGGGCTGGTCGAGGGCGTCGCGCGCGCTGACCGTCTGGCTTACCTGATCGACGGGCGCGCGGTACGGCGTGCTCCCACCCAGCGGGGCGATATCGCCCCCGACTTTCTGGCGCTGGTGCGCAGCGATTGGCTGCGCCTGTCGCAGCCCTCACTCACCAGTTGCTATGACCGCGCCGTGCGTGTCTGGACCTCCGAGCGCCGCAACAGCACCGTGCCGCCCCTGCATCAGGTGCGCCGTTGGCTCAAGGCCAGCGTCTCGGCCCCAACAGAAATCTACCTGCGCAAAGGCGAGGAAGCGCTCCGCCGTCTCTATCCCGCGCAGGTGCGCAGCAAGGCTTTCATGGTCCCGCTGGAATGTGTGCAGGGCGATTATCACAAGTTCGACGTCTTTGTGAGTTGGCCGGGCTACGACAAGCCCGTGCGACCGCAGATGATGGTCTGGTCGGACGTCTATTCCGGCAAGCTTTTGGCGTGGCGGCTATCGCCGACGGCAAATAGCCATACGGTGCAATTGGTCACCGGCGATCTGATCCGGACCTATGGCATCCCGCAATCGGTTCTCATCGACAATGGCCGGGAATTCGCCGCCAAGGCGATGACAGGAGGCACGCCCACACGGTTTCGCTTCAAGATCACCGATGAGGATATCCCCGGCCTTCTGCCCCTTTTGGGCGTCGATATCCATTGGGCCACGCCCTATTCGGGGCAATCCAAACCTATCGAGCGCGCATTCCGTGATCTCTGCGACCGGGTGGCCAAGCATCCCGCCTTTGATGGGGCCTATACCGGCAACAAGCCGGAGGCCAAACCGGAGGATTACGGCACCCGCGCCATCCCGCTCGACGAGTTCCGTCTCGTCCTCGAGGAAGAACTCGCACATCACAACGCCCGCCCGGGGCGGCGCAGCGAAGTGGCCATGGGACGGTCGTTCAACGAGGTGTTCAACGAGGGCTACGCCAAGGCGACAATCAAACGCGCGACCGACGAGCAGCTGCGCCTCTGGCTCCTGCGGGCCGAAGGCGTGCGGGCCAAGACCGGCAATGGCGCTCTGAAGCTCTACGACACGGAATACTGGTCCGGGTGGATGTACCGGATCGCGGGCGAAAAGGTGGTTGCGCGGTTCGACGCGGATGATCTCACGGCGGGGCTGGAAGTCTACAATCTGGCGGGCCACTATCTTGGCCACGCCGCCTGTACCGAGGCGGCGAAGTTCTTCGACGTCGAGGCCGCACGCGACCATGCGCGCAAGCGTGGGGCGTGGGCCAAGGCACAAAAGGCCGAAGCCAAAGCGGCGCGCGAACTGTCTGCGGCAGAGGTCGCGGCCCGGGTGCGCGCGGCGTCAGGTTTGGCGGCAGACGAACCGCTGCCTGAGGCGCAGGTGCATCAACTCGCCACGCCACATAAGGCCGCGCCCAAGCGGCAACGGCGCGCCCAAAGCGCCGAGGAAATCGAGCATCTGGCCGAGATTGAGGCCCGGGTTATGCGGCTCGAAGAGCATCGCGCCCGGCCCGTCGACCCGGTCGACGAAGACCCTGCCGCCGTGTTCGCCCGCGCCTGTGCCCTAGAGCGCGCGCGAGATGAGGGTGAGGCGCTGACGCAGGCACAAGCCGACTGGCTGGCCGACTACCAGCAGAGTTCTGACTTCCGCGCCCAGCTGCGCATGGCGCGCCATTTCGGTGCCCAAGAGTAACAAGAAAAGGAGAGCAGTATGACACCTTCCATTGCGCCCCTGCGAAACGTCGCGGCCCTGATTGGCCTTGTCGAACGTGTGCAGACCCGCGCCTTTGGCCTGCCCGGGATGGCCACGTTCTATGGCCCCTCCGGCTGGGGCAAGACCACCGCCGTGACCGTCGCGGCCAATGAGTATCAGGCCCATGTTGTCCAGGTCAAAGACTGCTGGACGCCGACCTATCTGGCGCAAGCAATCCTGCGCGAAATCGGCCTGCCGCCCCAACGCGGGGTGGCCGCCATGGTCGACGCCATTGGCGCACAGCTTGCCCGCAGCGACCGCCCTCTGATCATCGACGACGCGCAATACCTCCTGCGCAAGCGGATGGTCGAGTTGGCGCGCGATATCTACGAGAGCAGTCAGGCCCCGGTCATTCTGGTCGGCGAGGAAAAGCTGCCGCAGGATCTGACCCGTTGGGAGAACATCCACAACCGCCAACTCGCGTGGGAACCGGCGCTCGCCTGCAACCTCACGGACGCGGAGAAACTCGCCCCGATCTACGCGGCTGGCGTCGACGTGGCCCCCGACCTGCTTGGTGCCATCGTGGCCGCCTCGGGTGGCTCGATCCGCCGGGTATCCACCAATCTGGCGCGCGCCAAGGAACTGGCCATGGGCCGGGGGCGGCGTCTGGCCGACCTCGAGCTTTGGGGTAACCGCGTTTTTGACACCGGCCAGCCTCCGGCGGTGCGTCGGGTCGACGATTTCCGCCCGGTGGCCCGGCCTGAGAAGCGGGAGGACACGGTCGTACCTCTGGCGAAGATCGCGAAGGAGACGCGCGAATGAAGCCTTTCCGCAGCACAATGGAACGCCACACTTGGGACCGTGTCAAAGGCATGCAGGAATTCCACTGGACCGATATCGCGGCTCTTGGGGTGCATGACGACACCGCGCAGAAGTTCGTGCGCCGCTGGGAGCGCGCGGGCCTCGTGAAATGCATCCGCAAGGACATGCACCGCAAGATATTCCGGAGCGTCGAGTTGAACGCGGCGAGTTTGGCCGCGCCCGAGGTGCAAGACGGCGTCCCGACCCCCGAGGGCAATATGTGGCGCGCGATGCGGCGGTTGGTCCAGTTCGGCCCGACGGATTTGGCCGCGCATGCCAACGCAGGCGGGGTCGAGGTCTCCGTCGAGAAGGCCCGCGCCTACTGCCGTCAGCTGCTGGGGTCCGGCCATCTGAAAGTGAGGCAAACGGCGATCATTGGACGCCGTGAGGCGATCTATCAGTTGATCGAGGACAGCGGGCCTTTCCCGCCGAAAGCCGTCCGCCTCGCGGGGGTTCTCGATCCCAACACCGGGGCCTTTGCCCCCGCGAAAGGCGGTGCGGTATGATCTCTGTATCCCTCCCATTTTTGGGGTGGCTTGCGACCGTAATGATGATCTTTGCCTCCGGAAAGTTCTTGCAGGAGGGCGCGCGCCGATACGAGCGCGGAGACCCTTGGCAAATCAAGACCTTCATCGGCGTCGCACTGCAACTCATGTCCGTCGTCTACCTTGTGCTTGGATACCTGATCGGGGGTGCCGCGTGAGCGCGCGTGACACCGCCCGGGAATTCTGGGGCGAGGCCATGCCGGATTGGGTGGCCGCCTTGGCGCGGGCCTGCGACGAGACCAGCCAAAACAAGGTCGCGCTCAAGTTGGAACGCAGCGCAACGCTTGTGTCGAACATCCTGCGCAACCGCTACCCCGCCGACACCAGCATCGTCGAGGACCTTGTGCGGGGGCATTTCATGCGCGCGGTGGTCGACTGCCCCGCCTTGGGCGAGATCGGCAAACAGGTCTGCCGCAAGTGGCGCGGCAAGGCGGCAAACTTCGAGAATGTGAACTCGCAGACCGTCACCATGTACCGCGCCTGCAATCGGTGCCCCATCCACAAGGGGGCCGACGATGACGCGGCATGACGACAGCCTCGATGCGCCGGTGAGGGAGCTTGCGGCGCAGGCGGTGCCCGCCTCAGAGATCGCGCGCCGCCTCGGGGTCACGACGCAGCGCGTCCACTCCGTGCTGCACTACCTGCGCCGTCACGGGATCTCGTTCCCGCCGGTTCGGCTTGGGAAGCCTTGCGGGCCTCAGGGCGCACAGTTGACCCGGCTCAACGCTGAGGTCCGCGCCGCCCTCGAGCCGCATGCCATCGCGCGCGGGATGGAAACCAAGGCGCTCGCCGTCCGCATCCTCGACGTCGTGATCCGCGACGGTTTGATCGACGCCATTCTCGATGACAAGGAGACCGAAGTATGAACGCCCCCGAAATCGCCCGCTGGAGTCCCGACGAGATGCTGCGCCTTGCGGCCTCGGGCGTGGCCAAGGTGGATCTCCTTGGCCCGCGCGGTAGCACGCTTTGCTCGATGGACGAGATCGCCGCCATGGCCGCCGTCTGCGCGCTCCATGGCGTGGGTCCAAGCCTCCTTTCAACACCCCCTTCAACAGGAGAGTAGCGGTGCTGGATTTCTACCTCCTTGCCCGGTTCAAACTCGGATCATGGATGCTGCATCGGTCTTTGGACGTGATGCCGCGTTGCAGCCTTCGAGACACGCTGCGGATGGCCGTCGCGCAGGCCTATGCCTTCGAGCGCGAGCAATTCGAAACACCCCCTTCAACAGGAGAGTAAAATGTCTGAATTCACCCCCCATCCGGTGCCGTCAGGCATCATCGAGGAGAACGGCCGCCGCAAAATGGTCGACGCCAAGGGCCGCGAAGTGCCGCTTGATCTCGTCCGTCCGCAGGACCAGTTGCAAGACGAACAGGTGCGCAAGATCGCTGGGTATGCGCTGGCGCTCAGCGACCAGCTCCGCCGGTTCAAGGAACACACTTTCGACGACATCTCGGATTTCGGGGCCATCCTCGCGCAGGAGTATGGGACCAGCGTCGGCGGGGCCAAGGGCAACAAGACGCTGACCACCTATGACGGGCTCTTTCAGGTGCAGGTCCAAGTGCAGGACCGGGTGGACTTCGGCCCCGAGTTGCAGATCGCCAAGGGCCTGATCGACGAGTGCCTCAATGAATGGTCCGCCGACAGCCGCCCGGAAATTCAGGCCATCGTGACGCGCGCCTTCAACACCGACAAGGAAGGTCAAATCAACCGCGCCGAGATCTTCATGCTCCTGCGGCTCGACATCGCCGACGCGCGGTGGAACCGGGCAATGGACGCCATCCGCGACGCCATGCGCGTGGTGGGCAAGGCGACTTACGTCCGCGTCAAGCACCGGCCAAACACAGAGGCCCCGTGGCAGACGGTGGTTCTCGATCTGGCGAAGGTCTGAGGGGATGGGTAGTTCCGCCGCGTCACTCGGCCTGCT
Source organism: Roseovarius sp. MS2 (assembly GCF_051447875.1). Taxonomy (NCBI): domain Bacteria; kingdom Pseudomonadati; phylum Pseudomonadota; class Alphaproteobacteria; order Rhodobacterales; family Roseobacteraceae; genus Roseovarius; species Roseovarius sp. MS2. The sequence goes on from NZ_JBKHVF010000004.1 coordinate 22,485, forward strand.
GCACGGCCCAGTTCAAAACGGTCCCGACATTGGCGGTGGGATTGCTAGTGCAACTGCGCGCGTATCTCTCGACAAGAGGCGGTTGGCTCCGGTCTTTAAACTCGATGCCCCGCTTCAGGCCAGCGTAGAACAGAACTGCGTCACCTTTCAGCAGGCCCGGATCGCGCAAGAACGTCAGAAATGCTACGCAGCTTGCGTCGAGATACTTGGAGGCGGCGCTGTCGGTTATGTCAGCTTTGACAGGTGCCGCCACGGCTATCAGCAGGATTGTGAATGCTCTGATCATTTGAACTCCTCCGTTTCGGCGAGCCTACACGCGGTGTCGCCGCCATACAATTTGACAATTTCAGCGAACCGCTGCATTCTGATCTCGTCCGAAAGCGAAGTAGCTCTCGCCCGGGCCTCGATACCGAAGGCGGTTACGCCCCGACACGGCGTCTCATCACATGAGACGATCCTTCTCCGGGTGCCCCGCGTGCATGTCCAGGGCTCACGCCTAAAGACGTGGGGAGGCTGTCCTTCGGCAGTCGAGCTAACACCCGGGGGCTGTGTGCCCCCGTAACCGAAGGAACGATCAAAAATGACTTCCCACGACAGCCGAATACCGACCATTCTGGACATTCAGGACAAGGCCTTGCTCTTGCCGGGACGCCCGCAGTTCTGGACGTCGCACCATATGGCGGGTTTCTATCAAACGACCCCGGACAATGTTGTTCGGCAATTCAGGCGCAACCCCAACCGGTTTCCCGACGATTTCTGGTTCGAGCTTCGCGAGGGCGAAGTGCAGGTTTTGGTCCGTCATTTTGGCGGACCAAGCCGCGTGAACCGTGGTGTTCTGATCGGCTTCACGAAGGCCGGGGCGTTGGCACTGTCTGGGGTTTTGAAAACGCCGGTCGCGGATGCAGTTTCGGTGCAGATCGTCCGCGCCATTGTCGCGATGGAAGAGCAGGCGATTTCGGACGCAAAGCGCATGTTGCTCAAGTTGCGCAGCGACGTCTTTCAGAAGAAGCCGATTTACAATCGGATAAAGGTCTACGTCGACGCCGGTCTGAGCTTCGACCAGCTCTGGCGGGACACGAATTACAGCCGGTTCAAATTGGAGCAGGCGGCGCGCGAGATGCTGGCGCAGGGTCTCATCCCGCATCTGCCCACGGGCATGCAGCCGGGGCTGTTCGACAATGCCTGATCCCCGCGACGAGGTGCACGAGGTCACCACGGCCCTCTGGGGCGTGGTCAGCCTGCTCACCATGGCCGACGAGCCGGTTGACCGGCGCGGCTTGGAATACCTGCTGCGCCTCATCTATGACCGGCTGGAACCTGCAAGCGAGGCGCTGCAAGACTTCCAACCGCGCCAGTGACCCCGCGCGGCCCCTCTCACGGGGGGCCGCCGCATGAACCGCGCGCTGCAACAGCTGATCTTCGCCGCCTGCCGCCAGCTGGGCCTCGACGAGGACGCGCGCCGCGACTTGCAGGTCAGCGTCACCGGCAAGACGTCGTTGCGCGACATGAACGACGGCGAGTTGAAGCTGATCGTCAACCGGCTGAAGCAGGCCGGGTTCGAGGACAAACCCCGCAATCCGCGCCACAAGCCTGCACCGCGCGCCGATCTGCGCATGATCCATGTGCTTTGGCGCAAGCTCGGCCAGTCGGGCGCGCTGCGCGATCCCTCCCGCGCCGGGCTCAACAAGTTCATTCGCGCCCGGTTCGGAGGCGTCTGGGGATCGGTCCCGGCCGACGTCGACATGCTGCGCGAGTGGCAGCAGATCGACGACGTCATTCAGGCGCTCAAATCTTGGGGCCAGCGCCAGAACATCGACTTCGATTGGGAGGATCACCGCCGGTGAAAAAGCCGCGCCACCCCGCCTCTGACCATGCCGTGATCCGCTATCTCGAGCGGGTCAAGGGCGTGGATATCGACGCGGTGCGCCGCGAGATCGGGCGCGTGGTGGAGGAGGGTCTCGAGGCCGGAGCCTGCGGCGTGATCAGCGGCGGATTCGTCTACAGGATCGAGGGCGGATGCGTTGTGACCGTCACCCGGCGTCATACGCAGCCCCCGGGGCGGCGACGCAAGAAGACCCAACCATGACAGAGGGCGAGGTTTTTACCCCGGTCCAGATCCGCCCCTACGTCGAGGCCCTCGGCGAGGCAGACGCGGTCGAGTTCCTCCTCGAGTTTGGCGGTGCCGAGCTTTACCTCGGGCGCAACCCGCGCCGCAGCCGTG
>NZ_JBKHVF010000003.1:0-131903 GCF_051447875.1 Roseovarius sp. MS2
GTCCCCCGAAGGCCGCATTTACGTACCGAGAGATTGCGGAAGTTTCGAATACATCAAACTCACCATGGCTCAGAACAGGCACCCGACCAAAAGGATGGCGCTTGAGATAGTCTTCCGAGACATCCGGTGCGAAAGGATCAATCTCGTCAGTTTCGTACGCGACGCCCTTTTCGTGCAGCACGACGCGCGCAATGCGGTTGTAAACACTGTAGCGATAGCCGCGAAGAATAACTGAATGTTCCATCTACGCCTCCTACCATAACAAGTATCCGTGCAAAAAGCCGCCATCGAAAGCATGAGGTCCAGTGGCTGCAAGGTCCGCAGAGCGGACTATTGGAACTGTTTGGTTCGGGCAGGTTTGGACCGGGTTCCTCCGCCGGGCGGAAAAGAAAAAGCGGGCTTTGAGAAGGGTGTTTCAACTTCTCAAAGGAGATCCACATGTCCATGACCGTCCAAACCCAGCCAGACCGTCCAGATCCGACCGTGATCGCGACACAGAACGACGCGTTTCGCAAGCTCGCGTGCCTTGGGGTGGCGCCCGCGCAGCCCACCCAGGGCCGAATGCATGTCGCCCGCTCGCTTATGGAGGCCGGTGACGGCTTCATGGCCGAGGCGGTGAAGGCAACCGGTGCGTTCGGTACATTCGAGCCTGAGAATGATCCCGAGGGATGGCACGATTTTGGCGCGGTCGAGATCCGGGCGAGACCGTGTTCTGGAAAATCGATCTCTATGAGGCAGATTCGGATTTCCGCTACGGGGCCGAGACCCGGACAATCCTGCCACAACCATGCGCGTGCTGACCATCATGCTGGCGCGTGACTGGTAGGGTAGGAGGGCTTCCCAAAGTGCCGATCTGAAAACTCAAGGCCCACTGACCCCTCAAAGGGAAAGTGGGCCTTTTGTCTTGGTGATCCCTGAAGCCGGGATTGGTCACGCGCAAGCGCGCGGGCCGCATCTCACCCACCTGGAAGGATATCCCATGACCACAAGCTTTGCCCTCTCACCGTCGCCATCGGCGATCTGGTCCCGCATCCAGCCAACGTGCGCAGCAACGCGCCGGAAACTTATGACCCCGAGAACATCGCGTATCTGAAGGCCAGCATCGCTGTGCTGGGCCTGCTCCAGCCGCTCTTGGTCCAGAAGCTTGACGGCAAATACGCTGTCCTTGCCGGTGGCCGCGCCATGCGCGCTGAAGGAGCTGATCCGCCGACAAGGCCACCAAGGGTTCACTGCGAAAACCAAGGTCGACTGTCGCCTTGTCCCAGACGACTGCGACGTCACCACGGCGCTGTCGCTCGCGAGAACATTACCCAGGCGCCGATGAACGCCATTGACGAGTTCGAGGCTTTCGCGCGGATGATGGAGGTCGACGGCCAGACGCCCGAGACCATCGCAAAGACCTTCGGCACCACGGTGGCCGCCGTGAAAGGCCGGTTGCGCTATGGCCTGATCCACCCCGACATCCGCGCCGCAGCCCGGGGCAAGGTGATCACGCTCGACACGATGAAGGCCTTCGCCGAGCACCCGAGCCAGGAGGCGCAGCGCGAGGTCTTCGAGGCGCTCACGAAAGACGGCGGCTATCTGCAGGCCTACACCGTCCGTCAGGCCCTCAAATCCCGCGGCGTGCAGGTCAGCGATGATATTGGGGCCTTTGTGCGCGCGGACTACGAGGCGCGGGGCGGTGCTGTCGCGGCTGACCTTCTGGAAGAGCATTCCGTGCTTGAGGATGCAGCACTGGTCGAGACCATCCTGCTCGAGAAGCTCGGTGCCGCCGCCGAAGAGGCCCGTATGAGGCTGGGCTTTGCCTGGGCCGATGCGATGGTCCGCTATGATTACGCGACCATGGCGGACTATGGCCGCGTCTATCCCAGCCCGATTGAGCCGGATGAAGCGGCCCAGAAGCGCATCGATGAGATCACCGCAGAACTCGAGAAGCTGCAGCTCGAGATGGAGGATGAAGGGCTCGAGGACGGTGCCTACAATGCCCTTTACGAGCGCGTGGACGCCTTGGAAGAAGAAGTGCGCGATCTGCAGGAGGCCTACAGCGCCGAGGACCTCGCGCGGTCCGGGGTGATCGCGTCGTGGCAGGGTGGGCAGGTCACGCTCCATGTTGGCCTCGTCCGCCCGAGGACACCGTGAAAGTGGAAGGCGCGCGCGGCTCGTCGGTCAACCCGACGGGGGAGGAGGCACGGACGCCGGCGAAATCACTTATCCTGCCTCACTGGCCGAGGACCTCAAGACCGAGCGGGCCATGGCCCTCGGCGCCGCGATGGCGCTGCATCCGGAGGCCACGCTCGATCTGACGCTCTTCAAGCTGGTCAGTGACGTTCTGGCCAGCGGCATGAGTGTCACGCAGGCGATCAAGATCGAGGCCCGCAAGGAATACCGCAGCCATGCCAAAATGGACGAGATCGACGAGACCTCGCTCGAGCAGGTGGCGGCGGCGCATGATGCGCTGGACCTCTCCTGGCTCGATGACACCCGGTCCCCTGCCGATCAGTTCGCGGCGTTCCGCGCGCTGGAGGCAGGCGAGAAGGCCAAGCTCGTCGCCTATGCGACCGCCAGCACGACGCAGTCCTGCTTCGCACGGGACCGCCAGCGCGACAGCCTGATGCATGACTTCGAGATCGAGATCATGCCCGACATCCCGCCATTGGACGCCGAATGCGGCGCTCTTCAACGCTTCAAGAAGGCCTGGCTCCTGAAGATCCTCGCGAGGATTGGCCTGGCCCAGGAGGCGGTGACGCTGGCCTCGTCGAGCAAGAGGAGATCGTCGCCTTCTGCGACAAGCTCTTCGCCGAGCCCTTCGCCACGCTCACGGACGCGCAGCGCGCTGCCGTGGCCGCCTGGTGCCCGCCGATGATGCAGACCGCCGTGTCGCTTTTGATGACGCGGAGCCCACTGCGGAAACCCCGGAGCCTGACAGCGAGATCGCGCAAGCGGCCTGAGTCCTCACGCGACCCGCGCGAGGCGCAATGCCCGCGCGGGTCCATCTTCCAACACCGAACAGAAAGACATCCCCATGGCTATTCTCAAGTTCTCTGCCTCCGCTGTTGCGGCGCAGATCGCCCATGCGCGCGCCTGCAAACCTTCCTGCCCAACTGGAACGGGCCCGTGGACAGGCCGCCTGATCCTCATCGTCGGCAATGGTGTGCATCTGCGCTCAAACGGCATCGATGGCACGACAACCCGCATCGTCACGACCGAGCAGGCAGATCCCTCCTTCGCCTTCGCCGACGGCATGAACCGTTTCGCGACACTGACTGGATGGCGCAGCGCCGCATGGCGTTTCGTGATCTGACTGGCAGTTCTACACGGACATCCTGGACGTGTGCAGGTGCTCATCGACCGGGGGCAGGGGCCATCCGGCTCGCCACCGATGGCCAAAGCATCCGCGTCTTCGTGCGCCGGGCCTCGGACTATCTCATCGGCGGAACTACGAGGTGCCTCGGGCCTCGGCGGCACCTTCCGGGTCATCCTCAAGGATGCCTGCGATACCTCGCGTCGTGCAGAACTGCGGCAATTGCGAGGATTTCGACGCCATGCAGCCCTACCGCGTGCCGCTCGATGCATTGATGGAAATCGATGACCGGAGGGCGGCATAATGGGATGGCTCTTCTACACCGATCGCCGCGTCCAGACCTACGCGGACGAGAAAGCGGAGATTGCCCGGCTCTGCACCTTTGAGGGCGACACGCGCAAAACCGAACTGGTCAAGGCCTGTAAGGTCGGCTCCACCTGGTATGCAGCGGCTAGGGTCACCAATCGCGACGGCACCCCTGTCGAGGACGCGACCTATGTCACCGATGCGGATGGCTCCATCACTTTCGGAGCTGTCTTCCTCACCCGATACGATGACGGCTGCTGGGGCTACAAGGACATGGAGGAAAGCGCTGGCCCGAACGAGTCGCGTGCTCCCTTGGGCTGATCGAGCTCCTCTCCGACCTGAAAAGATCTCGACAGCTACGCCCATGACTGGCGCCAGCGCTGCCGGGATTGGGCTGCGATCCCGGACTACCAGGAAGGCGACAAGATCAGGCTCGCCGCGCCCGTGACGCTCACCGATGGCAGCACCTGCCAGATCGTCACCGCGACGCACTACAGCGGGGCCGGCAGAAACGCCGCTGCTACCCATCGAGGAAACCGGCGGGCTCGTACGCCTGTCGAAGGCCTCGCTTGCGGGCTCGGAGCTGCTCAGCTCCGCAAAAGGCGAGGCCAGTCCTGTGCTGGCGGAGTACCTGGCGGGCAGGTGGCTGAGTTTCCGCTGAGACACACACGGGACCACGCGCGCGCATACTGCCGACTTGAATTCGTATCTCAATGAGATACATCACTCCCATCAACTGGAGGACATCCATGCCTGCCCAAACACCATGCTTCATGTCCGTGTGACGATCAGCTGAAAGCACAGGCTTCGGACGCACTTGCGGGCGTCGGTCTGACGCTCTCCGACGCGGTGCGTATTCTTCTGACCCGCGTGGCCGCAGAAGGCGGCTTGCCTGCCGGATTGACTTCTGATCCGGATGCCTATGAGCCTGGTTCCGGGCGAAGGTACAGGAAGCGCTGGACGATCCTAGGCCCACAACGCCCATGCCAAGGCGATGCAAGACGCCCAGGCGTTGATTGACGGGAAGCGCCTTGCCAAATCTTGAATGGAAAGCCACGGCCATCGCCGACTTGCTGGCAATCATTGACTACATTTCCGACGACAACCCGGATGCCGCCCAGTTCTCAAAGATGAGATTGAACACAGACGTCCTTCTTCCAGAACGCCTCAAATGTATCGTGCGGCCGTGTCGATGGGACCCGGGAGATGTTGTTCGGCCAAACTACATCGTGGTTTATGTTGAAGGCCCTGAGATGGTGACCATTTTGCGCGTTCTTCATGCTGCGCAGCAGTGGCCATGATCGGGGTGCAGGCCCCCCGCTAAGAAATTGCCCGCTCTACGCCTTCAAAGTGTAGAGCGGGCTTTTGTCCTTTGGAACTCAGACCCTGATCCAAAGGAAATCCCCATGTCCAAGCCCCGCTCAACGCTCCCCAATCCTGTTGAATCCGACGCTAACCTCACCTCTGCCCTCGCGCAAATCGGCACGGAGGTCGATGACCAGCCCCTGCGCAGTTCAGCGCTCGCGCGTATCATGCGCGAGACGTTTCATGGCAGCGATGCCGGTGGCGCCTGGGACTGGCGCATGGCCTATGACATGATGCAGGCAGCGGCCATCCAGGTGCTTCTGCGTGGGGCCGGTGCCACAGCAGACATCGCCAACGCAAAACTCCTCGCCTCACGTCTCCTTACGGAAACCCGCCGGTCAGAGCAGCAGATCCGGCTACAGCAGTTTTCCACGCCGCTGCCATTTGCGGCGCTGGCCTTGCGGGCGGCAGCCGTTCGCAAGGCGAGACCGTGCTGGAGCCCTCGGCTGGCACCGGTGCCCTGGCAGCTTTCGCCGCCCGGGCCGGTGCCACGCTTTTGCTCAACGAGATCGACCCCTTTCGCCAAAGCCTATTGCGCGCGGTTTTCGGCGGCGAGGTCACAGGCCATGACGGCGAGCATATCGACGATCTGCTGCAGACGCCGGTTCTACCCGACATCGTGGTGATAAACCCGCCTTTCGCCTCCTCGGTCGATCGCTCCCGCGACAAGCACATCGCCGCCAAACATCTCATTGCGGCTGCAAAGCGTCTCGCGCATGGCGGGCGGCTGGTGGCGATCATGCCGCCGGGGTTCGCGCCCGAACGCGATGCTGCAAATTGGTCACGCGCCTGCGGTCTCATGACGCCGCGATTGGCGTTGACGATGCCGGGGCAGGTCTACCGCAAGCTCGGCACCTCGGTCGAAACCCAGCTCATGGTCTTCGACAAGGTGCAGAAAGACGGCGAGATGATCCGCGCCACGGTTCAGCACCTGGATGAAGCCCTTCCTTTTGTCGACGCCGTGGCCGCAACCCGGCCGAGGCGCGCCCCGTACAACAGGCGGCAGCGATCCCTTGCGGGCGGCCGACTGTTCCCTCATCTGCCCCGCGGAAGACCGCCGGTGCGCCTTTCGCCGTCACCAAACCCCGGCGAATGCCGTCCGCCCGCTCAGCTTCACAAGCTTTCAGACCCCGCGCGACAACACGCCCGTCTCGGACATCTATGCGCGCTACCGCCCGCAGCGGATCGAGATCGCGGGTGCGCAGGAACATCCCACGCCGCTTGTCGAAAGCATCGCCATGGCCTCGGTTGCCCCGCCCATGCCCTCAAACACGGGCAGTGATGACTTGCGCCTGCCCGCACGGTTGATCGAGGAGGGAGATCTTTCCGAGGCACAGCTCGAGACCATCATCATGGCGCATGATGCCCATGGGCGCGACCTGCCCGGTCGCTTCACCATCGACGAGGACCAAACCAAGCTGACGCGCGTCGATGATGACCCGGACGCACGTGCCTATCGCCTCGGGTATTTCCTCGGGGACGGAACCGGCTGCGGCAAGGGGCGCGAATGCGCCGGGCTCATTCTGGTGAACTGGCTGGCCGGGCGCAGGAAGGCGATCTGGGTTTCCAAATCCGCGACGCTCATCGAGGACGCGATCCGCGACTGGACCGATCTCGGCGGCTCGCCCGCCGACATTCAGCCGCTCTCCAAATGGAAACCGGACCAGCCCGTCCCTATGGGTGACGGTATTCTCTTCGTCACCTACGCCACGCTGCGGTCCGCGGGCAAATGCGGTACCACGCGACTGAGCCAGATCCTCGAGTGGATGGGCGAAGACTTCGATGGCGTGCTGGCTTTCGACGAGGCCATGCCATGCAGAACGCCGCCGGGTCCGAGCAGGGCAGGGGGGTCAAACCCTCGCAGCAGGGCCTTGCGGGCCTGCGGCTGCAACTCGCGGCCCCGCGCGCCCGCGTCTTTTACATCTCGGCCACGGGCGCCACGAGCGTGCACAACTTGGCCTATGCGCGCGGCTGGGGCTCTGGGGCAGGGCCCCGAATATCCCTTCCCGAGCCGCGAGAGCTTTGTGTCGGCGATGGAAGCCGGCGGCGTTGCCGCCATGGAGGTGGTCGCGCGCGATCTCAAGACGCTCGGGCTTTACACAGCGCGTGCCCTCAGTTTTGATGGCGTGGAGTATGACGTGCTCGAACACGCGCTCACTCCGGCCCAGATCGAGGTCTATGACGCCTACGCGGGTGCGTTTCGGACGATCCACCACAATCTCGAAGCCGCGTTGACTGCGACCGGCGTCAACGACGCCTCTGGTGAGACCAATGCCTCGGCCGCACGCGCCTCGGCCAAGTCCCGCTTCGAGAGCACGAAACAGCGCTTCTTCAACCATCTCCTGATGGGCATGAAGGCTCCAAGCATTATCCACGCCATCAAGGACGATCTGGCGGCGGGCAAGGCTTGCGTCATCCAGGTTGTTTCGACAGGTGAGAGCCTTCTCAAACGCCGACTTGAGGCGATGGACCCGGAGGATGAACTCGTCGAGGGCGCGCTAACGCCGCGCGATTACGTACTGGGCTACCTCGAACAGGCCTTCCCGATCCATGCGCAAAAGCTCGTGGAGATCGATGGCAATATGGTGGCCGAGCCGCTCCGCGATGAAACTGGCGCGCTGGTCGTCTCGCGCGAGGCGCTCGCCCTGCGCGATGCGGCCATGATGGAGTTGATGACGCTGGCCCCGATCCCCTCGGCGCTCGATCAGATCCTCTGGGCTTTTGGCGACGAGGCCGTCGCAGAAGTCACGGGGCGGTCCATCCGGCCCCTCAAGGCCGAGGATGGTCATCTCTTCATCGAAAAGCGCGCCGCCAGCAGCAATTCATCCGAAACCCAAGCCTTCATGGACGGCGAGAAGGATATCCTTATCTTCTCCGATGCAGGCGGTACGGGCCGGTCCTATCACGCGGCGCAAACGGCGAAGAACCAGAAACGGCGGCGGCACTATCTTCTGGAGCCCGGCTGGCGCGCGGATGCGGCCATCCAGGGGCTCGGGCGCACGCATCGCTCGGCTCAGGTCAGCGCGCCCTTCTTCCGGGTCTGCACCTCGGATGTGCATGGCGAAAAACGTTTCACCTCGACTATAGCCAAACGCCTCGACCAGCTGGGGGCCTTGACCAAGGGTCAGCGCGAGACCGGCTCGCAGGGCATGTTCCGGGAGGAGGACAATCTCGAAAGCCCGATCGCGCGGGCGGCGCTGCGTGGGTATTTCGCCGATCTTGCCGCCGGGCGCGCTGAGGCGATGAGCTACGAGAGCTTCACCGATTGGACCGCCCTGCGGCTGATCGACAAGGACGGGGTGCTTCTCGAGGAGCTTCCCCCGATCCAGCGGTTTCTCAACCGGGTGCTTGCCCTTCCCATCCACATGCAGAACGCACTCTTTGCCGAGTTCATGCGCCGGATCGCTGATCAGACCGAACGCGCGCGCGCGGCGGGCACGCTCGATCTCGGCGTGGAAACCCTGCGTGGCGAAAAGATCGAACAGGTCTCCACAGAGGATCTCTGGACCTGCCCGAAATCCGGCGCCGTGACGCGAATCATTGGGCTCAAGGTGACCGACCCAGTGTATGTGCTGGGCGCCGAAGAGGTCATGTCGCGCAATCCGGACAAGCTACCCATGGTCAATCGCGCCTCCGGTCGGGCGGCGCTGATCTCGGCGCGTCCCATGCAAATGTATGACGAGGACATTGTCACAATGATGCGCAAGGCGGTGAGGCCAAACGGGTCGAGCTATCTGGAGGAGACGCGGTTCGAGTCCTCGGCCTGGGAAGATATCGGAAGGCCTGAGTTCGCAAGGCTTTGGGATGCCGAGGCTGCGTCCCTGCCAAAAACCACCACGACCAAGCTCTACCTGCTGACTGGGCTCTTGTTGCCGATCTGGAAGGACATTCCGACCACCAATGAACGCATCTACCGGGTCACGCCTGACGGGGCGACGGCGATGATCGGGCGCACGCTGAGCGAGGAAGGGGCGGCAGCGTTGTGCGTCCGCTTCCTCGTCTCCAATCCGCAAACGCCGCAGGAGATGTTGACCGCCGCCCTCGGCACCACCGCACCTGTCGATCTGGGCCGGGGTCTGACCCTGACCCGTCGCCGGGTCGCAGGCGAGATGCGCCTTGAGTTGTGTGGCGTGGACAGGGGCATGATTGATGGCCTCAAGGCCCTCGGCTGCTTCACCGAGATCATCGCCTTCCAGCTACGGGTGTTCCTGCCGCATGGGGATGGGATCGACACGAGGGGAATTCTGGCCCGGATCGTTGGGCAGGGAGCCGCTAGAGCTGCAGAACAAGCCGCCTGAAAAGTCAAAGCGGGCTGTGGGCCGGGCGTCGCGGATCTGGATTTCACCGGTCTGCGCGTTCCGGGCGCGCGCAGACCAATGCCACGCCCGGTCCCCCCAAATTCAGACGAGAGGACAGACCCATGACCAATCCCCAGATCGATTATGCCGCAATGGCGGCTCAGTGGCGCGCGGAGCGCGAAACCACCTTGAAGGCATCCCGAACGGAGCTGCTCGCGCAACTACGTGCGCTTGGCATCAGCGAGGTCACTGCCGAATACGAAGGCTATGGCGACTCCGGCAATGTCGAGGATGTGACGGTGCAGCCTGCAGAGGTCCAACTGCCTGAGCCGCTTGCCACAGAGGTTGGCGACTTCGCCTGGTCGCTCGCCTATCATCATCACCCGGGGTTCGAAAACAACGAGGGCGGCTACGGCACGCTGTCCTGGGACATCACCGCCGACAGTATCACCTTGGATCATGCCGACCGCTATGTCGAATGCTCGCACAGCTATGTCGAGGGTCTTTGAGATGGCCCATCCGCTTCATCATGCCGAAAGCTCTGCCCGGAAATTCGGCGGGGTGCCGTCTGACTATCAGGCTGTGCACGATTGGTTCGATGCCTCGAAAGAGCATCTCGCGCTCTTCACGCACCGAGCCATGCGCCACCACGCTCAAGGCCTGTTCGAGGCCGAACGTGTCTTCGGCCTGACCCTGACCAATAGCGCTGGTCGAGAAATCCCCGTGCGCTGGATCGGCGAGCAGCATGTCCGCGAAGACTGTCAGGGCCGCATTCCGAGCATGGCGGACTGGCTGCGACGGATCCAGCCTGAGCCATGGATGGCCAATGGCCATATCGACCGGCATTCTGGCGATGAGCCCTGCGGCGACCCAAGGGTTGCCTGGGCCTCCGAGGTCGCCGCCGGACGAACGGTTCTTGGCCTGAAGGATTGGATGGCGGCACGCGCGACGCAAGCCGCGCAAGGTGCCTGACAGATCTCGGTCGTTTGCCAAACGAATGCTGCATGGAAGCCCGGTTGGACGACCGGGCTTCTTGCGTCGTTTCCCCACCATTCTTCGTAAGGAGGACGCCATGACACTCGATGACATCAAGGCGGCCGTCGATGCCGGCCAGACCGTGCATTGGGCCAATACCGGCTACATTGTCCACAAGGACAGGCTCGGTCAGTACCTGATCACCTATCAGCCGAACGGTAGCTGCATCGGCCTGACCGACCGGAGCGGGCACCGGTTGAACGGAAAAGAGGCGGAGTTCTTCATCGCGCGATCGGAGGACAGCGCGGAAAATCCGGGCAGCCAATCAAGACCAGACGGGCAGGGGAGGGGCGCAGCACCCGGAGGCGCGGGGGCATTCCCACTCGGACGGCAGCTCTGACCCGTGGGCGGAGCTGAAAGGAAAGCAGGCTTTCTGATTTGTGATCCCTCAAGGGGTCGAGAAAGCAATCCCGGATGCGCTGGCAAGGACGTCAGGCACCGGCCAATCCAAAAGGAACCATCCTATGTTCGCAGGAACCCTCACCCGCAATGTCGAGACCGCAGCCGCCGAGTACACCGGCATGATCCACTCGACGCGCTTTGACATCGCCATCCAGCTCGAGGCACGGGCCAAGATGTCTGAACGCAGCCCGGATTTTGACGTGACGGCAGTCAACAAATCAGGCCGCAAGGTGCGTATCGGCACGGCCTGGAACGAGACCGGCAATACCAGCGGCAACCCCTACATCTCGATGCAGATCGATGTCGGCCTCGGCCCGTTCCGGGTCAACGCAGTGCAGACGAAAGAGGCGCGTGCGGCCCAAAGCGGCGCGTTCGAGATCATCCCGCTGGTCTCGAACGGCCTGATGAAATCCGGCTCGATCTCGGGCGAGCTCACCGCCATGGACGCCGACAACGCCTTCACCGGCTACATCGCCAACATGATGTTCGATCTGGAGTTCATGCTGATCGAGAACAGCTACAAATCCGAGGAGACCCACCCGGATTACCGGATCGAGGTCAGCTCGCCCCGGGGCACACCGATCCGCGTCGGCTCGGCGTGGATGGCGAAAAGCAGCCGCACGGGCAATGACTACCTGTCGCTGCTGATCAACACGCCCGATGGCGATCTGCGCGTCAACGCCGTGCAGAACGAAGAACAGCGCGGCGGGCAGACCTTCTCGATCATCCCGTTCATCGACAGCGGTGAGCAGCCGCAGGACGCAGGCGCGGGGCTCTCCTTAGTCGCCTAATCGGCGCGTGGGGGGAGACGATCTGAACCGAAAGGGGAGCCGTGGGATCACGGTTCCCCTTTTTCCATGTCCGTTTGCGTGAAGGACGCCACCCGCTTGCGATCAGGTGCAAATGTGATACAATAATATATTAACGTAATATCGAGGGCGGGCGCGTGGCGGTTAGATCGGGGACGGTTTCATGGTTCGAGAGCTTTGATGTTGAGGTAGAGGTTGAAGATCTCCTCACTCATATCGAGCGCTGCACCGGATTTGCGCTACCCGCCCAACAGCGCGCCGTCATCATGTCCCATGCGACGGCGAAGCTCGATAAGAACCGGCAGGCATATCTAGAGGCCAAGGCAGCAGGAAAGTCGGTATCCACCTCGCGGCGTGCGTATCTGACCGACCTGCAGGACACGATCTTCATGGCGATCCCGGAGGAAAACCTCGCGCGGATGCCGCTAAGCGAGCAAGTTCTGAACGATCCCGAATTCTACGCGGACGCCATGCATAGCGCCGCCGCGATCAGCGAGGATGAGCTCTTCATGGCGTTGTCCTCATCGCTGAACGATATGACGGTCCAAGACGCTCGGGCGTTTGTCTCGAAGCTGTGGCACAGCACGATCGATGACAATGCCCGCAAATACGCCGAAGCCCTGAAGCGCCCCGAGCGTGAAATCATGCCGCTGCGACCGGGGAACACGGTGTAAGATCGAAGCGATTCTCCTGGCTTGAGCCGTACCGAGGTTGGCCGCCTCAAACCCCCCTTTCCCGGAAGGGGCACCCTGTGCAGCGCGCGAAAGCTGTTGAAGGCGCTGTGGGGACGTCTACTGTCGCCAACATGATGAAACGGGATCACATGCGCGCTTTCTTGCGGCGCGCCGCGGCGCTTGTCGCCTTTGTCGCACTGCTCTGGGCGGTTCACCTCCTCAATTGGATCATCGGTTACGGCTTGAACCCGGCCTTCGGCCTGATCCCCCGGCACGTAAGCGGATTGGATGGTGTCATCACCATGCCCCTCCTGCATGGAAGCTTCGCGCACCTTATGGCCAATACGCCGCCGCTATTGGTGATGGGTGGGCTGCTGGTGGCAACGACCACGCGAGCCTTGCTGCCGGTGAACGCCGTGGTGATCGGCCTCGGCGGCGGTCTTGTCTGGCTGTTCGGAAGCTCGGCCATCCATATCGGCGCGTCAGGGCTCGTCTTCGGCTGGTTTGGCTTCCTCGTCGCGCGCGGCCTCGTGGATCGCTCACTGATCACGCTGGGCGCGGCACTGGTGGTCGGTTTGCTCTACGGCTCCATTCTCTGGGGCGTTCTTCCGGGTCAGCCTGGCGTCTCGTGGGAGGCTCATCTGTTCGGCGCTTTGGCCGGCGCGGCCGCTGCATTTCTTGTCCGAACGCATGTCCATGCGCCGCGTCTGGGCGACGTCGATCTGGACTGAAGCCGTACGCTAGGCATTGAGCGGCCACTAATGAACTACCGGCGCGCTACGGTGAGGCTCCGGCGAAACGGTCGTTCATACTCTCAACGATGATGTGGACGCGGCATTGCCCAAGAAGGATGCCTCGCGTAGGCAAGAGCCTTGCGGAAAGAAAAATGCGTAATCGGGTGACAATCTCTTGAATCCGTCATAAAAGTACGAAATCGGTCGAGGGCCGGACTGGAGAAATTTGTGCGCAGCGAGCTGATCGTCGAACTTGTAAAGGCCGGAGTTTCCGGTAACCAGGATGCCGTCCGGGTTACCGCCGAAGCCATTGCGGCTGAGGAGCGCGCGAAGAAACACACTGGCGTCGCTGATCGTATTGCCAAAGCGGTTTCTGCTGCGCCTGTCTCCAACATTCCTGGACGCCCGGCCAACGGCAGCCCAAGAGTTCGAGATGGCTCGGGCGGAATTGATCGCCGCCATCCAGAGCGAGCGTTGTCTCAGCTCTATCTGACCCAAGCAAACCGAAATGCGTGCCTTGAACTGATCGAAGAGCAGGCGCGCGCTGATGTACTAAGGGCACATGGATTTGAACCCCGGCATCGGCTGCTGCTTGTTGGTCCGCCCGGCAACGGCAAAACGTCGTTGGCGGAGGCCATAGCTTCTGAGCTTGCCTTGCCATTGTTCGTCGTTCGATATGACGCGGTCATCACCAGCTACCTCGGTGAAACCGCTCAAAGACTCCGGAGGCTTTTCGACTATGTCCGAACCGAACCCTGCGTCCTATTCTTTGACGAGTTTGACGCGATCGGCAAAGAACGAGGCGACTTGCACGAAACCGGTGAAATAAAGAGACTGGTCACTTCGCTGTTGCTGCAGCTTGACGATCTCCCATCCTACTGCGTTCTGGTTGGAGCCACCAACCATCCCGAGCTACTGGATCGCGCGACTTGGCGCAGGTTCGAAATCCGTCTGACGCTTGATCGCCCAGATGATGAGCACATGACGACCTATTTTGCTGAGCGGCTTCGGGAATTCGATGGTCCGGCCGGATATACGCCGAAGCGTCTCAGAGAGGCGGTAGCGCCGCTCAGCTTTTCGGAAGCCGAGACCTTTTTCCATGATTTACATCGTCGCTGGGCTCTTGCGCAGGGACGCATAACATTGAGAACATTGATCAACGATCGAATACGTGCCTGGCACAACCATTCCGGCCGAGCACCAGAAAGTGATTCCCATGACCGAGCGACCGATCCTCCCCCTTCCGATTAGAGAGCGGCCGACACAGCGTATCAAAGGTTCTCCACCCAAAATGCCCCGTCCGCGGGGTGCCGCAGGTGGTCACACGGTTCAGGCTGAGCGCTTTGGACGAGAATTCTCACGCCTAGATCAAGCTTTTCAAGGCGAGGATGCCGCTGTCTCGCTTCGGGCGGATCCTGCCGGAATAGCGCCCGAGCGCGCGATGGTGTTTGTCTCTGCCGTTCCAATCGCAAATCTTATTCGGGTTGCGCGCGATGCAGGTATCGAAGTGCTTACGGAGGTCGACCTCGAAGACGATTACGCACTCCCTGGCAGGATGCCAATCGATGGAATCGAGTTCGCAAATCCAACTCTATATGCAACGATGCCCACTGAAGGCTCATTGCAGACCTTACGTCGGCTTTGGCGAACTTACAGGCGAGGTGAAGATCTTCCGGACGGTCAAACTCCTTGGCGTAATCTCTTCGACCTTTTGGCTGAACTCCGTCCTTGGGGACCAGCAGATCGTTTGACACTTGAGGCACGAGAGATCATTCGTGATCGCTTGCCCTTCGACGACGAAGTTGCCGTGAACCTCGAGCTCGAGATTTGGCCAACGCGCAGTGATGAGCGCCGAAATCAGTGGCGACGAGAGGCTCAAGCGCGGGTTGAAGCTTTCGGGGGCAACATAATTGCACGTAGCATAATCTCCGAAATCGATTTTGTTTACGACGCTCTACTGGCATCGATGCCCGCTGGTGCGGTCCGAGAGATGCTGAACAATCCAGCGGCGCCGGAAGGGCTGGCGACGTTGGACGGCCTGCAATTTATTTTACCTCAAACCATAGCCCAAACGATACCGGTTGAAGATGAAGCGGGGGACGCTGGGCCGGGGGATGATCCTGCAAGTCGGCGTGACGCTCAATTTGACCCCGAACTCCCAGCTCGCGCACTGCTGCTGGATGGCACTCCCATTGCGGCACATCCTGATCTGAACGATGGCGTATACATCGAGGATGTACACGATCTTGTGCGCCTGTCTCAGGTTCGGCAGCGTCGTCATGCTACCTCAATGTCATCGTTGATTCTTCGAGGCGATTTGAACGCTGATGGTGTACCAGTTTCCGACAGCAGACTTATTTCGATTCCCGTGCTTGTTGACAATGACAATACTGCGGTTTCTCCCGAAAGTCGCCTATTCGTCGACGTGATCCATACAGCGCTTGTTGCGGCGTTAGAGGGCCAAAACCCAATTGCTCCCGATGCTTTCGTCGTGAATCTCTCCATCGGCGTGATGAATGGGCATTTCACTGGCCGCTTAAGCGCCTTGGCCCGGTTGCTTGACTGGTGGGCATATCGAGCCGGCGTTCTTTTTGTCGTATCGGCTGGAAATGTTGGCGATGCTTTAACAGTCTCCGGGATCAACGCCACCGCATTTGAGGATGCGGCCATCGAGGCTCGTCAAGCGATGGTGGATGAAGCACGGCGAGCGCAACGGCATAGGCGAACTCTGCTATCTCCAGCAGAAGCCATGAACGTGCTTACGGTTGGTGCCGCTTCGACAAGCAGCGCCGCCAAGGGTTCTGGCATTCTGCCAGCTGGCGTACTTGCTGTTCATGACGCAGCATCGGTGGTTCCAGCGGTTTCGTCGGCGGCTGGTCCTGGAGCATATCGCGCCATCAAACCCGATGTAATAGCAGTCGGCGGCCGTCATGACGTCCGCGCTTCTTCCATAAGCGGAAATCTAAACCTTCGGGTAGCAAATGCCCTTCCTGCGTCCGGTCTCCTAGTCGCTGCGCCACCGCATTCGTCCGCAGTATCTGGCCGACGAGCATGGGCATGTGGCACAAGTTGTGCAGCTGCGCTCACTACCAGATCCATCTTGCAAGCAGCCGCTGCATTGACAGGGCCAGACGGCGCCTATGAAGGACAAGAACTCCCTCGACGCGACATGGCGCTTCTGACGCGAACCCTGACCGTCCACGGGGCTCGTTGGCCAGAAAGTGCAGCAGACCTTCGCAGCTCCCAAATGGCGTCAGGCAAGAATCATGAACATGCCGGTGCTGAGGTCCTGTCTGGATACGGTTATGGCCTTGTGAACGAGGACCTTATGAGCGAAGGGCCGCCGAAGGGAGCGACGTTGGTCGGCCTCGGCACAGTCCGCAAAGATGGTGCACGAGTCTTTGAAATGCCGTTGCCACAGTCATTGTCAAATGACCGGGTGCATAGATCGCTCCTCGTCACACTTGCTTGGTTTTCTCCTATAGATGTCGCGCGTGCAAGGTACAGGCTCGCACGCCTTGAGGCCGTTGCTGCTGATGAAGGGGACGAACCAGATAACGAATGGCGACTTAAGATGAAGGGTGACGTTCCGACGTCAAATGCTATTGCCAAAGGAACCGTTTGGTCCCGTCGGCTATCCCACGCGCGCGTCTTGACCCCCTCATTTGGCGGAGATGCGATCATACCAATCCGAGTACAATGCAGCGACTCTTCGGGTGGCGGCCTGAGCCCAGACGAAGACATCCGCTTCGCGATAGCTGTTACGCTGCAACTCGCGATTGATACCCGTTACGACATCCACACAGAAATCGAGAACCGCTTGAGGATACGGCAAACACAGTAGCTGTAGAGATATTTGGCGCAGCAAGATTGAAAAGATCACGACACTCACGTTTTTTAAGATGAACATCGGATATGACAAAGTGCTGCGACGGAAAAACCGCAGGTCCGATTCCCGCCCATCACGTCGAATGCTTGGACAAGTAATCCGTGTAGTCTGCAGCGGCGTCGCCAGCGCATCAACCTTGGGCTAAGCCTTGCGGCCTCCCCAGCTCGGCTTCGCGTGTCGCAGGGGAGAACGGCCCTTCGGTCCGTCGCGCATTCGGCCATGCGGCCTCACCGCGGCGTCGCGCCTGGCATCCCGGTTTGCCCGCCTCGCGAGCACGTCCCTCCCCGGCCGCTCCGCCGGATTGCGCTCTGGTCTGTTTTGGCCCGAGGCCAAAACGATCCCGCCGCTCCATCCGTCTCCCGCGTCCAGTTGGTCCGTTTGCCTGCTCGGGTCGGGCAAACCTACCGTCAAAACACACACACATGAGCGCGGAAGCATATCCTCCGGATGGCCCCCAAATCAGCCCGCGTCAAGGATCGCAAAACTTTTCGGCGAGGGCGGAGCCTTTGGCGCGAGGCGGTCCCGTGCGTGAGGGTGCGCGTGTGTCGGTTGTTGCGCACGGAAAACTTTTGCGCCCGGCAAGCCGGCGGCTGCGCCGTCCCTGACCCGGGCAGATTCGGAAACCAGGCATTCGGCCATGCCCCCACACTCACGTGGTGGCCTAGGAACCGAACACTGGAGACCAGACATGGCTTACGACACCGCAAACACCTACGAGACCATCGAGCTTTTCGGACTGACCGAGAAGGACGCGCAGCTGCCGATCCCGGAAGATCACATCCTGACCGACCGCATCATCCGCGAGAGCTTTGAGGCTTTGCTCGGTCAGCTGCGCGGGACCGGGCTTGAAGCAGAGATCGAACCGCTGGCCCATGGGCTCGCCACCATCCTGCAGCGCCGCAAGGTGGCGCTCGGTAAGGAGGTCGACCGCACCGCCGACAAGATCGGTGCGCTGGCAAAATCCCACGACGGATCGGAGATCGCCGAGACCGCGATTGAGGAGGCGCAGGCGCGCTTTGTGCAGCTGCGCGAGATTGTCAGCGCCATCGAGGTAATGAGCGAGGCAGCGGCGGAATGCTACGAGATCGAGACGGGCCACGCCTTCATCCCGGCAGCCGGGTCGCGCGCAAGCGTCCAGGCGAAAGAGACCGGGGCGGTCTTCGAGGCGCGGCAGCTCCTGGAGCAGCACGATCGCGAAACCGCCGAGAAGTCGAAAGTCGAGGGGGTGCCCCTGATCGTCTCAGGCGCCACCGACTGGACCGATGTCGATGTGATCTTCAACACGCTCGACAAGGTTCGCGAACGGATCAAGCAGAACCGCAACCAGGAGATCTTCCTCTGCCACAAGGGTGGCAAGCACGGAGCGGAGATGATTGCGGCTCGCTGGGCCCGGGCACGGGGTGTCGCGCAGGCGCGCTTTGATCCTCGCTGGTCCGCGCATGGGCGGGCGGCACCGTTCAAGTGCAACGACGAAATGCTGGACGACAAGTTCGCGGCGACGGGGGTTGTTCTCTTCGGAGGCAACGGGGTCGCGCTGAACCTCGGGCAGAAGGCGGAAGCGAAGGGCCTGACGGTCATGCGGGTTGCTGACCCGGCGAAGAAGACTGCGCAGGATTGAAGAGAGGGGGTCGCGCTTGGCGCGGCCCTTTCGTCATGTCTCATGGCGCGTGCGATCGGTCACGCGTGATCGGCAGTCTGCGGCGGCCAGCACCGTTATCCCTCTACCAAGTCCGTCAGAGTGCGGCCCATCCGCATCGGTACGGGTTGGGGATGGTGCGCACCTCACGCACATCGTCAGCATCGCAAGACACGAAGGCTCGAAACGTCGCACTTGAGGCTGAAGACTTGCGCGTCCCTCGGGTGGTGTTTCGGAACATGGCACTCACGCGAGCGGGCTTCGTCAGCACCCCGGCCAGGCTCGGCGGGACGAGGACGCGGATGGTGGCGTCGGCGTGATGGCAAGGATCATCCGGCTCTCTCCTTTTTGCTCATAGATGTGGATCGCACGGGGTCGGCCCAATCGTGCCCTGCGCTTCGCTCCGGCAAGCACAAATGCGGCTTCCACGGCTGGCCGCGGACCCTCCGCATTTGCGCTTGCGACCGGGCCTCTTGCCCCCGTGCCGGGTGATCCCCATCGCAACAAGGAGTAACCCAAATGACCAACCACTACGTCGCCACCGTCCCCGTCAAGTTCACCGATACCGATGGCCAGGAGCGCACCCGCTTCCAACGCGTCGGCGCGATGTTCCGCAACACTCGCAACGGGGACGGCTCGGAGTTCTTCAGCCTCAAGCTCGACTTCCCGGTCGCGGTCTCGGAGCTGGTGATGTTCCCGCCGAGCGCGAAAGATCCCCAGGACTAAATCCTCTGACGAGGATGGGCCGCCCCAGCACGATCTTGGGGCGGCCCGATCCCTGTTCCAGGGATGCAGGTCCCTGCGCGTTCAACGGACGCACTCCGCCCGGAATGACCAGGCCGCGACAGACCGGCCAGTCAGCCTCAAGGGGGCCATCCACAAAAACCTATCGGCCAGGGCCTCCCGGTTTTTGCGGCAGAGATTTGGCAAGCCAAATCTGGCCCTCCTTGACCCTGACAGTCCGCCCTGTCGGTGGGGTTTGCGCCCGCCCGCGGTTCCGTCCGAACACATGCGTGTTCGGCCAGACCCTCGGGCGGGGCTGGAGAAGGGGCCTTTGAGGCTGGAGGCTGTGCTGGTGGTGAGGGCGGCAGAGCCGCGTCCCTGCGGGCCGCGGGGGAAGCGGACACCAAGGCTGCCTGAGCCTGAATGCGACGTAAGTATATAATTGACAGGTTGGTATATTATCGTAAGGTAGGGGCAGCCTTGGTGGAAGGTGGCAGGAAATAGGGGGTCTTTCTTCGCATGTCTCGCTCAAAACGCCTCATCGATGCGGAGCGCATGGAGATCGTTCGCGAGGCTGCGGAAGGCGTTTCCACTTCAGTGCTGGCGGAACGGTTTGGCGTGTCGGTGCGGGCGATTCAGTACACGCTCAAAGCAGATGCCGAGCGCCAGACGGATGCCGCAATTCCGGTCTCAGCGGTCAGTGTGAAGGTCACGGCTGCGGAGTTGGCGGCGCTCGACGAGGTGCTGGCGAAGGCGGGGATCGAGAGCCGGGCCGAGGGGTTGCGGCGGCTCATTCAGGCGGCAGGCGGGGTGTTCGTTCCAGACGCGCAGTTGGCGGCAGAGATGGCGCGTTACCGCGCCTCGCTGCACGAGGTCGGGAATGGGGTCGGGCAAATCGCCAAGCAGATGACGCGGGCCAACCGGCAGGGGCAGGGGGCCGTGGGGGGCACGAGTGCCGAGTTCACCGAACTGCGTCTTGCGCAGATGCGCGGGCTGGCGCGGTTCATTCTGGATTCCGCTGACGAGATCGATCTGCTTCTGCGCCGCCGTCGAGACGCGATGCAGCTGCAGGCCACGGCCGCGCTAAGGGAGTTTGCCCATGCGGCTGAATGATGCCGTCCATGCTGTCACGGGCGAGGTCTTTCGGGATGGCTGGAGCCGCGTCCGGGGCTCGATGCAGGGGCTGCACGTGGCCAAGCAGACCCAGCTTGCGCGCGCGGCAGCAGGGCATCGGCCAGCGGTCTTCAAGGCGATCCGGGGCGGGGGCACGCATACCAAATCGCAGCTCGCAAACCAGCTCGATTACCTAACGACCAAGTCCACCCATATCGTCGACTCGAGCGGGTTTCTGGATGGCAAGACGAAGCTCGAGGCGGGTGACATCAAGGACCTCACCGAGCGCTTTGCCAAGCGGTGGGATGCGGGCTTCAAGCCCAAGCTCGGACAGACCACCCACATGCTCATGTCCTTCCCCGTGGGCACGCGTGGGGAGGATGTGCGCGACATCGCGACGGATGTGGCCGAGCGGTTCTTCCAGACCGACGCCGGGCATTTCGACTACATCATCGCGGTGCATGAGGACCGCGATCACCCCCATGCGCATCTGGTGTTGAACCGCCGCTCGCAGGAAGGCGAGTTCTTCTTTCTGGGCCGCAATCATCGCTTCAACTATGACGACTTCCGCCTCGCCATGGTCGAGGAGGCGGAAAAGTACAGCGTGCGCCTCGAAGCCACGCGCCGCGTTGATCGGGGTGTCGTGCATTACCCAGCCCGCACCAGCGAGGTTTATGCGGCGAAAGAAGAGGGTCGCGCGCCCCGCGAGCGGGAACGTGTGGGAGCCGACCTGACCCGGACGCTGGCAGAGATCGCCAACACCAGAACCGTCTATCATTCGCTTGCCGTAGAGGCCTCCCGGGAGGCCCGGGAAGACATCGCCGCAGCACTCTTCCGCGCGGGCGAGGTGTTGGCGCATGGCGGGCAGGTGGACCGAACAGGAGATGTGTATATGGCCGAGGATCAAAGCTTCGAGGATCTGCGAAGCCTCTATGCGGAAAAGCTCGCGCGGGTGCAGGGCATGATCGCCGAGAAGTCTGACGCGGAACGTCCCGTGCTGGAAAAACGCCTGATCGAGATCCAGGCGCAGGTCCAGCACATGCAGCCTCTCGGATTGCGATCATCCACGCTGTCAGAGGCCCCCTCGGAGGGCGGGATTTATTCCGAGGCCAATATCGACGCCAGCCAGCGCGAGCGACTGGCCGAGCCCGACCTGAGATCGCGCATTGACGTAGCACTACGGGGCACGGGCATCAGCACATCGGAAGTGGTGGCCCGGATCGAGACGGGCGCCTCAAATGCAGCGCTCGAGCATCAATGGATCGCCAATGATCTCTCCAAAGTGGCTGAGGCGCGCGATCTGAACCTCGAACGCCGCGCCGATCTGGAACAGGCGCGCGACATTCTCAACGATGTGCATGTCGAGCTTGGTACGCTTTTGGAACGGGAGAACGTGCTGCGCCGGGATGGCGTCATGGAAACGGAACCGGTCAGCGAGCGGTTCCATTATCACCGGGACGCGGTCCGGGCGATGGAAGGAACAATCCGTCAGGAGATGCGCGCAGACGGCCTGACAGCGCAGCAGATCGAGGACCGGGACTGGGAGGTTGTATCGCGAGCGGAGCGTCGGATCGAGACGGAGCAGCGCGCGTATCTCGAAGCACACCCGGACCTGCTCGCACGTCCTGGCGATGTGATCGACCGGTCTGAACCCTACAGGGAGACCATCACCGATGCGGCCCGTGCCAGCGCGATCACCCGCGAGGTTGATCGGATCATGGCGGGACGCGACCTCCGCAGGCCCGTTGCAGATGCAGTCACGGATGACTTACGAGCGCGCTATCCGGACATGCCGTCCCACCTCGCCCGCGGGCTCGGCGCGACCTATGCGGCCGTCGTCGAGATACGCGACACGGAGGCAATCAATCAGGTCCGCCGCGAAACCGAGATGCGCGATGGGCTCGGGTCTGGCAGGCACGACGACATCTTCGCAGCCCGCGATGAAACTGCGCCGCAGTTTGACCGTGCCGACCGCCTTGCAGACGAGATTGCGCGTGTTCTGGACCATGAGCGGGCGGGGGAGTTGTCCGCGCCCTTCGAGACCGAGGCGGAGCGGGACGCCTTCCGCGGCGAGATCGCGCGGGTGCTGGACATTCGCCAACTAGACCGGCTCACATCCGGCGATGCCGATGCGCTGGAAAAGGTTCTCGAGGACCGTCTCGACCGGCTCTATGTCGCCAAGGTTTACCTGCAATCGGATGCAGCGACGGCCAACACGGAGGCCTTGCGCCAGGTGGTCGATGATCTTGCCGACACCGAATATGAAAAACACCGCGCGACAGACGTGGATGGCGAGACCGAGCGGGGTCAGGTCCATTGAGCGCCTCCATGGGAAAAGCGCGGATCGCAACCGGCGTCTTGCTGGTGACGCTGGTGACCGGGGCGATGGGCTATACCATCGCCTCGGCGGTGCTGACCTACCAGGATCTCGGCTTCGGGGCCGAGATCGATTTTGCCTATATCGCGCAGAACTATCTGGCGATCCTCGATCGCCGCCCGGAGGACGCGCAACTTATTCACCTGATCATCGGCAGCTTCGCCGCCGCCGGCCTGATGCTAAGCCTCGCCCTCTCGGGGTCCGCCCTGACACGGTTTGGCCAGACCCATTGGCAGACCGCGCGCGAGATGAAGGCCAATGGGTTCTTCGGGGCGCCAGGGACCGGGTTCATCCTCGGCAAGCTGGGGCCGCCGGGCTCCCGCGCCAACTACATCTGCTCCAAGGTCTTCCCCCATGCGCTGATCGTGGCGCCCACGGGCCGCGGCAAGACCACGGGCTTCGTCATTCCGAACCTGCTGACTTGGCAAGGCTCCGCCGTGACGCTCGATGTGAAGGGCGAGTGCTTTGAGGCCACGGCCCGGCATCGCGCAGCCCAAGGTGACAAGGTCTATCGCTTTGCCCCCACCGATTGGGAGGGCAAGCGCACGCATCGCTACAACCCGCTCCTGCGCATCTTTGAGCTGAAAGATCCCGCGCGACAGCAGATGGAATTGCAGCTCCTGGCGACGCTCTTCCTGCAGAGCGACAATGACCGGGTGCAGGGTCTCCTCAAGGGCGGGATCGATCTCTTCGTGGCAGCAGGCCTGCTGGCCTTCCAGCGCAAGCGCCCCACCTTGGGCGAGATCTATCGCATCGCGGCCTCGGGCGGGAACAAGCAGAAGGAATACTTCGCGCGCGGCCACGAGGTCGACAACAGGGCCGCCAAGCTGATTTTCACAAGGCTCGCTTCGACCAACAACGACACGCTGACCTCTTACGTCTCGCTCCTGATGACCTCGGGGCTCGACCAGTGGCAAAACCCCGCCATCGATGAGGCGACGGCGGTGTCGGACTTTGACTTCCGGACGATCCGCAAGAAGCCCTTTTCGGTCTATCTCGTCGTCCAGCCGCTGATGGTAAAGCCACTCGCGCCGCTGATCCGGCTCTTCTTCTCCGATCTCCTCTCCGCCATGCAGGAAAAGGACCCCGGGCCGGATGAGCCATGGCCCGTGATGATCATGCTCGACGAGTTCAATCGCCTCGGCAAAATGCCCATCGTGGTCGAAAGCATCGAGACACTGCGCACCTATCGTGGTCACCTGGCCGTGGTCACCCAAACCATTCCCGCCCTCGATGAAATCTACGGCGAAAACACCCGCCGCGCCTTGCAGGGGAATGCGGGCGTGAAGCTCTACCTGACGCCCTCCGATGAAAAAACCGTCGAGGAGCTGAGCAAGGCGGTCGGCAAGACCACGAAGACCGTCATCACGCGCTCCCAGTCTATCGGCAAGAACCCCTTTGAAGGGCGCAGCCAGTCGACCCGGACCGAAGAAAGCTCCTTGCTCCCTGAAGACGAGGCGCGCCGCCTGCCGCTCGATGAGATCGTCATGGTGATCGATGCGCAGATGCCGGTCCGTGCAAAGCGGATTCAGTATTTTGACGACTGGCTGTTCAAGGCGGTCCACGCGGCGCAGACGGGTGAATTGCCGTTTCCAGAGCCGGGGGGAGGGGGATCGCAAGGCACGCTGCCGCTGAGTGTGCGCGCCATGCCGATGACGCCGCCGTCGGATGGGCCAGGGGGAACAGAAGCCGATGTGGAGAGGGCGAGCCAGGCTGGCGATGGTCAACCGTCAGGCCAAGCCGACGCCGCTCCAAAGAAGACCGCGCCTGTCGTTCAAGCCGTCATCGCCGAGGAACAGCGCCAGATGGAGATGGATTTTGGCAGCGGCGTCGCGGATTCTGAAGCTGCGAGCGTAGCTGATGAGGCGCAGATGCGCTCTGCAGTCGATGGCTTGGACGAAATGGAAGCGATGCTGCGAGAGGAGGATGGTGAAAGGCTGGTTGCGCGATAGGGTGGCGGACATCGCCTGTTTGTCGGGGAGGACGGGAAGAAGCCATTCGCTGCACTGGTATCGTTTCACTTGATTTGTTAGTTAAGCAGACATTCTCAGGAGGATAGGATGTGCATCGGCAGTGGCCCCTCCTTATTGTGGACTAGGCTGACTTTCTCATCCAATTGCAGGTCTGGTAGTGTAGACTTATTAACAAAATAGTTGGTGGGGTTGTGACATGAAAAGGCTTGGAAATCTGTCACCTCCGGATTTTGAGGATCTGTGTCGTGATATCCTGCAAGCTGAAACCGGTCAGCGCTTTTCTGCGTTTGGCGCGGGCGCTGATGGCGGTGTCGATGGCAGGCATTCCAAGGGTCCTAAGTCGACCATTCTTCAGTGCAAGCATTATCTGAATTCAACGTTTTCTCAGT
The DNA here is from genome assembly GCF_051447875.1 of Roseovarius sp. MS2. NCBI lineage: Bacteria > Pseudomonadati > Pseudomonadota > Alphaproteobacteria > Rhodobacterales > Roseobacteraceae > Roseovarius > Roseovarius sp. MS2. Next base: position 25,025 of record NZ_JBKHVF010000003.1, read on the forward strand.
TGAAGTCGGCTTTGAAAATGGAAGTGCCGAAGATCGATCTTCTGAAACCAAGTCGTTACATTTTCTTGACGTCTCAATCTTTGACACCTGCACTTAGCGACGAACTGGCAGATGTGTTAGGTGATCGCCTAAAAAGTCCGGAAGACATTTGGGGAGCGGAAGACATTGAGGCCGCGCTGAAGCGTCACCCCGACATTGAAAAGGCACATCTGAAACTCTGGATGACCAGTACGGCAGTTTTGGAGAAAGTGCTGCAGTCAGGTCTTGAGGCCCACACGGCAGCGACCAAAGCTGAAATTTTGGGCGAGTTGCGAGTCTATGTTCGTAACCCAAGTTTTGACGCCGCGTTTGAAAAGCTCGAACGACATCGCGTCCTCGTTGTGTCTGGCCCGCCAGGGGTGGGGAAGACCACGCTGGCCAAAATGCTCACCTATCACTATCTCAATGACGATTGGCAATTTTGCGCGATAAGATCTCTCGACGATGGCTTTGCCAAACTCGATGAGGAAAAGCGAACCATCTTCTTCTTTGACGATTTTCTCGGTCAGATTGAGCTCGATCGCCAAGCGCTTGTTCAACGGGATGGGCAACTGGCGAGATTTGTGAAACGGGTTAGAGCTTCGAAAAACTCTCGTTTCATTCTTACGACGCGGGCCCACATTTTTGAGGAAGCACGACGGCTTTCAGATCATATGGATGAGGGCCGCTTCCAGCTTTCAAAATTTTTGCTGGATGTTGGCCAATATAATCGCTCAATCAAGGCGCGTATCTTATTCAACCATCTTGCAGCGTCAGATTTGAATGGTGACCATATAAAAGCTCTGCTTCAGGATGATTGGCTCAAGAAGATCGTCGACCACCCAAACTACAATCCGCGCCTTATTGCGCATGTTGCTGCGGAGTGTCCTGAGGACTTGGAACCATCCGCCTATCCAAAGTTTGCCTTTAAGATCCTAGAGAATCCATCGCTGCTCTGGGCCAAGGCATACCGCAGTCTCAGTATGCGCTGCCAGAATCTGCTTGTGGCTCTCTACTTTGGCAATCAGTATCGCCAACCCATCAAGGTTCTGCGGGAAAACTTCAACGCGATACATAATAAGATTTGCGAACACTATTCACAGCCGTCAAAGCCAGAGGACTTCGAAGAAGCTCTTAAATCACTCGAGTCTGGTTTTGTTGCTATATCCGGGAACCGGGTACGGTTTGTGAACCCATCAGTCCGCGACTTTCTAAAAGAGCATTTAACTGATGGAGACTTTCTGGGCCTGCTCCCAACTCTTTGTGTTCGAGCTGAATGGGCTCAGAATCTGTGGAGCCACATGAAGCATGCGTTCCAGACCGAACCCGATAAACTGAAAACACTGGCGCAAAAATTCTGCGAGTTCGCGAACAAACTGGACCAAATTCCCAACTTCGCAAAGGTGAAGTCGGAGCAGTACAATTATTGGTACCGCGAACTCGATGACCTCGCTATAGCAGATCGCGGATCTCTTCTGCTCGATCTGTTTGAGCACTCTGGCCACCGTGATTTTCTCGATGCCGCAATCTCAGTTTTGAAGAGCGATATCCTTGAGGTAGATGCGTCACGAGATTCCAGAGAATTGCCAGAGCTTCATTGGAGGATTTCAAGCTTTGTCGATGATGATGTTGACGGCAAAGAAGAACTGCTAACAGCAGTTAAAGCCGTTCTGATGACGGCAATCGAAACCGGCGTTCCGATGGACGAGTTGGTCGCCGTGAATGACGCCATAGCCGAGTACTTTGGTGACGCTATTGATCTCAGACCCATCGAGGACGCGATCAACTCCGCGATTGACTATGAGTTTGATGAGATTTCAGAAAGAATCTCTGACCTTTCTTCCGAAAGTGAGCTGAATGAGCACCTAGAGATACTGGAGTTCATTGCGCAGCACACTGGTCGCAGTGCTGAAACTGCGAAAAGGGTGGTGCAAGAAAAAATCAGTGAAATTGAGGTGCCTGATTATGATGAATACCAACCGAGTTCTCGCGGGCAAAATAGTAACCCCGACGCAGAGTTTTCCGACAAAGACCTCGTAAGCTTGTTTTCGACTTTTTCTAAATAATTCTCTTGCTCCGACGATTCTGCGTTTTCTTGTAACGGCCACTTGGCTTAGCTTGTGGCGAACCTACAGCGGCGCATCGCTGTTCGGCATTCATAAGGACAATAGTTAAATGGCGTTTGAGGAGCTCATTACTTGGTCAAATCAAGAAGTACGGCCCGATTGGCAAAAGGATGCGCTTCGGCGACTGGCGACAACAGGCGAGTTGAGCAAGGAAGACTTGTCGGACCTACGGAGGCTTATTGAGAAGGCAACCGAACTGATCGACGACGAAGTCGCTGCGGTTACTCCCCTAGCTGCAGAGCACCTATCTGATCCGGCAGCCGACGCCCCACGCACAATTCTTGGTGCGATTGGACCTGTCCGTCGGGTAGACCGATTAGCAAGCGACCAGCCTCCGATCAAATTCGCGAAAAATGGAATCACACTTGTTTACGGTGCCAATGCATCAGGTAAGAGCGGCTACTGTCGAATAGCCAAACAGCTTTGCAGGTCTCTCAGTCCTCAGGACCTCAAAGGAAATGTTTATGAGGCCGCCGCAGCCGACCCTCCAGAAGTTGACCTTGTGTTCGGCATGGAAGGCGACGAACCCGCGCGCCAAGAGACAACCTGGCGACACGGCGATCCGCCTCCGGCAGAATTAGCAAGGATATCCGTATTCGATACGGCGACAGCGCGCGTTTACGTAGACAAGGACCGCAAGGTTGAATTCTTACCATATGAGCTCGATCTTTTGAACAAGCTCGCTCTGGCAGCAAAGGCGCTGGACGGTGATTTTGAGGTTCGAGAAAACGGGATAGATGTGGCGATCCGTGCGCCACTGCCTGCTGGTTATACGGATGGCACCGCTGTCTCGCAGGCTCTTGCAAAACTCGTCCCTGAAACAGAGCTAGCCTATCTTCCCGATGAAGCGGACCTGCGCGCGCTCACCGTATGGAATGATGAAAAGGAGGCCGCTCTCCAGAGCGTCAGCGATGAAATTCGCGATGATCCTAAGGTGCGGCTGCGGTCTCACAGATCGGCGAAGCAGGAGCTAGAGAATATAAAGACCGAGCTTTCCGGTCACCTTGGACTTCTTGCCGATGATGGCATCGCTAAGATCAAAGATGCCCACACCGATATGACGACAAAGGCCGAGGCGGCCAAGGCAGCAGCCCAAGGTCTGGGAGAAGGGATGCCGATCCCGGAAATCGGTTCGGAATCCTGGCGAAAGATGCTGATCTATGCCCGCGACTTTGCCGGTGAAGCTTTCCCTGTGCGCGATGACCCCAAGCTGGCCACTGGCGAAGCCTGCGTCCTCTGCCAGCAACCCTTGGAGGATGACGCGGCATCACGGATGGCCAAGTTCGATGAGTATATTTCTGGACGCACTGCCAACGACAGTCAGAAAGCCACAAACGACTACGAGGTGCTTGTTGCTTCCATCAATGCCCTCCGCTTTGGCACAGCGGAACAAACCAAAGCGCTTCTGGGCGTTTATGGCGGGTTGAGCGATGACCATCAGGCTTTTGTCGATGAGATTGCGCTTGGCTACAGTGTTCTTGCTAAGCGTCTTGAGGCGGTGAAGGCGATGATCGAAGCGGGCACTTTTGATGGGGCGGATACTCTAGAAGCTGTCCAAGCCGATCTCACCCAAAAGATCGATGCAGCGCTGGAAGAACTGCAGACGGAGATCGATGCTCTGAAAAATGCAGATGCCGATGAAGAGCGTATGAAAACGCTCGCATCCCAAGAGGCGGAGCTCAAAGATGAAAAGAAGTTGAGTGAGGACATCGAAACTATGGTAGCCCGGCTCAAGCAGCTCGTGGAGCGACTCAAGATCAAGGAGGCGCGCAAGCTGTGTTTGTCAGGCCCCATTGCGCGCCAGCTCACGGCCCGTCGCCGTGTCATTTTGACCAAGAGCCTGAAAACGCAGCTCACAAAAGAACTGGATACTCTCAAGCTCTCGCATATTCCCATCGATCTTTCAGACCGCAGTGCGGGCCCAGACAGTGTTATTGAAGTTGGCCTGACTGCTCATCAGCGTGTGGCGAACAACAGCGATGTGCTCAGCGAGGGTGAGCAGAGAGCGCTCGCGTTGTCATGTTTCCTAGCCGAACTGATCGAGGTTGGTGCCGAACACGGCATTATAGTCGATGATCCGGTTTCCTCTCTGGATCACTCCCGAATGGAAGCTGTGGCAAAGCGGCTTGTGGCTGAGGCCATGGCTGGGCGCCAGGTCATCATCTTTACGCACAATATCATGTTTCATTACATGATCGAGAATGAGGCGCGACGTGCCAATATTCCCTGCCATACCGAATGGATGTCGAGTCTAGGTGGAACCAAGTTCGGGATTATTGATGACTCGGGTAAGCCGAACCATACCAAGAAGGCAAAGCAGCGTATCGGCGAACTCAACGAAGCTAAAACCAAATTGTACAAGGACGGTTATGATCCGGTGGTTCAGGAATTTCGCGATTCACTCGTAGCCGTCTATACTCTGATGCGCGAGACTTGGGAGCGGATTGTTGAAGAAATCCTATTCAACGGTACCATCCAGCGTTTCCAGCCAGGTGTAATGACCCAAAGTCTTAAACATGCCTGCTATCATCCTTCAGATGATTACCCGGCGATATTCGAGGGAATGAAGCGATGCTCGCATTACTCCGGGCACGATAGGGCTGCAGACTTGCCGCAAGACCTGCCAACTAAAGTCGACATCGATGCAGACTTTCATGCTTTGAGAAATTTTTACGAGAAGGTCTCAGAGCGAAAAGCCATTCTTGAGAAAGGGCATCAGTATGAGAAAGGTCCAGTGCCAGAGTTCCTTTGATGTTGCGTCAGTAGGCTAAGTTGGTTCATCCCAATCGTTCGATAGAGAGTATTGCTGCGAGTTGCACCAATTTCAGCTTCCGGGGGCCTAATTGTGGGGCGCTGAATGTCCGCAGAGGGCCGTCACCGTCGCCCAAGCCGTCCCAGTCTCGCCAGCTGCGCCAGCATTTTTGATCCCGAGTCTGCGGATCCTGTGCCGCCTCCGGAACCCGTCTGTCCCATGCCTTGCCGCACTGGCATTTGCTGCACGCCAAAGAACTGCCGCGCCCTGAGGGCTGCGTATTCTGCGCCACTGGCCCCGCCGATGAGGTAGCGATTGTAGGCCTGCTGGCTTCCCATGGCGGCGCGGGCAAAGCTGTAGCCGCCGCCGAGGCCACCGGAGAGGGCGGGCATCATGATGTTGCCGGAGATCGCGCGGACGATGAAGGGCGTGGCGATAATGAAGCCCTTGGCCATGAGCACCATCATGAAGAAGGGGATGAGCGCGCCGATGTTTGAGGCCCCTTCGGGATCGCCTAGTTCACCGATGAGCGCGGAGGAAACGCCTGTGATCGTTGCGAACACGCCTGCGACGACGATGGGGTATAGCGCAAAGGAGATCAGCGCGGACAGCCAGCGCGCGAAATAATCCTTGGTGACCTCGAAGAGGGTCAGGAAAATCATCACCGGGGCGATCCCGATCAGGAGCGCGATCATCAGGCGGGAGGCCACGAGGATGAAGGCGGCCATTCCGCCGAGGATTGAGAGCAGAAGAACACCGACGATGTCGAGCATGGCGCCGGCCATCCAGTTCAGTTCGGACCCGGCAGCGTTCAAATAGTTGCCCAGTTCCGCGATCAGCCGGTCGAATTCTTCGGCGAAAGTTCCAGAGGGCCCCGGACTGCCGCCGCCGACGGAGGCTACCAGCGCACCCGCGATACTGTCGATCCCATAGAGAATGGCTGACGAGAACGCGTTGAACTGCATCCAATTGGTCGCGAATATCCCGATGAGCCCGATCTTGACCGCGAGCCAGAAGGCTGTGTGCCCATCCATGGCCCGATATTGATAGATCATGTTGATGCCGACGAGGATCACCACCAGCGTTGTCCCCAAAACCAGCAGCGTGCCGACCGTTGCCGCAACCGCACCAAACTGGGTCTCAGCGGCGGTGTCGAGATAGGCTTGGGAGGTTTCAACGAAGTAGGTGACGACACTCATCGCGGGGCTGCCTTACCAATTGCCTGCGGCGTCGCAGATGGCCTTGGCGGCAGTTCGGGCGGCGTTGGCGCGGCGGTTGTAGCCATCCGAGGCTTCGAGCATTTCCCACCGTTCGTTGCTCGCGTATTTTTCCCGAAACACAGCCTCGGCAGCGTCCCAGGACGGGAACCGGGTCGCGCAGTCGCAGCTGCCGGTCTCGACGATGCGCTCGAGGTTCTGGGCGCGGTAGATGTCCTGTACCAACACGCGCTGATAGGCTTGGCGCAGGGAGATATCCTGCATCCAGACGGGTTCAGCGGGCCGGTTCGGACAGACGTCAAAGCTGCGATCGAGGGTTGGCACTAGGTTGCGCTCGGCAACGGCGAAGGTAGGCGTCAGGCTTAGGGCCAGCGCGGCCAAGGCGAGGTGCTGCGCCTGCCTCATGCCGTGGCTCCAGCGGGTGTGGTTTCGCGTTTCAGGAAAACGGTGTGCCCGACATTGGCGAATTCCGAAGTGCTGATCGACACCACCTCCCACCCGTCTGCCCCCTTCTCGTTCAGGCTGGCCTGCATGTCGGAGAGGCTGGTCTTGCGGGTCATGGGAAAGGACAGGATATTGTATTCAAAGGTCTTCATGGGGAAGTTCCAATCTCGGTTGCGCCGGGGAGGTAGAATTCCGTGATGCCGCGTTTGCCGTCATGGCGACCGGCCTGGATGATCACATCGATGGAATTTTCGATGTACTGGATCATGTCAGTATAGGTCATCGGGATTTCGGTCTTGAGTGCTGCGATCGCGAGGCGCTGCACCGCCAATTGCGGGGTTTCGGCATGGAGCGTGGTCATCGAGCCGCCATGACCGGTGTTGATGGCTTCCAGAAAGGTCATGGCCTCCTTGCCGCGTACCTCGCCCAGGATGATCCGGTCGGGGCGCATGCGCAGCGTGGCGGTGAGAAGCACATCGGCGGTTTGGAATTCTGCGTCGCGATTGGCGATGAGGGTCACGGCATTTGGCTGGGTCGGCAGAAGCTCGGCGGCTTCTTCGATGGTGACGATGCGTTCTTCAGATGGTACGTGAGAGAGGATCTTGCGCGCGGCCACGGTCTTGCCGGTGGAGGTGCCACCCGAGACGATCATGTTGAGTTTGTTCTCGACGCAGAAGGCAAGCGCATCATCGATCAAACCCGCGGCCACCACGGCGCGCAAGGCACGCTTCTTTTCCACGCGCAGGTCCTCGAGCTTGCGCTCTTTTCCGTAGAGAAAATCGAGCGCAATACCCTCGAGTGGCAGGCTTGAGAAGAACCGCAGGCTGATCGACATTGCCGAGAGCACCGCGGGCGGGGTGATGACCTGTGCGCGGATCGGGCGACCCTTATAGGTTATCGAGACCGAGACGATGGGGCGGTCCTTGCTCATCGTGGTATTGGCCGAGGAGGCGATCTGGTTGCCGAGGTCCCTGACCTGAACGCCCGTAAGCCTCTGGTCCAGCGCGCGCATGAAGTGATCGCCCTGGAATTCGCCCCAACAGGTCCCGTCGGGATTGATGCAGATCTCGATGACGTCGTCGCGGGCGGCGGCTTCGATCCGGTCGAGCGAGGTTTCGAGATAGCTCAGCGACATGGGCTCAGAATATCTCCAGATCGCGGTCGACCATGACCGTGACGCGTGCGCCTTGGTCGACATAGATGACGGGGCCGATGGAGAGGTAATCGCCAATGACGCTGTCCGTCGCATCTGCCAGATCATCGCCAACGTCTTCGAGCACGTCCGACGCGGTCTCATCCTGAACGTTTGCAGCAGCAGCACTTGGGGCTGCGGAGATCAGAGAAATCAGCGCCGCCGAGCCGAAGCGCTCATCAAAGCGGGTGTCGACAAAGCCGGTCACGCCGGAACGGCCCAGCTCGTCACCCCCGAAGGAGCTGATCTGGACGGTCTGGCCCGCGGGCAGGATAATCCGATCCCAGGCGATCGTGACGCGGCGCTGCGCGATATCGACGCCAGCGCGGTAGCGCCCGATGAGACGGGAGCCACGCGGGATCAGGAGGCGTGATCCGTCGAAGCTGTAGACATCCTCGGACACCACGGCACGGGTCTGGCCGGGCAGGGAGCTGTCGAGGGCGGTTTCCATGACGGCCTGGATCATTGTTCCCTGCACAATCGTGTTCGACGGATTGGCAATCACCTCGGCCTGCGTCACGGTGGAGGGCAGCGCACCGTTCAGCACGAAATCCGTCACCTCGCCAAAAGTGCGTTCAGTCAGAGCCGTTTCATTCGCACCGGAGGTGCCGCCAAAGGCGATGGTGGGCGAGGTGATGCGCCGTTCTTGAAACGCACGTTCCTCAGCCGCGCGGCGTTCGAGTTCCGCCAGCCGCCGTGCCTCTTCCTCGCGGCGCAGCCGCTCTTCTTCCCGCGCGCGCAATTCGTCCTCAGTGGGGCCGATGGGTGCCGGAAGGGGCCGGTTGGCCTCAAGCTGCGCAAGTTCGAGGTCCATGCGGAGTTGTTCCAATTCCCGATCACGGGCCGTGAGCTCATCCCGGAACTGTTGTTGCGCCGTTTCCGATGCCGCTTGCAGCGCCGCGATCTGAGCAGTCAGCGCGTCAATTGCCTCTGCGGCGGCGGTGTCTTCCTCGACAACTGGTTCAGGGGCGTTGCGCAACTCCTCGATCTGGGCCTGTAGGGCGGCGAGCTGCGCCAGAAGCTCGGCATTGGGCTCGACGGGCTCGGGCGCGACCAGAACCACTTCGGGCTCGGGTGGAGGTAGGGTTTCGATGGCGCCGAAGCCGTCGCCCTCGTTCTGGAACACGTCCGGCGTGGCCGTGGGCAGGGCTTCCTCCTCCTCGGGTTGGGACATGAGATAGAGCAATGCACCACCGGCGCCGATCACGAGGACGACGACCAATGCGAGAAGAGGTGAGCGTCGCGGGGCAGGAGGCGAACCTGCACCTTTACCCTGCTCGAGGGCGGCAAGACGCTTCTCGAGGTCTGCGCTTCCTGTGTCGCTCATGAGCCTACCCCCGCAGGCATTGTGGCCTCGATACAGACCACCTCTTCCCCGATCCGCAGCACCCATTGCCTGTTCACCCCGGAGACACGGATCACTCCGTCCTCGGTGGCTTGCGTGTTGACCGTGCGTTCACGGCCGCCCGCGTAGCGGAAGATCGCTGGCACAGGTGCGTTTCTCGGAAACGCGAAATACGTGAACGTCCCGTCATCCCAGATGCGGGTTGGCGTAAACTCGGTCCGCGCGCTGGCACCGTAATTGTAGTTTGGCGCTTGGGCGGCGATGGCCCGGGTCGGGCGCGCAGCGTCGTCCGGATAGCGGAACTGCACCACGTAGAAGGTCGGGCTGCGGACCTCCTCGACGTTGAAGTAGTAGCTCCGGCGGTTCGTATAAACTGTCACATTGGTATGCACCCCGCGCGCGACGGGCTTGATGGCAAATGCCTGACCGCCCGGCACGCCATCGATCTCGAAGCCCTCGGTGTCGCCCGCGATGATCGAGCGGATGCTTTCGCCCTCGCCGAACTCGATGGTGGTCACATGGGTGAGCGACACGCTGAGGCGGTAGACCTGGCTTTCCTGGTAGGTGGCCAGCCGCACACGACTGTCATTTGGACCACCGCGCGGGATCGCTTCGGCAAAGGCAAGGCCGGGCAGCAAAACAAATATGGCAGCAACAAAGAACCTATTGATCAAACTAGTTCTCCAATCTGTCGGAGCGGATGGAATATTCGAGGACGGTGAAGCCGAATGGATTGGTCCAGACCTCGTCGATGGAGCGGCGGGTCTCCGGGCGGAACTCGAAGAGAAGCGTCGCAGTGAAGAGGCCGGTCTGGGTGCCGTTAATGGACGTCAGGCGCTTGCGCAGGCGGACCGTCGCGCGGTTGGTTCCGATCCGGTTGATGCTGAGGATTTCCACGTCGAGCCGAGCATTGGGGCCATAGACCGTCGGCGGGTAATTCTCGTTGGCGCTGTTCCAGATCTGGCGCAGCCCGCTCTCGGCGGCCCCGTCCGAGCGGCGCAGGACGCTGCGGATGCGCAGATCGTTATCGAGCTGATTGTAGATCTCCCGGTCGGTCACATAGCGGAAGACCTCCGCCTCGATGATCGCCTGGTTGGCGGTCACCGAGGAAGCGCCCACCGAGGCCTCGGGGAGTGCAAAGCCGGTGGCGGGATCATAGGGGACAACGACGGGGGGCGGATCGACATCGAGGATCGAGACAGCCGCGGCACTCAGACAGCCGATGATGCCGAAGACAAGACCTGCCAGACCAAGGCGTTGCCAGAGCCGTTCGCGGCGCAGGGCACCGTAGACCAGTTCTTCCTCGATGATTTCTTGTTCAGTCGCCACCATTCATGCCCCCGCTCGGCGTTTCGAAATGAGTTGAATCGGTTCTTCGCTGCCTCTCGCTGCGCTCGAACGCGAAAACCGATATTTGATATTGTGGATCAATTTCGAAACGCCCTAATCAGCCCGGAGGTCCGGCAAGGTGAAATCCATGAAGCGCTGTTCTTCGGCGATGGTGGCGGCATCGATCACGCCGCCGGTGCCATCGCCCACGGTCTGCACGGCTTCGAGTTGCCACATGGCGACGAGCGCAATGGCGAGCTCCGCCGTGACGCGCGTGTTGAGATCGATGCTTTCCTTGAGTTCGTCCATGTCGTCGATGAGTCCGACGAGCCGGTCGACGCGCTCCAGCGATTGCCCTGCGTCTTCATAGCTGTTCTGGGCCGCCGCCGAGACGAGCGCACCGGTCGTGGCCTGCGTCGCCACGCGGTTGGCCCCGGGATTGCCGCTCGTGGCCATTTCCGAGAGGGTGTCCTCGTCAAAGCCGAGGTCGGCCAGAACGCGGTCCATCTGGGTTTCGATCTCGCCTGCGCCGGAGCCCGAGAGGCCCGAGAAATCCCCAGTCTTGATCGCCTCAATCGTGGCGAGGATGTCGCCGAACTCTTGGTCGAGCAGGCCGTTCAACTCGTCTTCCATTTCCGTGCGGATGATCTCGGGAAGCTCGGCAAGGCGGGTGAGTGCTTCATAAGTTCTTTGCAGCTCCGCGAGTTGATCCGTGAGTGTGGCAAGCTGTTCGCGGAGCTGCGTCAGCTGCTCGTTTTGCAGAATCTCGTCTTCGATCATCTGCCGGAGCTGCTGGATGTTTTGCGCGATATTCTGGGTGTCGACGACCGGCACACCTTGCGCCACGGCAGCGGACAGGGTGCCGAGATGCAGACCGATCCCAAGCGTCGTGGCCAATGCCGTCCTCACGAGCAAATCTCTCATCAGTCTATCTCCCTGATCGTGAATTCCATGAACGTGCCTTCGGCCATACGCGCACTGGCCTGAGCCAGCTCTTCGGCGGAAAGGACGCGGGTGCGCGCGGCCTGAAGCCGGATGCGGGCGGCGACGAGGCGTACGAGTTCGGCGCGGGCATAGGTGTTGAGCGCGATGCTTTCCTGAACATCTTCCGTTTCGGAAATCCGCTCGACGATGTCCGCAATACGGAAGGCGGCCTGCCTAATCGCCGCAGGGGAATTGTTGCCATAGAAGGCCGCGCCGTGCCCGGTGATTGAGAGGTTCGCATTGGCGAGAAGTGCCGGATCAATCGTGCCGAGCGCTTCGATCCCGCCGATACGGCTCAGGTAGAGATTGTAGCGTTCGGGAATGACCTGAACGTAATGCTGGGTTTCGGCAAAGGGCGGCACGCCACCATATTCGAACACCCGGCCGGGTCCCGCGTTATAGGCCGCGAGCGCATTGATGATGTTGCCATCGAATGTGTTGAGCTGGGTCGCGAGATAGCGCGCGCCGCCATGCACCTGCAGGTAAGGGCTGTCATAGTATTCCGGGTTTATGCCCAGATCGCTGGCCGTGCCCGGCATGATCTGGGTGAGGCCATAGGCGCCGACGGGAGAGCGTGCACCGATGGTGAAACGGCTTTCCTGCCAGATCAGCGCTTGCAGCAGCGCGCGCCATTGGACGGGGGAGAGCCCTGCGCGGCCAACACCCGCAAAGCCGCTGGTCTCCTGAGCCACGCGGATGATGAGCTGCTCGATGGTCTCAGACGCATCCCCGAACATCTGCGCACCGCCGGGATTGGGATCTATCTGGCCCGTGCCATAGACCGCCGCCACCGAGCGGTCGGGATCCCCGCTGCCGCTTTCCAGCCCCGAGACCATGGCGGGCAGGCCCTGACCGCCGAAGCTGGTCTGGGCATCGAGGATGCGTCGGAGGGTTTCCAGCTGCTCCCGTTCGATCTCGGCGATGAGTTCGCGCACGGCAAGCTTGTCCGCCTGAACGGCCAAGTCTGCTTCGCGATCGCCGGTCTCGACGATGTCACGCGCGGTCAGCCCACTGTCATTGGTCGGCACGCCTTGAGACAAGACGAGACCGGGCAGCAGGCAAAACGCGAGGATATGAGGCAGGCTAGACTTCAATGTCGCCCTCCGGCGCGCCGAGCGGTGCGAAGTGGCAATCCTGGGCTGTCGCTGCCGTCGAGGCGAGAAAGGAAAAGCAATTGGCCTGCGGCTCCCGATACTGGGTGCAGGAGGCCAGCGCGCCGAGCGCAGCCAAAGCGATAAGAATACGGATCATGAAAGCCTCCAGAAGTCTGGGCGGTCGCGGTAATCGGGGCCGACGAGCGCTTCGCCCTTTTCCATGCCGCCAAGGATCGTGAGATTGGGCCCGAGGGCGCTCAGATCGGCATCGACGACGATTGAGCCCTGGTCGTCGCGGATCAGCGCCAAGCGGCTGTTGCTGCCCGTGGTGAGAAGGAAGTCGAGCTCCTTCTCTGTGAGGTTCAACATGGCGTAATCCGCAGGCTGCGCGCGGATATTGGGCAGCAGGATCTGCGTCGGCACGGCCTCGATGATAGTCTTGCCGGTCCGGGTGCGCTCAAGCTGGCTAGCATATTGCGTCATCATCACCGCGACCGTGTTCTGCTTGCGCGCGGTCACCAGCCAGTTCGACAGCCGCTCGGCGAAATACGCGTTGTCGAGCGCCTTCCAGGCCTCGTCGATCACGATGATGGTGGGGCGGCGATCCTCGATCTCGCGCTCGACCCGGCGGAAAAGATAGGAGAGAACCGCCATCCGTTCCTTGTCGGCCTCGCTGTCGAGAATGCCGGTCAGATCGAAACCCACCACATCGCCTTTGAGCGAGAACGTGTCCTCGAGGCTCTGCCCGAAGATCCAGCCATAGCGGCCGTCCTCAGACCATTCGAGCAGTCGCTGGTGCAGATCGCCGCCATCATCGGTGGACACAAAAAGCGACGCGAAATCCCGCCAGTTCCGCAGGGCCGGATTGGAGGCCTGGGCATTCTGGCGCACGACCTCCTGGATGCGGTTGGTCTGCGCCGGGGTCAGCGGCTTGTCGGCGCGGTAGAGCAGGGTGGCAAGCCAGTCCGAGAGCCAGGCGGTGCCGCGGGCATCGGTCTCTGTCCAGAGCGGGTTGAGGCCCGTGGGCTGGCCGGCGTTCAGGGAGGCGTAGCGCCCGCCATTGGCGCGGACCGCCATCTCCATACCAAGACGGTAATCGAAGACGAAGATCCGCGCCCCTGCTCGACGGGCTTGGGTCATCAGGAAGGCCGAGAGCACCGATTTGCCCGACCCGGGCCGCCCCATGATCAGGGTGTGCCCGCTGGTCGGTTCTTTGTCGGGCGATCCCTGCTCGTGATAGGAAAACCGGTAGGCGCTCTGCTCCGGCGTGGGCAAATAGGTGACGACCCGGCCCCAGGGGGTAAGTGCTGCAGGTTTGCCGAGCTGTGTCCGGTGGAAGGCTGCGAAATCCGCGAAGTTGCGATTGGTGACGGCGCTGGCGCGGACGCGCTTTGGCTGGTTGCCGGGATGCTGGCTGAGGTAATGCGCCTTGGCCGCGACCCGCTCGCCAATCATCTTCACGCCTTCGGCGGCGGCGGCGTTGACAATTTCGGCGCTGAGCGTCTGCAGCTCATCGATCGTATCGCAGAAGATCGTCACGACCATGTGGTGCTCGCCAAAGCTCTGGCGCTTGGCCTCGAGATCATCTGCGGCGATGTCGAGTGCTTCCATCAGCGAGAGTGCCGCATCTTGGCTGGCCTGCATCTGACGCTTTTGCCGCTTGATGCGGCCCGCCATGAGGTTCGAATTGATCGGCGTGAAGGAATGGGTGACGATCATGTCGACCGGCAGGTTCAGCATGTCGAACATGGTGCAGGAGGTGCCTTCCGAGTATTCCCCGATGGTGAAACTCTTGCCGTAGCGGTGTCCCACGACGCCTTCGGAGAGCTCGAAGTGATCGCCTTGAAACGTCACTCGCGTGTTGGCGACGTTGCAGGACAGGAAGCCATAGGTGTTCGCCGGATAGAGCGGCAGTTCCTGGCCAGTGTTGAGGGCCCCCAGAAAGCCGATCAACTCGCCGGACTTGGCCGAAAGCACACGTGGGTTCAGCTCCGTCAGGCCAGACAGGAACACGTTCACGGCCTCGGCTAATCGGCGAAGGCGCTTTTCGGTCGCTTCCTTGAGGCGATCCGGCGCGCTGCGGTTCAGGAACGGCAGGACGCTTTTCGGAGGCGGGCGATGGATCACCGTGAGGGTCAGGGTCTTGTCGCGCAACCCGCTGGTCTCGAGTTTCTCGCGCCAGAGACGGTCGACGTCTCCCGCGAAACTGTCCTCGCGCAGCGGCTCGAGGTCCAGCGTGATCGCCTTCGAGACCTTATGGACGTAATAGCTGAACTCCGGCCCCAATTGCGCAATGATCCGAGCAAAGAGCGCGGTCACCTTGTCGAGATAGGCGTCATCGGTCGTGTAGCTATTGACCCCGTCGAGCCGGATGCACTGGAAAATCTCGTTGACCCGCGTCCGCACGGTCTGGTCATCAACTAAGCTCACATAGGGCAGCATGTGCGCGAGGCGGGTCTCGCGTGAATACCACTCCGGTGTCATCGTGCGGGGATCGAGCGCAGCATCACGGGGCATAGCTGTCCCCGCCGTGAATGCTGCGGTTCCGCGTGGGCGGGGTTTCCTGCAGCGCAGTCATCATCACGTCGATGAAGCGCGGATCCCAGTCTGCGGCCTTCCAAAGCACCGGGTAGAGCAGGGCCGCGACAGCCAGCACCGCGATATGCTGGACCCAGACGAAGAGAAGCACGGAGCCGAAGAGCCAGACCATCGCATACATGATGGGCAGGCCCAGGAGCTTGGGCGGGCGCACGAGGCCGAGAAAGAGAGGCGAGCGCTCAGCCACCGGCAAAGACCGCCGCAACGATGGTGGGGGCGGCGGCGACACCAGCGATGCCGACAAGCACCCAAAGCGCTTGGCGCAGGTCGATGATATTGAAGAACCAGCTCAAGAAAACGCCGAGGACCGCGAGTGTGGCGATGACGACGCCAAGCGGGCCGGTCAACGCATCGACGATACCTTGCAGCAGGCTCTGGATTGGGGAGAGGTCGATGCTTTGCGCCAGGGCCGGTTCTGCAATGAGCAGGAAGATCGCCAGCGCGGCGACGAAGAGGTTTGAAATCTGTTTCATGAATTTGATCCTTCCAATCGGGCCACGACAGTCATGACGCGGGCCACGTGGTTCTGGGTTTCTCGGTAGGGGGGAATGCCGCCGTACTGGCGGACCGCATCGGGTCCGGCGTTGTAGGCTGCAAGGGCAAGGCGTGGATCGCCGAACGTGTCCAACATCATCGCGAGGTAGCGGGCGGCCCCGTCGAGGTTCTGCAGCGGGTCGCGTGGGTCAACGCCGAGATCATGGGCAGTGGCGGGCATCAGCTGGCCAAGGCCAATGGCACCTGCACTTGAAATCGCATCCTGCCGGTAGGCGCTCTCAACCTCGATATTGGCCCGATAGAGAGCCAGCCAATCCGTCACGGAAAGCCCCGCGCGACGCAGGCCGGGATGGCCGGCATAGCGCAAAGCCGTGGTCTGAATCCCGGAGAGGACATCTGCGTGGGGCAGGGGAGTCGGGCGGGCAAGGGCCGCGACTTGGACGCCCTCTTGCTCGGCCTCTAACTCGCCGAAGATAGCGATCCCATCGTAGGCCGAACCCTGACCAATGCCGTCATTGTAGTTCCGGGCAAAACTGTTCTGAGACCGGGATGGGGTCAGAGAGCCGTCGCTCTCCATGACCAGGACCATTTGCGCTGACGCAGGTGCTGCGACCAGCCAGAGACAGACGAGGTTAGCTGCCAGCGCCCTTGTCTGATGGCGCTTTGTCTGGCGGGGCAAGTTTATGCGTACGGCTTGTCCCCGCTTCAAGCGGCAGGTCGACATGCGCAAATCCAAGGCCAATGAAGAAAGACACCACGCCGGAGATCGTCTTGAACTCGCGGATCTTGATATCGTTGTAGGTCGTCCGAGTGCGGGCGGTGACGAGGAGCTTTTCCACGCCTTCGTTGGAGACCACACGCATGATCCAGACCCCGTAATAGCTGGGGCCTTTCTTGTGTGCCGATTCTTGGCACAGGATTTCTGCGCTATAGCCGCTTTCCACGAGTTCGCGGAAACGTGCTTCCGTAACCACATTTGGTGCTTCGATGTCCCAGTTCATGGCCCGGCTCACGCTTTCTCCAATGGCGCGACCCTAGGCATTCCCACTTGAAGCCCAGAGTTACGATAGTATATTATCAACCGCAAGATGTAATATCATGCTTTGGCTGTAGTTTGGTCACGCAAACACTAGTCTCGGCCAGTGTCCGCGATCAAGGAGATAACAGGTTTGAGAAACCCGAGGTTGATATGCCTGCTCCCATTGCAAGCTCTGGCCCTTCTGATCTGCGTTCCCGGGCCGGTTTTGGCGGAATCCTGCTTCGCTCCACCCCGTCCCTTCCTGCCAAGTGATTCGCAGGCCGCGCGGGACTATGCGGCTATCATCCGCAGCGATTTCGAAAATTACATCCGGGATATCCAGAGCTATTTCCGTTGCCTCGACAGCGAACGCGCCCGCGCGTTCGAAGAAGCGCGGGAAGTCAGCGAGGACTACGGCCGATTTCTGCAATTGGTAGGGGATTGATGGGCAGCCTTGGGAGCATCAGACTAGCAGCCCGTGGAAACCAGACGCCGATAACACCCTCAAATATCTACTTTTTAGATAACAGATTTCATCCGCTAGCGACGTCACAAAAGGTATGTGACGCGTGGCAAAAACAATCAGAAGCAAAGGGCAGGTGGCACTCTGCCAGGCGTTGGTCGACGCGCGCAAAAGCGCAGGCTTGGGCCAGGACGACTTGGCGGACAGGCTCAAGTGCCATCAATCTCTCGTGGCGCGCATTGAGAGCGGCGAACGCCGGATCGACGTCGTCGAACTGGTCGTTCTGGCGCGCGCCATCGGCTTTGACCCCTTCGAGGTTTTGGCGATCGTCGAAGCCGCCACGGAGCCCGACCACAGGATTTAAGCATTTAATTGATCGAAAACGGGAGCATATCCGAGGTTGCCTGTGGAAACAGCTTAGAGTTGACAAATTCCAAGTGCCACCTGCCGAGGACTCAAAGCGCTTACCGACAAAGAGTGATCCGGCAAACTGTGCTCCGATTTGAAGCGGCAAATTAAAGAAGGTTAGTAACGAGTGAACAAAGAAAAAGATGAAGCCGTTGCGATTGCAGCGCTAATCGGCACGGATGGCCGCAGTGTCGTCGGATTGGTGTATCGTTGGTATTCGGGCGGGCTCGCGGTGAAATGGAGTGACGGCCCGCAACGGGTTGTGGTAGTGGAACCTGAGCTGACTGATGCGGAAAAGCGCGAAATCGACTTCGATGGTTTGACAAATATCTGAGAAGAAGGTGATGGACCGGATTAGGTCTAAAAGGCACCGTGATCGTTGGTTGTGGCTTGGTTTTTCGAGCTATACGCCTGCCATGAGCACATCTACGGCCCGAGTGATCAGATCGCCCTGGTCTGCAACGCTCCCTGTTCGGTGCAACGCCGACCGTCGCACAGACGCAATTAGCCGTGTCGCAAGCACAAGACGTCGGCCGTCATGTTGGAGTTCAGGATTTAGGTGCCGCACCGCAGGGTAGTCGGAGAGAAGCGGGATGACGACGATCGAAGTGTCAGGAGGCAGAAGCTCGCTTTCGACAACAACCATGAAAACACCATTGTACTCCGCGACATCAAAGCGGGTCAGGAAATCCATGACGATCCGCCGGGCGCGGTGATGATGTCAGCGAGCGGGTGTCCGTGACGTTCGTGCCAATCTGATTGGGCTGTAAATGCATCTGCGTTCTCAGCAAGCCACTTGTTGCGCCGAGTTTCGGCAACGGCCTTTATAAGTGCCGTCTCAGCAACTGCAGAGACGTTGATCCCAAGCTCCTTTGCGCCTTCAAGCGCCTTGGCATCAAGTGTCAGGGAAGTTTTGCGTTTTGTTGCAACTACCATTCCAGTGCACTCCTAAATAATACCGTCAAATTATACCGTATCTTGGAGCAATGCAAGATCCTCGATCACAAGCCTGGAATGGAACACCACGATTTACGAACATCACCACTCACAATTGATGCGTTGAGTACCTCGAGCCAACGGCATTGCAATGGCTCAATAGTTCACCTGTTCGAATCCGTAGGTGCCCTCGGAATCCTTCCAATCAACAAAGACGGCACGAGTCCCAATACGCGGGCAGACGGTCCCAAAACCCTCGTTCCCCTCAAAAGCCGGAGGCAGCTCGTCCGGTGATGCGAGACGCCACCGAAACTGTCCTGTGCTGTCGTATGAACCATGCCGGATCTGGGCCGTGCGACGGCAATGTTCGCCTTCACCGACAGCTCCTTGGGACAAATAGGCATCAAAGACATCAATGGAGCGGATGAACGCAAAAGCGGACCCGCTGACATCGATATCAGCCCCATGCCCTACAGCTTGCGCGAGACGAAGCGCTTCTATCTCGCGAGCTATGGTGACTGCTGGCCTAGTATTAAAGCCCGCTAGCCTGTGCAGGCGCTCACTTGGTGCTGGAGTTTCAAACCCCACATGCATCGGGCAGCGCCAGATCTGTAAAGGCGGCTCAACCGGCCAGGGTGTGATCCGCCGTATGAATTCGGCGCGCGCCCTGGCACATGGGATCGCCGCGGGCCAGCCACCAGACAAACACAGAAGGATCGCGCAGTCGATTGGGTAGGTTTGAGCTCTTGTGCTTGAAGGCACCGAACTATTTGCAAAAGCCAGAGCCGCCGCAAAAAGAAGGACATGTTTTTTGGTCGGGAAATGCATGGTCGGGACACTCCAGAAAGCACAGCGAGTAGATATACGGTAGTATAATATTGTAACGCACGTTATATCAATTGTTAGTTCGGCGCATTTAACATAACCTATATTACGCGTCATCGCTTTGTACGGGGGGGCACATTCTAGAATGGGTTGCGACACCTCCTCTATCTTGCTGAAAAAGCAAGGAGAACAGATATGGCGCATACAGAGCTGGATTTGCGTGAGAGACGCATGATCAAGGACATGTTTAATGCAAAAGTGCCGGTGAGCAAGATCGCGGCAACGATCGGCAGGCATCGCTCAACGGTCTATCGCGAAATCAAGCGGAACTTTTTCACAGATAATGAGCACCGTATCTGAACAGCTACTACGGAATGAATGCTCAGAAGTACGCATCAGATCGACGCGCACGGCGGCGCAAATTGATCCGGCTGGAGGATCTGCGTTCCCATGTCATCGCTCAGTTGAAGATCGGCTGGACGCCTTGGCTTTGATGGCTAGCCCGTGCGTGTCAGCCATGAGACGATCTATGCTTACGTCTACAGCCCCGAAGGACAGTCCGAACAACTTGCTCGCCATCTCCCCAGCCGTCGAAAGAAGCGGCAACCACGCTACGCCAGAGGGCCCACAGGCCAGGTTTTCCCGCCGGGTCGGTCCATCCATGGACTTCCGGACTATGTGAAGACCCGCGAAACTTTCAGCGGATGGGAAGGCGATTTGATGATCTTTGAACGCGCGCAGGGCACCATGAACGTCGCTTCGCTTGTCGAACGCAAGACCCGGTTCGCTGTCCTGTTTCGCAACAACGATCGCAGCTCGACCCACTTCATCAACATACTGATGGACGTGATGGAACCCCTGCCCCAGCCAGCCCGCAAGTCGATCACCTTCGACCTTGGCTGTCAATGGCAGAGTAAAAGTGGGCCAAAGGGCAGTGCAAAATGTTGCCACTTTGGGGTTGGAACACTCACCGTATAGATAAGCGCCAGCATCCGGGTGGCCGCGCTTGTCATATAGCGGCGGCTGCCCGGATGCTTTGGCCTGTAAGGGGTCTGATGCCGGAGAGTGCAGATTCCTACGCTAAGCGGTGAGAACCCGTTTCCCGTGATCGCGCAGATTGCCGTTCGGGTCGACATATCGGTAGAGTGTGACCGGTTTGACCCCCAATTCCTTACAAAGTTCTGAAACCGATGTGTCGCGGCTGGCCATAGCGGCCTGCGCCATTCGCACCTGCGCTTTTGTCAGAGCAAATTTCCTTCCACCTTTCCGGCCGCGGGCGCGGGCGGCTCGTAACCCCGCCATTGTGCGTTCGCGTATCAACTCGCTTTCAAATTCGGCGAGAGCGGCAAAGATGCCGAATGAAAGCCGTCCTGCGGCAGTTGTCGTGTCGATTTGCGCCCCTTGCCCAGTGAGAACCTTGAGGCCGACGCCGCGCTCGGACAGCATGTTGACGGTTTTGACAAGGTGGTGGAGGCTGCGCCCCAAGCGGTCGAGCTTCCACACAACCAGCACATCGCCGTCACGCAATGCTTTGAGGCAGGCCTGCAAACCGGATCGGTCATCCTTCTTGCCGGACGCCAGGTCTGAGTAAATCTGTTCTTCTTCTACAGCTGCACCGATCAGGGCATCCCGCTGCAGGTCTAGGGACTGGCTGCCGTCGGCTTTTGAGACGCGGGCATAGCCGATCAGCATGTTTCACAAACGTTCGTTTGAGACGACCTGGAAAACGACGCGCTTTCAGCCATCCGAACAATTTCTTATTCAGTATCTTAATCATCAATACGCAAACCATATGCAGAAAGCAAAAGGAACATGGCGCATCGTACTATCCTCACCGAGCGTCAGCGCTCAGTACTTTTTGATCTTCCGACCGATGAAACGGCGATGTTGCGCCACTACACCCTTGCGGACGACGATCTGGAAATCATCCGCGCCCGCCGCCGCCCCCACAATCGTTTTGGGTTTGCTCTCCAGCTTTGCGCATTGCGCTATCCCGGTCGGTTGTTGACCCCGGGCGAGGTCATTCCAATGGAGATCACGCGCTTCCTGGCTGGGCAGCTTGGGCTGAAGTCAGACGATCTGGCTGGATATGCAAGCCGCGAAGAAACGCGTCATGAACATCTGGCGGCCCTGCGGGAACTCTATAGCTACAAGATGTTCACTGGCCGAGGATCGCGCGACCTGAAGGCCTGGCTGGAGAGAACCGCCGAAACTGCCCGGTCGAACGAGGACTTGGCGCGGCGTTTCGTGGAACAATGCCGGGTGACCCAGACCATTCTACCGGGGATCACGGTTATCGAACGCCTTTGCGCGGATGCACTCGTTGCTGCAGAGCGACGGATCGACGCTCGGATTGCCGACCGGCTGGACGATGAGATGTGCAGCCGACTTGACGCGTTGCTGACGGAAATGGCGGACGGTTCTGTCACCCGCTTTGTCTGGCTGCGCCAGTTTGAGGTGGGCCAGAACTCGGCCGACATGAACCGGCTGCTCGGCCGGTTGGAATTCTTGCAGACCATGGCCGTGGACCGAACCGTCCTGTCGGATGTGCCGCCCCACCGTATCGCGCGCCTCCGACGGCAAGGTGAACGTTACTTCGCTGGAGATCTGCGGGATATCTCCGGCGACCGCCGCCTTGCCATCCTCGCGGTCTGCGCTCTGGAATGGCGCAGTGCCATTGCCGATGCCGTGGTCGAAAGCCATGACCGGATTGTGGGGAAGACGTGGCGCGAGGCGAAACGCGTATGCGATGCTCGGGCAGATGACGCCAAGGCTGCTTTGAAAGACACCTTGCAGGGCTGCTCAAATTTTGGATCAGCTCTGCTGGAAGCACATGAAGATCAGGCCTCCCTGATCGAGGCCATTCAAAACGCCGGAGGCTGGTCATCGCTGAGGGGGCTTGTTTCCACCGCCGCCCAACTGACCGACACATTGGCGGCTGATCCACTGGCACATGTTGTTCACGGGTATCATCGCTTCCGACGCTATGCGCCGCGCATGCTGCGGGCGCTCGATATTCAGGCGGCGCCGGTGGCCGAACCGTTGCTTGCCGCCGCCGACATCGTCGCGGGTACGGAAACGACGACTACCCGGCCACTGACCTTTCTGCGCCGAGCTTCGAAATGGCATCGACACTTGAATCACGACGATGGGAACCGGCTTTGGGAGGTGGCGGTCCTGTGCCACCTGCGCGACGCATTCCGTGCCGGCGACATCTGGCTCACACATTCCCGCCGATATGGCGATCTCAAGGACGCGCTGGTTCCGACAGAAGTTGCCACGGCCACGCCAAAACTGGCCATGCCGTTTGAACCGGAGCTCTGGCTCGCGGATCGAAAATCTCGCCTGGCCGATGGCTTGGAACGACTGGCCCGCGCCGCCAGGGCGGTTGCCATTCCGGGAGGTTCTATCGAAGGTGGCGTGCTCAAGATCGACCGTCTGACGGCGGCTGTCCCCGATGAGGCCGATGCCATGGTGCTCGATCTTTACAACCGCCTGCCGGAGAACAGGATCACAGACCTCCTGCTCGAAGTGGATGACGAGATCGGCTTTACCGAGGCCTTCACCCATCTGCGCACCGGCGTTCCATGCAAAGACAGGGTCGGCATGTTGAACGTGCTGCTGGCTGAAGGGCTGAACCTTGGCCTCAGCAAAATGGCTGGGGCCACGAACACCCATGATTATTTCCAGCTCTCGCGCCTGTCGCGCTGGCATGTGGAAAGCGAGGCGATGGCACGCGCCCTGGCCATGGTGATCGAAGGTCAATCTGCCTTGCCGATGGCCCGGTTCTGGGGCGCAGGGCAGACCGCTTCGAGTGACGGACAATTCTTCCCGACCACGCGCCAGGGCGAGGCGATGAACCTGATCAACGCCAAATACGGCCATGAACCCGGTCTGAAAGCCTATACCCATGTCTCCGACCAGTTCGGCCCTTTCGCCACCCAGACCATCCCGGCCACGGTGAACGAGGCCCCTTACATCCTGGACGGCCTGTTGATGACAGACGCAGGCCAGAAAATCCGCGAACAGTATGCCGACACGGGCGGCTTCACCGACCACGTCTTCGCCGTCACCGCCCTTCTGGGCTTTCAGTTCATCCCCCGCATCCGGGATCTGCCATCCAAGCGCCTCTACCTCTTCAATCCGGCATCCTGCCCGAAAGAGCTGACGGGCTTGATAGGCGGCAAGGTCAGGGAGCCTGTCATCAGCTCGAACTGGCCCGACCTGCTACGCGCAGCGGCCACCATGGTTGCGGGCGCGATGCCGCCAAGCCAACTCTTGCGAAAATTCTCTGCATATCCCCGACAGCATGAACTTGCGGTAGCATTGCGCGAAATCGGCCGGATCGAACGGACGCTGTTCATCATCGATTGGCTGCTGGATGCCGACATGCAGCGCCGCGCCCAAATCGGCCTGAATAAGGGCGAAGCGCATCATGCGCTGAAAAACGCCCTGCGCATTGGTCGCCAAGGTGAAATCCGTGACCGAACAGCCCAAGGCCAGCACTTCCGAATGGCCGGGCTGAACCTGCTCGCCGCTATCATCATTTACTGGAACACCAAGCACCTTGGCCAAGCTGTCACGGCGCGCCAACGCGACTGTCTGGATTGTTCACCAGATCTGCTAGCGCACATCTCGCCACTCGGATGGGCCCACATCCTTCTCACCGGCGAATACAGGTGGTCAAAAAAGTGATTAAATCGCCTTAGCCTAGGATTCTGCACTCTCCGGCATCAGACCCCATGGTGAAACTGTGAGATAGCGGAAAACGTCGCAACGACCCTTGAGCCGTCAGGGGTGGATTCACAAACGAAGTGCAAATTCTGTATCAAAACATAATGTTGCATGGAGGATGTCGAATGGGACGCTGCTACCCTCACCGGAGTTTGGAAGAGCGCCGGAAGCTTGCCGAGTGGCGTGAAGCCAAAATGCCGGTTCCAGAGATGGCGGATCGGCTGGGTCGTGCTCCGTCCACGATCTATCGCGCACTGAAGCGCAATTACTATCGCGACAAAGAATTGCCGGAGCTGAATGGCTATCACGCGTTAAATGCGCAGGACATGTACAAATGTCGCCGTGCGATCCATCGCAAGATGATTATGCATCCTGAGTTGAAAGCTGCGGTGGAAGAGCGGCTCAAGGCTGGTCGGTCACGCGAGCAGATCGCAGGCCGGATGCGGCTCGAACGTCATCCGATCCGGGTGACCCACGATACGATATAACGCTTCGCCTATTCGAAAGATGGCCGCGACGAGCAATTCTATCGCCGTCGCCGTAGACCGGGCGGCCATCGCGGGCCCCCTAACAGAAAGGTACGGTTGAGAACACGAACAACAGACTCCGAAAGTACCTGCCCAGATCCACTGAGCCGACGGCGCTGACAAATCGATATTTGAGGTCGATTTGTCAGCGCCTCAATTCAACGCCGCGCAAGTGTCTAGGTTACAACACACCCGCGGAAGTCTTCGAAGCCAATCTGATGGGAATTCAGAAGTGGCTGAGCTAAAAGAACAAAAATTGTGTGTCAGCTTGAGCTAACAGCAGAGGTGGATTCACTCCCGCTGGTGCATGCCTCAGCTGATCAACTTTCTCGACCAGGGTGAATTGGTTTGGCATTGTTAAACTATAAAAATACAGTGACTTATTCCACGGCGACCTGCACCGACTTCCAGACAAGACCCTCGGCCAGTACCGCCGGCTCGGCCTGATTGAGTTGCACCCAGACAGCTCTGGTCAGTGGTTAGAAAAACGAGGATTTCCCCAACTAATTCGTAACTCAAGGACGACGTTGCCATGCCACCCGACTTTCTTGACCTAGTCCACCCACTTCGGACGGTACATGTACAGGGCGCCGCTGAACGCCTCTCTCCAGACATCGCGCACCGGCGACAGTAGGCTGTCCGCATCCTGCTCCTTCCGAAGGGCCTTGCGCCAGCCAAACAGCGGCGGCGGCGAAATTCCCAAGTGCTACGCCAGCGTGAAACATTCACGCCAAACTACAGCAACGCCAAACTACAGCGCTGCAACTAAAGTGCACGCCTTGAAGTCACCCAGTCATCGATGGCGCCCCCAACGGGAGCACCATCGAAACGCTTAATTAAGGCCAGAATCAAATGCAAGCTAGCTGTCGCAGGCATGAAACCTCAGCGCAAGGCAAACTCCACCAGCCAATCTCGAACCGTCTACGTCGCTAACCCAAGGGGTCTCCTTGCCGGTTCGAGTTGGGTTTAGCCGTGCCGTTTCTTTGAGTCCGGGCCCAATCTCAGTGTGATTATTGCCAAAACACGAACATTAAGCAACTTTTGGGATGATTTTGTACAAAATTGATCACTTCAAGTCTCAACAGTGAAAAATATAATGCTTAAAAAGCAATCAGTTGCTCCTATTTCACTCCTTTCTGTCAGCTAGGTATTGCGAAAGTATGTAAACATAATCAAAAGTTTCCGGCAGGTACTAAAGAATGTATCGAACGCCCAAAGGGGGTGTGAATGCGCAAATTGCGGGGTGCGTGCTTGAACATGGAAATCATTAGGTGCCCTGCCGTCTCGCTTCATCCTTGGGTTGATCTATTCAATCGCATGGTTGTGGCGAATGCCTAGTTGAAATTTGAGGGTTGAAACAATGAGACACGAACAAATCGCTACAGAAAGCGGAAACATGCATCACGTGGATGTCCGTAGTGAAGACATAAAATCAATGTCGAAAGTGGGCAACGATCTTATACTCGTTTTGATCGACGGGGAAGAGGTTGTTATCACGGATTATTTCCTAGAGACCGCAGACGGAAATAGTAACCAGCTAGTGCTTCTGGACGGCCCGTTCGAAGTCTTGCCGGCAAGCCAGGGAAAGCCTCAGGAAGTTCTAAGCACTCAAGGCGAGGAGACGCTAATACCTGGCACGGATGCTGCGATCGCGGGTGGCATCGCCGCTCTTGGCGGGCTCTTGCTGATAGCAGTTTCTGGCGGCAGCAGCAGCGGTTCACAACCGACCGATCCCACGGACCCGACCGATCCCACGGACCCGACCGATCCCACGGACCCGACCGATCCCACGGACCCGACCGATCCCACGGACCCGACCGATCCCACGGAC
Organism: Roseovarius sp. MS2; assembly: GCF_051447875.1. Classification (NCBI taxonomy): domain Bacteria; kingdom Pseudomonadati; phylum Pseudomonadota; class Alphaproteobacteria; order Rhodobacterales; family Roseobacteraceae; genus Roseovarius; species Roseovarius sp. MS2. The sequence continues at coordinate 51,361 of NZ_JBKHVF010000003.1, forward strand.
CCGACCGATCCCACGGACCCGACCGATCCCACGGACCCGACCGATCCCACGGACCCGACCGATCCACGGACCCGACCGATCCCACGGACCCGACCGATCCCACGGACCCGACCGATCCCACGGACCCGACCGATCCCACCGACCCGACCGATCCACGGACCCGACCGATCCCACGGACCCGACCGATCCCACGGACCCGACCGATCCCACGGACCCGACCGATCCTACGGACCCGACCGATCCCACGGACCCGACCGATGATCAAACTGGCATTCTTGATCCGGTTATTGGCGACGGCGGACTGCTCGGGGATGTCACCGGTAACGATGGCCTTCTCGGCGACGTGACTGGCTCGGACGGGCTGCTTGGCGATCTGATCGGCAATGACGGGCTGCTTGGCGCCATTACCGGCTCGGACGGGTTGGTTGGCGATCTGACCGGAGAGGGGCTGATTGGCGACCCCGGCGCCGAGAGCGAACTGGGTGACGGTTTGCTTGACCCGATCCTGGCCGATGATGGCCTGCTTGGTCCGATCACCGGCGACAACGGTGTCCTGGGTGCGCTGACCGGCTCTGAGGGCTTGGTTGGCAATCTGATCGGCAACGACGGAACGCTGGGAGGCCTCACTGGCGAGGATGGTCTCGTGGGCAGCCTGCTTGGCGAAGGTCTGATCGGGGATCCGGCCGACGGTGGCACCCCGGGCGACGGCGGCGGTCTGCTGGATCCGATCATTGGGGAGGATGGCCTTGTCGGCGGCCTGCTCGGTGGCGACGGCGGCGGTCTGCTGGATCCGATCATTGGGGAGGATGGCCTTGTCGGCGGCCTGCTCGGTGGCGACGGCGGCGGTCTGCTGGATCCGATCACTGGGGAGGATGGCCTTGTCGGCGGCCTGCTCGGTGGCGACGGCGGCGGTCTGCTGGATCCGATCACTGGCGAGGATGGCCTCGTCGGCGGCCTGCTCGGTGGCGACGGCGGCGGTCTGCTGGATCCGATCATTGGGGAGGATGGGCTTGTCGGCGGCCTGCTCGGTGGCGACGGCGGCGGTCTGCTGGATCCGATCACTGGCGAGGATGGCCTTGTCGGCGGCCTGCTCGGTGGCGACGGCGGCGGTCTGCTGGATCCGATCACTGGGGAGGATGGCCTTGTCGGCGGCCTGCTCGGTGGCGACGGCGGCGGTCTGCTGGATCCGATCACTGGCGAGGATGGCCTTGTCGGCGGCCTGCTCGGTGGCGACGGCGGCGGTCTGCTTGGCAGCCTGCTCGATCCGGTGACGGGTGAGGACGGTCTGCTCGGCGGCGGCGGCCTTCTGGGCTAAGCTTGCGCAACGCGACATGAGGACCGGGGAGAAATCCCCGGTCCTCTCTTTTAGGGGGATTAGCCAAACTGCAAGATTTCGAAAACGTCGAGACCCTATACAAAAGGATGGCTTTGGCCGCCTGTAGCTCTTTCTTCATATAATTGATTGTGAATCTGACGACAACTAATGGTCATACCTATCATTATTTGCTAATCGAATGAACAAAGATAGGGAACGGGTGACTCGCACGGATTACACGTTTCTTAAAGAGACACAGAAGGCAGCGTACCAAGGGGATAACCATGATTGAAATTTTCACAAACTCTCGGGAAGGAGACGGAGGTGCTTCCAGAACTGTGGGCACGGAAGTTGTCCTTACCGGAGCATCGGATGTTTATTTCAGTTCCATCACCCCCGGGATCGCATTTTACGAAAAGTCAGGCACTAACCTGATTGTGACCCTTATGGATGGGCGCGAGGTTACCATCAAACGATTCTTTATCGTGGAACCGAGCGGCAATTTCAGCCGGTTGCTGAAAGAGGCCAACGGTGAAGAGGAAGTGACTGGGCTGCTAGCGCCGGAGCCGGTTTCCGCCGTTCCGCGCCTCGAAGAAACAGAGGCTTCAGAGGAAGCCATTCCTGAGGACATGCCCGTCACGGAGGCTCGTAGCTCTGAAGCGGATCAGGCTGTCGTAAGCGCAGATACTGGGGAAACCAACGCGGCCACTCCGGGCGCTTCGCCTCCCGGGGATGATGATGCGGATCAGGGCGTGCGGATTGCCCCCAGCACGCTCGACAAGATATTCGTCGGTAGCGCAGGGATTGGCACCCTTGCCTTGATGAGTGATAATGTTAGCGGGTCCGGCGATAATCGTGAAGCGCCCCCGCTTAACCCGCAGGCCCCACCGCGCACGGAAGTACAGGGCGATCAGGCAGAACCAACAGGTGCCGGCGACCCGGTAGAGTCCACAGATCCAAGCGACCCGGTGGAGTCGGCAAATCCGAGCGGCCCGGTGGAGTCGGCAAATTCGAGCGGCCCGGTAGAGTCGGCAAATCCGGACAACCCGAACGATCCGACGATCCCAGGGGGGCTCGACGCTCAGCAAGCCGGTATTCTTGCCCCTATTATCAACGAAGATGGTTTGCTCGGGGGGCTATCGGGGGCGATTGAATCGTTGCTCGGAAGAGACAACCTTTTGGGCAATCTAATTGGCGATGACACCGCGACCTCTGATCTGACGGGCGCGGAGGGCGTCGCGGGCAACCTGAGTGATAACAATCTGCTTCAAGCTTCTACTGACGAGGCTGCAGCTACGTTTAGTGGGCTCTTTGATTCACTTTTGGGCGAGACGGACTCTGTCAGTGGTTTGCTTGTCGGTGACGGTGACCCGCTCAGCTCATTGCTTGATAATGACGATCTATTCGGCGGAAATCTGGTTTGATGTTGGCCATGGTACGAATGCGACCTGGCACGCGCATCTGGGGCACACCTGAGATGCGCGCGAGAACGCAGTGCCACCTTCTTCTTACGAAACAGTCTTACAGGAGTGCCTCGGACGGTCAGACTCATGTAGCCGAAAGCGGAAAGAACGCCGCAACGTCAGGTTCGTGAGATGAAACCCTCACGCGGAGCCGCACTCTTACCGTCGTTCATCGCGATGCTGGTCATTGTGACACCGGCTTTGGTCTTTGCGCAGGATATTCGTCAGGCGGTTATCCTCGGGACAGCACGGGATCCGGGTATTGCAGCTCTTCGACAAAAAGTGGCACGAGAGTCCTCCAACATTGAGATTATAAAGAGCGCCCGGCGCCCGCAGGTCAGTGTCTCGGGGGATACAGGGGGGGATGAATCCGCCAGTCTCGGATTGAATGTGACGGTTTCGCAGCTTTTGACGGACTGGGGTTTGACAAAAAGCAGGTTGAACGCTGCGGAGTCTGAGCGCGTCAAGGTTGTGGCCCAACTTAAGATGGAAGTGGAGAACTTTACGCTTGATGTGGCGGAACTCTATTTCGATATTCATACAGCCCAACGAAAGCTTGACAGGGCCATGGAGTATCAGAAGTTTGCGATACGGCTCGCGGACTTGTCGAAAGAACGGGCGGAGGCCGGGTTGGCCAATAACTCCGATGTGGCGCGAGCGCATCTTGAGATTTCGCGCGCCGAAGACGAAGTATTCCAGCGCAAAGCTGATGTTAGCATCGCCAAAGCAGAATTGGAATTCCTTATTCAACAAGCGTTGGCTGATACGCCAACGCCACCGCGATTGAACTTTGCCGCGCGGTTTCAATCAAGCAGTGAGGTAATCACGGCAGCCGTCCAGGCGCCGGACTATTTGTCCGCAAAGGCGGATCGTGACATTGCCCGGAGCGAAGTGGATGCTGCGCGCGCTGCGCGAAAGCCAACAATCCGCCTAGAGGCGACGGTACGCGAGGAATTGTCCGGAGGTCGGGGGAGATCAAGCGCGGCGGGGATCACCGCCGGTGTTGATCTCAATTCCAGCAGCTTTCGAGGGACGGCCATAGTTGCTGCAGAGCAAAATTTGCGTGCATCAGAACAAACCCTGCAGTCAGTGGAACGAAAACTGCAACGCGAAGTGCGGTTTTACGTGGAGCGATTGGCATCCCTTGAGTCGCTTCAGCAGTCATTGGCAACTCAGGCAGACCAATCGCAGATCGTATTGGACGCATATGAAGAACAGTTTGTTGCCGGACAACGCGATTTGAATGATTTGCTTCTAACCGGACGTGACTTATTTGAGGCACAAACATCCGTTATTGATGTATCAGACCAACTTTTGCGCGAAGAGTATGCAGCGTTCCACTCCATTGGTATGCTTGGACCAGTTCTTTTGGAGAGTAAGAGGTCACAGTGATGGGTATAATCCGGCATGACGTTTGGCGTCTACAGTGAGATAGAGGTGACGACAATGCCGTCAGAACGTGAACATGATCCTCTCGTTGTCGGGCTGGTAGAGCTGTGCCGCTGCCATGGCAAGGAGGTCTCGATCAGTCGCATAACGAACGGAATCGAGTTGAGCGACGAAGGCAGGTTTCTGCTGCACAGTGCGCCCAAGGCGCTGCGGCGGGCCAATATGGCTGGAAAGGTTGTGCGAATTGCGCTTAATGCCATTTCCGATCATGCGCTGCCGGCCCTTCTGGTGCTCGACGGGGACAGTACGCTTATACTCGAAAATCTGGATGCAGAAGAAGCGACCGTGATACTGCCAGAATCAGGCGGTGGGCGCTCAAAGATTGCTAGGAAAAAACTCGAGGTTATGTACCAAGGTCATGCGGTGATTGCAAAGCCCCTTGACGTTGTGAGTAACCGGGTTGGCAATCTGCTCAACGCTAAGGAGCATCACTGGATCCTCAAGCCCCTTCTCGACAACTGGCCGATCTACAAAGATGTACTCGTAGCTTCTCTCACGGCAAATTTGCTGGCGCTTGCGACGGTGATTTTCGTCATGCAGGTCTATGATCGGGTCGTACCCAATCAGGCCGTCGACACGCTATGGGTTCTGGCGAGCGGTGTCGGCTTGGCCATAATTATGGAGTTTGTGCTAAGGGTGATGCGTGCCCGGTTGATCGACATTTCTGGTCGCGACCTCGACCTGCGCCTGTCCAAACAATTGTTTCACCGCGTCGTTAACTTGCGCCTGTCACATCAACCAAAATCGGTTGGGGTTTTTGCAAACCAGATCCGCGATTTTTCCTCTGTGCGCGAGTTTTTCACCGCAAATACCGTCGCGGCGATCTGTGACTTGCCATTCGTTCTGATTTTCATTGGCGTATTATGGTTCATCGGCGGGCCTATTGCGATTGTTGTTGTTTTGGGGACGGTTGCGATCTTGCTGCCGGGGGCAGCCTTGCAAAAGTACTTGGCTCGTATGTCCCGGCAGAACACAAGGGAGAGTTCCGCACTGAACGGGCTTTTGCTCGAAGCGGTTTCGAGCCTCGAGAGCGTCAAGGCGGCACGGGCCGAACTCCGGCTTGAGAAGGCATATGGCCAGTTGAACGCTGCAATGGCAGGGTCGGCGACTCGGACCCGACAGGTAACGGCGCTTTTGACCCAAGGTGCCTCGAGTATGCAGCAGATTACCTATGTTGCTTTGATCGTTACGGGTGTATATTTGATAAACGCTGGCAATCTGACCGTTGGAGGCCTTATCGCCTGCTCCATTCTGAGCGGCCGCACGCTGTCGCCTGTCGGACAGATAAGCGGTCTGTTGGCGCGGTGGCAATACGTGAAATCGTCCATGGAAAACCTCGACGAGATCATGAAAATGCCAATCGAGCGTGATGACGACCGACATTACATTCGTGCTGATGTCCTGCGTGGCGAATATGAGCTGGAGGGCGTGGGTTTCAGCCACGACCGCGAACAAGGTGACACCCTGTCCATAGCATCGCTCAAAATCGACGCCGGCGAGCATGTTGCGCTGTTAGGGAGCAACGGGGCGGGAAAATCCACGCTTCTCCGTCTGCTCGCGGGCCTTCTCGAGAGTAAATCTGGGTCTGTGCGCATCGACAATCTTTCGATCAATCAGATTGACCCGATCGATCGTCGCCGCCAGATTGGCTATCTACCGCAAAGCGTGGCCCTGTTCCAAGGTACACTGCGCGACAACCTTTGTCTTGATCATGGGCTTCACAGCGACGATGATATGTTTGCGGCATTGGATGCAGTTGGACTCGGGCCCTTTGTACGCAAGCATGTGCGTGGGCTTGATCTGGTGATCCACAGTTCGGGAAATGTTTCTGGCGGGCAAAAGCAGGCAATCGGCCTTGCCCGCGTCATCCTGCAAGACCCCTCTGTCGTCATTCTGGATGAACCCACCTCGGCTTTTGACAGCATCAATGAGCAGCATGTGATTCGCTTTATGAGCGAATGGCTCAAAGGGCGGACGGCGATTATTTCGACGCACAAAAAAGACATTCTGTCTCTGGCATCTCGCGCTGTCGTTCTGAAGCACGGAAGCATTGCGCATGATGGGAGCGTGGGCGAAATGCTGTCGCTCGCCAATAAATCTACCGTGTCGCAAGACACGAACCTAAAGGCTGTAAAGTGACCACCGCCGCTGATAAACTCCTGGACGATCTGGACGGAACGTCCCGGTCCCAGAGCCGTTACGTGGCGCGGCAGACTATATGGTGTGTCTTTGCGGCACTGCTGACAGCGGTTGTTTGGGCCGCCCTCGCACCAATCAACATGATCACCCGCGGTGAGGGAACCGTCATCCCCATGCAGCGAACCCAAGTTATCCAAAGCCTTGAGGGCGGCCTTATCTCGGCCTTTCACGTGCGCGAAGGCGATGTCGTGAAGGCTGGTGAGGTTCTTGTGACTATTGACGAGACTCGATTTAGGTCTGCCTATCTCGAAACCGCTGCGGAAATTGCAACGCTGGAAGCAGAAATAGCGCGTCTGGAAGCGGAAGTGATGGAGCGGGATCAGGTTGTTTTTCCCGAAGACAGCGAAGCGAAGCATGAAACCCGCAACAATGAACTAATGCTGTTCAACGCAAGGCGCGCCAAGTTGGAGGACTCGGTCGCCTCGCTGGAAGAGGAACGGCGGATTATCAACGAACAGATTGCGATCACGGAGCCTCTGACCACATCTGGGTCTGTCAGCCGGGTGGAATTGTTCCGGCTTCAGCAACAAGTAGCCGCGCTGTCAGGTAAGATTGCCGGATTACGCAACGCCTATGTGCAAGAGGCATATGATGATATGGTTGAAAAAAAAGCGAGATTGCTGTCCCTTCAGCAAGTGTTGCTCCAGAGAAAAGATCAACTTGACAGAACCAAAATCAGAGCACAGGTGACCGGGCGCGTAAACAACGTCAACATCAATACCGTAGGTGGCGTGGTGCAACCTGGTGATCAAATCATGGAAGTCACCCCCATTGATGATGAGTTACTTATCGAAACCCGCATTGTTCCCCGAGATGTAGCCTTTGTGACGCCGGGGATGGAGGCAAGCGTCAAGCTGACGGCCTATGATTTCTCAATCTACGGTGATTTGCGCGGAAATGTCGTTCGGATCAGTGAGGATACGGTTGACGAAGAGAGTATATCGGGCACAAAGTCATATTATCGTGTAATGGTCAGAGCGAAACAGAACTTCCTTGAAGCTAAGGGAGAACAATATCCAATTCGACCGGGAATGATCGCAAATGTTGATATCGAAACGGGACGCAGGTCCGTGCTTGGCTATCTGCTGAGGCCATTGCTACAGGCACAACTCAGATGAAAGTAAGAGCGTGGCACGTTGTAACACTTTGCGGGAAACGCACACTAAACATCCTTACCGAAGCGCGCGGCTCAAAAGCGGGCACGGTGCTGAGCCTTCTGACGCTAGCCCTTACTGTTTGGTTTTTCAGTGCAGAGGCCCATGCTCAGGACTTGTTGACCGTCGACGATCAGCGAATCGAGATCAATTTGACCGAAGCGAAGTTTCTCAGACTTGAGGAACCTGCAAAGGCTGTGTTCTTGTCCAATCCAGTGGTGGCGGACATCGACTTTCAATCAGCGAAATATATATATCTCGTAGGTCGCTCAGTGGGAGAGTCCACGCTCTTTATTCTCGGTCAAAATGGTGAGCCAATTATTAGAACGACAGTCTCGGTCGGCGTGAATACAGAGCGTCTGAGCAGAGCGGTGAATAATGCCGTAAGTGGCGGCATGGTCTCTGTCGATGAGATCGAAGGTGCCATTTTTCTGAACGGAAAGGTCGATACGGCCGAGGACCTGCTGACAGCCGAGGACGTACTGGCCATGCTCACAGGTGAAGAAGTGATTATCGTGAACCGTCTGAACCTCGCACAATCTGCGCAGGTGAACCTGCAGGTTAAGATCGCAGAAGTGTCTCGAAACATTCGTGAGGATCTTGGCCTCAATCTTACAGGATCAGGCTCGCGTGGCAATTTCACGCCACCTGCCTCGACTATAGAGAACGGATTTTCAGTGTCGGTCTCGCCTTTTGGGATGAATGGCAGTCTGGTTTTGGATGCCCTATCGCGATCGGGTCTGGTTACGATCCTGTCAGAACCAAACCTCACAACCCGATCGGGTGAAAAGGCTGAGTTTCTCGCCGGTGGTCAAATCCCCTTTCGCGTCGGAGATAGCCAGGATGACACACGCATCCAGCTTGAAAATATCGGCGTGAAACTCGAGTTTACGCCACGCGTCTACGATCGTAGTCGCATCGAGGTCAAGCTAAACACCAGCGTACGAGAGGTCGACACATCCGACTTCGCCCGCAGCGGCAGCATCGGCCCGGCCCTTACAGAACGGAGCGCGTCAACTACTGTCGAAATCGGTTCCGGTCAGAGTTTTGCGATCGCAGGTCTGTTTCAATCCTCGAACAGACAAGCTCTTCAAGGCTTTCCTGGGCTGTCCAAGCTGCCGATCATCGGTGCGCTTTTCCGGTCATCAGAGTTCTCGCGAGGAGAAACTGAACTGATTATCATCGTCACACCCTATCTGGTTGATCCGACAGATCCAGCCAATCTCTCAACGACCTTCGAAGAAATCAACCCTGTAGGCAGCGGGTTTGAACAATGGGGCACAGGACGCCTGACGCGCCCTTCGGTGGCCCCTGACAGGGGTGGTTCGCGGGTGCGTCCCGCAGGCGCAGGTTTCAGACTTCAATGAAGGGGCTGTGTCTGTCTTTCGTCTTGGGTTCCGCTATGGCTCTTACAGGCTGCGCGCAATCTGAAAGTCCGAGGGGGGTCGTAGATCGCCTCACTCCGCAAACAGCAGAAGCTGTGCATTTCTACACGTTCAACGAATGTACCGGCACCTTGGCCGGTGGCGAGCAAAGCCGGATTTTGACCTTTCTCCAGGAACTCCGGCTTGACGCGGAAGATGTGATTATTGTTGGTTTGCCGAAAGGGCGCAATCCAACACGGGATGTGCAGCGTCGTGCCAGAATGGAGCAACTTCTGAGTGGCCAAGCCGCTCAGGTACGGTTTATCGGAGAACGGGATTTTAGAACCGATTGTCGATCGCAGAGCGAGGGCGTTATTCGTGTTGTTAGGGTTCTGTCGGTCAGGGCGGAATGTCTGGATCGAGACATCGATTTTGGCTGTGCGTCAGCGCGCAATCTTGCAGCAATGTTATCCAACAAATCGGACAGCTATCTGCCGCGTCAAACCAAGCGCAGCTTGCGCGGACCCTCATCCACCAACACGCGATCAGGTTCGGTGAACTGATATGCCCGTATCTCGAATCCAAAAGGCACTAAGACGCTTGAGTGGAGATTGCACCGGAGCGGTCACGGTGGAGTTTGTGATTCTCTTTCCGGCATTGATTCTGTTCTTGATCTTTATCGTCGGTGTCACTCTATACCTCGGGATAGCGAGTGATGTACAACAGGCAGTCCAGCGCCTTGCACGGGCCTCAGTGGGCATCCAATATGGCCCAGCACCCGTGGGCGACCTGTGCGCAAGGCTAAGTACGGAAGTGCTTGATAGGATCATCGAACAGAGCCCTTTCTTGCAGATCGACAATGTGGTGTTTCCGACTAGCTGCGCGGACCAGCCGGATGAGTCCGGCACCGTCACCCTCACACTTGTCTATAATGTGCCCGTAGGTGTGGTCCACACTGTCGCAGATCTTCTCGGCTCCGGGATGGCCAGAATTGAACGATCAGCGACCATCGACTTGTAACGGGAACGTCTGAATGGTCGCTTCAGTCATCAAGCTCGATTGTAGTCTCTGCCAAGCTTTTTCTGAGCACGCTTATAACATGTTGCATGGCGGGACTCGTCATCGGCTTGACGTGTGAAACGGCCTGAACGATCCGCAATCGGTCATTCAAGCGCACCAGCCCGATCAAACTCAACGCCCCGAGGACCGAGTGGATCTCTTTGTAGAGGTCATCGTCGAAGCCATCTCTTTCGATGAGCGTGACAAGTGCCGCGGTTTGGGCAAGGGCTTGCCGCATCAGACGGCGGGTTTCATCCCGACCGAGATCTTCGTAGAGGTCTTCAACCGTCTGCCGCGCCACAACAGGGAGGGAACACTCTTGGCCGGATGTCACTCGCTCCGCCAATAGGTCCGAAAGTCGCTGTCGCAAGCTAATCGGCGAAATGGGCTTGAGAAGAACGTCCTTCATGCCAGTCCGCAGACAGGCCGTGCGCCATTTTTCATCAATCTCACCGCTCAATCCGACAAGTATCGGGCCAGCGTCAGCATTGGCTGCCAGTAGGGCGCAGGCCAGATCCAACCCATCCATGACCGGCATCGACAAATCCATCAGCACCAGATCAACCGGTTCGCCGAAAGTAAGTCGATCAAGCGCCAGAGCCCCGTTCTCCACCGCTTCCGCTCGCGACCCGCTCTTGGCGAGCAAATGAACAAACAACGTGCGATTGGTATCATTATCCTCGACTATGAGGATGCGCGCATTCTTGAGGGGATCCAAGCCGGACATGTCGTTCGCAGCCGGCGGTAAGTATTTTGACTTCGAATCTGGAGTACAAATGACGGGCAGAAAAAACTTGACGGTGATATGCGTACCGGTCTTTGCATGGCTCTCTACCGTCATCTGGCCGTCAAGGTATGCAAGGGCTCGGTGAATGATGCGGCTGCCTAAACCGCCCCCGCGAACCTCATGTTTAGAAGAGGGCCGATGGGTCTCGGGCTTGAGCAGATAATTCCGATCTTCTGCCGACATTCCGTGTCCCGTATCAGACACTTCAATCGTTACGGCATAATGCTCTGGGAGGCTTAGGAACTCTTCCTTAAGCGTGATACTGATCACGCCGTTCTGGGTGGATTTGATCGCATTGCTAACTAAGTTTCGGACAATCGATTCCACCGCCTGCCGCTGACTGGCAGAGCAAGGTACAGACTGTTTCGTCAGAAAACTGATATGGCTCCCGTTACGCTGCGCAAGAGGCTCGAGGCGATATGCGATCCTCTTTATGATTTCAGCGACAGAATTGCTATCCATGTCTTCCGATGGTCGGTGGTATCGAGACGGGACAGCCGCCATCATGTCATTAAATATTTCCAGAACTGCACCGCAAGCTTCGATGATCTGATCGCTCAGGTTGGTTCTGGCCGCATCAGGGATTAGATCCGCCTCAGACATAAGCGCAGCTGAGGCTGAAATCGACTGAAGCTCGGTGCGGGCATCGTGGATTCCATAAGAGAAAGCGTCCAAAATGCCCTGATCTAACGAAGGGAGTTGCAAAAGAAAAAGCTTGCCATCTAAGGTGGGGACTGCGCTGAGCGTGCCTAGAATGGAACGTTTACCAAAACGCAGTGTAATCTCTTCAGTTCTCGGCACCCTTGACACATGTTGGCTGTGATCGGTCCAATCCGCCATAAGCTTTGGCACGCCACTTTGGGCAACCATTGAGCTCATGGTGGGACTGCTTGCCAGCCACGAACCGGCCTCATCGATCAGAGCCATTGGATAGCTTGCTGTCTCAACAATCAGCCTTGCATGCGCGCTAAGGCGGCCAATCTCATCCCTACGGGCATGTTCTGTTGGGTCCATGCTATCCTCTTCGCTGAAACGCGCTCGCCACACAACTCGATACGTTTCTGATTTTTGTTATTCGACAAGGGGTCATCACGCCCCGGACCACATGTTGAAACTTGATTGTCATGTTGCAAGCGGATTTCAAAGCGTGCCGATTTTCTTGATCCATCTGTTCGGATTGAACCTCATTCTGGCTCTTTTTTGCTGGAGACCGCGTAGAACCACGGCTGTATCTCAATCCAGCTCATGGTTTAGTTGAACAGCATGTAACCCACCGGTTTGCCGGCAAGAAACTGCTCTCTGATACGCATATACTTGCGTACCGTCGCGTCGATCTCGATTGTGGACATGCTGCCTTCGAGAAGAGCGCGCGCATCGTTCATGCGCGAATCCAGCACCAAGGCCAGCGCCATGTTGCTGCGAACCAACTCGTCATTCTCGGGGTCACGCATCAGATCCTGCATGATAGTCAGGCCCGCACCAATTTGCCCCGAAAGAACGAGATTAAGCGCGTAGTTATTCAACAGAATGAAATTCGTCGGGTAGAGTCCCACGGCGCTACGATAGACTGCGTTCGCTTCGTCGTGGCGAGACAGAAAATCCAAAGCGACCCCCTTACCCGTCAACGCCGAGAGATTCCGCCGGTCAATATCCAGAGCCCTGTCGTAATGAGTGATGGCTCTTTCCGGGTGCAGGCGCAGCACTTCCAAGTGCCCAAGCTCAATCAAGACTTCGGGATTTCGCTTGTCCAGTGTACGCGCCCGGGTAAAGGCCAGCTCCGCTCGGCTAGTCTGATCCAAGGCCATATAAGCACGGCCAAGACCAAGATAGGCTTCGGCAGAGTCCGGTTGCGTCTGTGCCGCACGCTCGAACAGCCGTGCGGCCTCCTGATAGGCCCCCCCAGAATACACAGCCTGCGCGACCTCAACCGCTTCGTCGCCATCGGAGCTTGCGGATGACACCTGAAAAGTGCCTTCAAGGGCGGCGCATCCACTCAATACAACAGCAAGGCCGACAGGCGCCAGAAAACGCGTGAAATAGCCAATCCTCATCCGCGCCTCCCTTTTTCTCTCACGCCGCACTCCCCTTTCCTGAAAATCGGTTAGATTATTACAATAAAATCAAAAGTTTGTAGAAATACTGAGACCAAAGGTCTGCTCATCATCACCAGAGGCTTTCTGTATAGGTTTGGCGACATACATCGATAACGGGACGTTCCCGAGTTGTAAGGTAAGCGACACCCCGACCGAGGATCGCCAGCTCAGGCCGTCATCTACCGTCCCTCCAAGGGTATCCGAAATATCCCATGTGGTCCCGACGTCAATGAAGCTACTGACCCGCGCGGGCACGCTAAAAAGATCCCCGACGCTCTGCTGCAACTCGGCGCTTGCGACGACATACTTTTGTCCACCCAAAAAGTCGGAACCGTCCCTTGGTCCGATACCGCGTGGTGCAAACCCCCGCAAATTTGTGCCCCCGACGAAGAACCTGTCAGAAATCCGCGGCGAGCGCCCCGACAGAGACTCAACATACCCGATCGCGGCTCGGAGATTGAGATCAAGGTTGCCAGACACCAGCGTCACGCGCGAACTCCCCTCCAATTCGGAGCGGCTAACAACGGCGTCCTGGCCGATATCAAAAAAGTGCTGTGTTGCAGAGACCTGCCAGGTCTCTTCTTTGAACTGATAGCCGAACCGCAAATAGACACCGCGGTCCGTTCCGTCATCGGCAAGAACCAATGCACTAGCTGCGGGGTCAATATCAAAGACAGAGTCGCTTCGAAACCCCAATCCGACCTCAACCCGCCCGCGCCCGAATCGTCGCGCCACAAACTGTTCGACCGTCACTCGCCGTGTACTAAACCGCCGGTCGTCATACTCGGTCTGGATCGCGAGCAAATCAATCCCGGCGTCCCAGCCATCGCCAAACATATCTGTTCGATACAAATTTGTTTCCAGCGATGCAAACTCGTTCGAAAATTGCAACTCGACGGCACCGAATGTCTTTGGAAAAATGTTGTAACGCTCGAAATAGAGGCTTCCGACCAGCCCTTCACCGCTGTCAATCTGCAAACCAAGCTCAATCCGGCCGGGCCGCGGGTTCACTTCAGTTACGTCTACGATCATCGTCCCATTCTCGGGATAGAGTTCAACGCTTGAAAATTTCCCTGTGGAAATGAGACAATCACGTGCAAAGCTTACCTCCTCTGCATTGAGGCCCTCTTCAGAAGAATAACCGCAAGCTGTCAGGATTTCGTCCTCTTGCAGAAACTGGTTTCCGCGCACTTCCATCGTGTCGTAAAACTGTGCTACTGTCGAATAAGTGGATAGCAAAAGCAGCGCAAACGCAGAGGCTCCGAAAACAATCCATCCCTTTGTTGCGGGCATCGCAATTCCTTCCATTCATACATCTCGTTACCCTGGAACGAGGGTCTTGTCATAGCCATTTGCTGGAAAAGATCAGTTTACGGATCTTGCTTCAGCGACTTCATCGGTTTCATATCTTTTGTGTCGCCACACCAGACCGCTTTATATTACCAATCGTTAAAGCAGGGCTCACATGAGATACATCGAATCTACTGGTTACTAACCACATATCACGGTCGACCTTAAGGGGTCTATCTTCGCAAATCTAAAGAACAGCTTTCGGCTTTAATATTTTGACAGAGTATGATTATCGTATATCCAACCCGACATGCTATAAGGTCATCAATGGAATATGGATGAGCCGGAACAGGGTAGTGCCTCGGGCAAACACGCGACAAGATCGGCAGACGGGTTGGATTTCGCTTCTGTCACCTGTGGGCGCAGCACGCGCCTTGTGTGCAAAGCGGGCATTGCGCCGTTTCGCAGAGGATGAAAGTGGAGCCTTGCTCCTATTCAGCCTCATTCTCCTTCCAAGCCTTATACTTATTGCCGGTTTTGCGGTGGATATCGCACAGTTGAACGCGCAAAAATCCTATGCGCAGGGACAAGCTGACCTTGCCGCCCAAAGTGCCGCATTGCATCTGCACGATCCAGTCGAAGCCCGGGCAGTTGCAAGGACAGTGGTTCGCAAAAACAACCAATATGGCGAGATAGATATTGCGGACTCCGATATCGAGTTCGGCAGGTTCTCTTCTGACGCTGGATTTGTGCGTGACAGTGACCAATCAGCTCCGAACAGCCCCAATGCCGTCCGGGTTTCCGTTGTAATGCCATGGCGCACGCTGCTGTTGGCGCCCCTGATCTCCAGCGGTGAACACACCATCAGACGCGATGCCGTTTCAAGCATTGGAGCACCAGTCGTGGCCTTTACCCTACGAAACACGCTCGTTGATCTCGATACGCGCGACTCCGCTCTGGTCGCTCCCATTCTCGATGGGTTGCTTGGCCCCGGTGGCCTCGGTCTTGATCTGAGTCTGATTAATTACGAGGGCGTGCTCGATACAAAAGTGAACGTAAGCGAGTTGCTGGACTTCATCAGCCTGAACTCGGAGGTCGATCTTCTGACCTTTCAGGATGTGCTGGATCTCGCCATCAGTACACCAGAGCTTTTGATCAGCCTCGCGAACCTGACCGGCTTACCTTTGGACGGGATTGTCAACGGATTTGTTCCAAATGGCGGGATTCGGATCGGCGACCTGATTCAAGTGTCTGACACTTTGGGCGACATTGCGATTGAAGAGGTTCCTTTCAACCTTGATGTAAGCCTGTTTGACCTGTTGCTCGCTACTGCAGGACTGGCAAGCTTTGATCCGAGCGAACGCTTGACTGTGGCAACAGGCCTCAATCTTGCTCCTCTTGCGAATGTCAACCTCAATGCCGGGATCGTCCGCGCCCCCATCACCTTTATCGGCTCTCCTGAGGACGATCCCCCGCTCGTAGGATCGATTTCACAAGTTGGGGTCGGCGTTACGGCATCCGCGGCCAGCATTCTGGACATCCGGGCCGATCTCTCAGCGGCGGATGCGACCGCGCGTTTGATCCGGCTGGATTGTGCGGCGCAGGAGGATGCCGATATCGTGGCGCGCTTTCAGATTGACACAGGCGCCGCGAGTCTCGATTTGGATATTGGACTTCTCTCGCCGCCGTCAGGCGTTGATGACGCGGATCAATCGAACACCACCCCGATCGGCGCAACGACGCAGTTCATTGATATTAGACGCGATCAGGTCGGCGTACCCATTCCGATCCCCTCGCTCATTACACTCTCCAGTTTGTCAGGGTCAGTTGGATCTTTGCTCGACGATATCAGGTCCGACCTCAATACGCAGCGAAGCGGCATTTTCGGGAGTCTGCTCGGCGGTATTCTCGGGGGTCTGCTCGGCGTGCTGAACAATCTCATTTCCCAAGTGACAGCGATACTCGCCGGCAGCGCGCTCGATGATCTCTCGCGGGCGCTTCTGGAATTGCTCGGCCTGGATGTCGCGCGGGCTGAAATCATTCTCGAAAGTTATTCCTGTGTGTCGCCCGGTGGGAGTGTGTTGGTGCAGTAATTTCAGATAGCGCGTCCAAAATTCCTGATTCCGGGCTATGCCTGACCGAGCCCTAAAACGTTCGGCGCAAAACCAGAATCGGTAGGTATACCTTGACGCGTTGATCTGTGATTCATCCTGATTGGGAGGACGGATCATGTCAGCACCGTAGCCAGACGCGCTTCGGCCGAGGTTTCATAAATTGGTTGAAGAACGACTGACCGGCATGCTGCTCGACCGCCTGACACACCATGTCAACATCTTTGAGATGAATGGCGAGAGCTATCGCCGCCGCCTTGGCAAGGCACGCTAGGACAAGGCGGTAGCTATCCTCCAAATCGCCAGAGTTTGGCCCTGACAGGCCAAAGCATCCGGACAGTCATACCCACCCCAAATTGGCAAGATTATGCGCTGCCCTTTGGCTCACTTTTACGTAACGCTCCGGCGGGGGCCGTCTGACGGGGCGCGTTGGGTGATGGTAAGTCCGACCTTATGGTCGCCTTACGTTCACACCGCACATCGAGATCCTGTCCGCCGAGGACGTGCCGCGGCGTCGGCACTGGAGCGATTCTGACAAGATCCGGGTGGTCGAGGAAAGTCACCGTGGACATCGCCAGGTTTCTGCGATCGCACGGCGGCATGGCATCTCCCGCTCGTTGCTGACGGTCTGGCGGCGACAATATCGGAACGGGGAGCTTTCGATGGCAAGCGGCGCTGCGTTCGTGCCGGTGAAGATGACGCCGGACCTTGACACTCAGCCGCCGCGGCAGCCGAACCCCGCCGTCCAGCTTGAGATCGTTCTGAGGAACGGAAGGCGTCTGCTTGTGCCCTCGTGCGTGGAGCCGGACGCATTGACCCGGCTGCTGCCGATCCTGGAGGGCAAATGATCGCATTCTCTTCTGGCACGAAGGTCTGGATCGCAGGCGGCGTAACGGACATGCGCTGCGGCATGAACAGCTTGGCGTTGAAGGTGCAAGAGGGCCTCGGGCGTGATCCGCATGCCGGCGAGATCTTCTGCCTCCGCGGGCGCCGAGGCGATCTCGTGAAACTGCTTTGGCATGACGGGGTCGGCATGTCGCTTTATGCCAAGCGGCTGGAGGCGGGAAAGTTCATCTGGCCGGTCAGCCAGTCGGGACAGGCTGTCGCGATCTCTGCGGCCCAGTTGGGGTATCTTCTGGAGGGGATCGACTGGCGCAATCCGCGCTGGACGCAACGCCCTGCAAAGGTTGGATAAATCAGCGGGAAAGCCCTTGTTTTACTGGTCCTTGGCGGGCCGACATGGTAGACGTTCGCCATGTCAGACGCCCGCTCCGAGCTCGAAAAATTGCGCGCCGCGCTCGCCGCTTCGGAGCAACGCGCGACGGCGGCAGAGGGGCGCGCCGAGACGGCCGAAGCCGATCTGGCACGGGCGCGCGCGGTCGTCTCGACCTCCGAGGCGATGATTGCGGGCCTCAAGCTCGAGATCGCGCTGCTCAAGCGCGACAAGTATGGCCGCAGCGCGGAGCGCAGCGCCAAGTTCCTCGACCAGCTGGAACTGCAGCTCGAGGAGCTGGTCGCAAATGCGGCCGAGGACCGGGTGCAGGCCGAACGGCTGACGGCCAAGGTCGGTGCCTTCGAGCGGCGCAAGCCGGTGAAGAAAGCCTTCCCCGAACACCTGCCGCGCGAGCGCGTGGTGGTCGAGGCGCCCAGCACCTGCTCCTGCTGCGGCTCCGATCGCATCGTGAAGATGGGCGAGGACATCACCGAGACGCTCGAGGTCATCCCCCGCCAGTGGAAGGTGATCCAGACGGTGCGGGAGAAGTTCACCTGCCGGGCCTGCGAGAAGATCACCCAGCCCCCGGCGCCCTTCCATCCGATCCCGCGGGGATGGGCAGGCCCCAGCCTGCTTGCGATGATCGTCTTCGAAAAGTACGGCCAGCATCAGCCCCTCAACCGTCAGGCCGAACGCTACGCCCGTGAAGGCGTGGACCTCAGCCTCTCCACGCTTGCCGACCAGGTCGGCGCGGTGGCCGAGTTGCTGAAGCCGCTGAACGCCCTGATCGAGGCGCATGTCTTCACCGCGGCCCGGCTGCATGGTGACGACACCACGGTGCCGCTGTTGGCCCGTGGCGGCACGAAAACCGCCCGGCTCTGGACCTATGTGCGCGATGATCGTCCCTTCGACGGGACCGCGCCGCCCGCGGTCGTGTTCCGCTTCTCCCCCGATCGCGCTGGGGAACATCCGACGAAACATCTGACAGGCTGGCAGGGCATTCTGCAGGCCGACGCCTATGCCGGGTACAACCAGCTCTACGACGCCGCCCGGCAGCCCGGGCCGGTGACATCGGCGCTGTGCTGGGCCCACGCGCGGCGCAAGTTCTTCGAACTCGCCGATGTGCAGACCAACATCCGCAAGGGCAAGTCGCCCAAGGAGATCTCGCCCATCGCCGTTGAGGCGGTGAAGCGCATCGACGCGCTGTTCGAGATCGAGCGCATGGTCAACGGGCAAACCCCGGAGGCACGGCTGGAGATGCGACAGCACCAATCGGCCTCGCTGGTCGCGGACCTGGAGCGCTGGCTTCGCAGCGAACGCGCCCTTCTGTCGAAACATGCCAAGGTGGCCAAGGCCATCGACTACCTGCTGTCATCCAACCACTGGCCTGGCTTCACGCGGTTCCTCGAGGATGGGCGTGTCTGCCTCTCGAACAATGCCGCCGAACGCTCCCTGCGCGCGGTGGCCCTAGGCCGGAAGGCGTGGCTCTTTGCAGGCTCCGAACGGGGCGGCCAGCGCGCGGCGGCGATCTACACCTTGATCGGCACGGCCAAGCTCAACGACATCGACCCCCAGGCATGGCTCGCCGACGTCATCGCTCGCATCTCCGACATGCCTGTCTCACGCCTCCACGAATTGCTCCCGTGGAACTGGAAACCGGCAGGCCAACCCAAAACCTCCGTCAAGGCCGCATAGCCGCGGTACTCGGCGTATGCTTACACTTTTACTCTGCCGTTAACATGAGGATCGACTTTTGATGGATGGCGTCTTTAGCACGTGGCACACGCAGACCTTCATTGCGAGTCTCAGCGCCGATGCCTTGAACGCACCATGGGTAATCAAGGGCGCGATGGATGCCGAAGCCTTTGCGGCTCACGCCACTCAGGTAGCTGGTCCACGAACTGACGTCAGGAACGGTGGTAATCCTGAACAACCTCGCCACCCGCAAGAACGCCGCCGCAGTCAAGGCTATGCAGGATTCTTGCCGCCATACCGCCCTGACCTGAACCCGATTGAAATGGCATTCTCCAAACTCAAAGCCCACCTACGCAGGATCGGCGCTCAAAACTTCACCGATATGTTCCACGCCCTCACAGAAGTCTGCGGTCTATTCTCGCCAGAAGAATTCTGGAACTATTTCAAGGCTGCCTGGTACGTCTCATGTTATAGATCCGTCATTAAAATGACACGAATCCTGCCCGGTGAGGGTGAGTTCGGATGCTCTGATGAAATAAACTTTGGGCGGTTTGAAACTTTTGCTTCCCGGCTGACGTGTCTCCTGCATCAGCGGCTCAGACGAGCCTTTGAAAACAAGGGAGAACGACCAATGACCTTCAAAACCTTTCTGAGCACGGCCACTGCCATTGCCCTTGGCACCGCCGTTTATGCCGCCAACCCAACAGTGGGCGGCGCGCCGATGCTCGTAGAGCGCAACATCATCGAGAATGCTGTCAATTCGCCGGTTCACACAACGCTGGTTGCGGCGGTGAAAGCCGCCGATCTGGTCGAGACATTGCAGGGGCCTGGGCCGTTTACCGTGTTCGCGCCGGTGAACGATGCGTTTGCGGCCCTGCCCGCAGGCACGGTCGAGACGCTGCTGATGCCCGAGAACAAGGCCATGCTGCAAAAGGTCCTGACGGCTCATGTGGTCGCCGGTGACTGGTCTGCTGCCGACATCATCGCCGCCGCTCGCGCCAGCAAAGATGGCTTTTACCACTTCAACGCCGTGTCGGGCGACGCCCTGTCGGCGCAGGTAAAAGGCAACAACGTCTACATCATTGATGAAAGCGGAAACGCGGCCCGTGTAACGGTGGCGGATGTAGACCAATCCAACGGCGTGATCCACGTGATCAACGCTGTTCTCGTGCCAAAGTAATACCCCCACACTGGCACGGGATCTGCCCCTCCGCCGCACGGATGGCGGGGGGGCTTTACGCAGCTTGATGCGGATATGCTTTCTGAAAACCCATGCGCGCGCCCTCTGCGCAAGCCGAACTTGAACGGATTTAGGAAAACTGGCGCGCTAGTCCCCGTTGAGCGGCATCTGTTCCGAATCGCGCTGGATTAACCCCCTGACAGGGGTTCAACACTTGGAATAGAGTTGTCCCGTAAACTGGAGGATCAACGATGGCTGAACAAACTTTACACACATCGACGTCTACTGCTGGCGCGACAAAGCCATTCTGAGGCAAATGCAGAAGATCATAAGCAAGCAATTCGCCAATGCCGCTCGTAACACCAAAAACACGCAGCAAAATCAATCACACAAACGAATCTGAGCGTCCGATGCTCACACGGTGATTAATCCCCATTTTAAAGGGCGACGGACAGCTCGTTCTGTCAAGCAATCATACTGTTACAAAGTTCTTAGAATATTGAGTGCCGCAGGCGTTGGGATGACCTAAAGGCGGTTCAACTTTTCAAAGTTCCGATATTCCCATTCGATTGTCAGGTACCTCTGCTCTTCTCTCCGATCGGCGTGGACACTTTCGATTGTCTTTAAAATGCCAGGTACCGTCTTTTGACACGATTTCGATGACCGGCCTTCAAGCGGCATTCCTTCAACGTTTTTCTAGATCTGGATCAGAATATGTGACTGTTGACTTGGGCCGATTACATACTTTCTAATGATCTGGCATACTTTTTAATAACGCGTATGCATTTGAGCGGGAGGCCAGCCGCCCGCTCGACGTTTGGTGTCGGCTTTGAGAAAGGGTTATGTGATGATCGCTGCTAACTCATCTGCCGCGACGGAAAAGAAAAGGCAAGCGAACAGGCTCAGGGCTCAGGGGCGCGTTCTCGAGGCTGCCGAGGCATATGCGCAAATTGCAAAAATGCATCCATCTAGCGATGCCGGTCTCTTTGCCGCCTATGCACTGCGCGACGCGGGCAAGCTTGATCTCGCCCGAAAGGCGTTTGAGACCTACGCAAGCGAGCATCCGGACGATTATAGGGGCTGGGTCGGTCTTGGAACCTTCTGTAAGCAAAACGGCTATTATGCAGAGGCCATCGAACCAATTCGCCGTGCGCTTGCCTTAAGGGACGAGATTCCGACTCGAAACAGTTATATCGCGTCGCTCTGGCGCACCGGCGCGCATGATGCCGCCCGAGAGGAAGGGCTCAAGAACCTGAAGGCAAAGCACAAACTCGCTCTTGAAAGGTTCTCCAGCTCTCCGTTCAAGTCATACAACCTTGCCGACGGTGGCCGGGGGTTCGACCCAGAAAGACGGCGCCGAAACATCATTTCTTTTTCGCTATGGGGAAATCGTCCCGAATATGTGACCGGCGCCATCATAAATGCGCAGATCGCGCAGCATCTCTATGTTCACTGGACAGCGCGCTTCTACTGCGACACGTCCGTCCCTCATGACGCCCGCGAGGCCTTGAAGACCTACGGCGCAGAGGTCATTCTCATGACCGAACAGCGCCATGCGAAAATACGACCCATGTGGCGATTTCTGGCTTCAGACGATCAAGACATCAATGTTTTCCTGTGCAGGGATGCGGACTCACGTCTGAATGCAAAGGAACTTCTGGCGGTTCAGGACTGGCTGTCTTCAGGCAAGCGGTTCCACGTGATGCGCGATCACATCTATCACCATGAATTGATTCTGGCTGGCATGTGGGGTGGGATGTCAGGAGTATTGCCAAATCTGGAAAGCTGGCTGCTCAATGCAACCGACTATTTTGATAGCAAGTTCGGAGATCAAGCCTTTCTCGCTGATATGATCTGGCCGCTCATCCGACAGGACGTGCGCATTCACGACACAGAATACAGGTTTCCGGATGGGACATCATTTCCACTCGGCTACGACCTTCCCGGGATGATACACGTTGGCGGGGCAGTCAAGAAGATGCCTCATTGGTCGACATATGTTCAGATGCCCAAGCCGGGCTCCGATTGACCTGCCCCAGCCAAGCTGGGGATAGTGTAACTTTCTACAAAGCGCTTCCCTAAAAGAGAGGACCGGGGATTTCTCCCCGGTCCTCATGTCGCGTTGCGCAAGCTTAGCCCAGAAGGCCGCCGCCGCCGAGCAGACCGTCCTCACCCGTCACCGGATCGAGCAGGCTGCCAAGCAGACCGCCGCCGTCGCCACCGAGCAGGCCGCCGACAAGGCCATCCTCGCCAGTGATCGGATCCAGCAGACCGCCGCCGTCGCCACCGAGCAGGCCGCCGACAAGGCCATCCTCGCCAGTGATCGGATCCAGCAGACCGCCGCCGTCGCCACCGAGCAGGCCGCCGACAAGGCCATCCTCCCCAGTGATCGGATCCAGCAGACCGCCGCCGTCGCCACCGAGCAGGCCGCCGACAAGGCCATCCTCCCCAGTGATCGGATCCAGCAGACCGCCGCCGTCGCCACCGAGCAGGCCGCCGACAAGCCCATCCTCCCCAATGATCGGATCCAGCAGACCGCCGCCGTCGCCACCGAGCAGGCCGCCGACGAGGCCATCCTCGCCAGTGATCGGATCCAGCAGACCGCCGCCGTCGCCACCGAGCAGGCCGCCGACAAGGCCATCCTCCCCAGTGATCGGATCCAGCAGACCGCCGCCGTCGCCACCGAGCAGGCCGCCGACAAGGCCATCCTCCCCAATGATCGGATCCAGCAGACCGCCGCCGTCGCCACCGAGCAGGCCGCCGACGAGGCCATCCTCGCCAGTGATCGGATCCAGCAGACCGCCGCCGTCGCCACCGAGCAGGCCGCCGACAAGGCCATCCTCCCCAATGATCGGATCCAGCAGACCGCCGCCGTCGCCCGGGGTGCCACCGTCGGCCGGATCCCCGATCAGACCTTCGCCAAGCAGGCTGCCCACGAGACCATCCTCGCCAGTGAGGCCTCCCAGCGTTCCGTCGTTGCCGATCAGATTGCCAACCAAGCCCTCAGAGCCGGTCAGCGCACCCAGGACACCGTTGTCGCCGGTGATCGGACCAAGCAGGCCATCATCGGCCAGGATCGGGTCAAGCAAACCGTCACCCAGTTCGCTCTCGGCGCCGGGGTCGCCAATCAGCCCCTCTCCGGTCAGATCGCCAACCAACCCGTCCGAGCCGGTAATGGCGCCAAGCAGCCCGTCATTGCCGATCAGATCGCCAAGCAGCCCGTCCGAGCCAGTCACGTCGCCGAGAAGGCCATCGTTACCGGTGACATCCCCGAGCAGTCCGCCGTCGCCAATAACCGGATCAAGAATGCCAGTTTGATCATCGGTCGGGTCCGTGGGATCGGTCGGGTCCGTGGGATCGGTCGGGTCCGTAGGATCGGTCGGGTCGGTGGGATCGGTCGGGTCCGTGGGATCGGTCGGGTCCGTAGGATCGGTCGGGTCCGTGGGATCGGTCGGGTCCGTGGGATCGGTCGGGTCCGTGGGATCGGTCGGGTCCGTGGGATCACCATCGTCATCGTCATCGTTGAAGCGCGACAGGGCAAGCCCCGCCAGCAACAGACCTCCACCTAACAACAACGCACCTTTGTTAAGACTGGAAACAGGGCTGGGCTCTTCCGGCGCGATAACTTCGGCTTCCATCAACGTTGGAGAAAGTTTTCCTTGCGTGCTGAGATGCTCACCGTTTTCAATTTGTTCCCCCGACAGGATTTCAACCGGTCCATCTAGGAGAACCAGTTGCGATCGCTTGTCTCCATCTTTCGGAGCGAAGAATTCAGAAACAACTATCTCTTCTCCGCTCTCAAGCACCAGCACGAGGTCGCCACCTTCTTGCTTAGCTGATTTGATCTCATCTCGCCGAACGCCAACTCTGTGCATTGTGGCGCTGTCGGTGACGATTGTTTTCTCTCTCATAGTCATAACCTCTTGATTTCATCCCAGCTTTCGCGGCGATCTTGTGCCCAATTCCCTCGAGTCACATGACATCACAGCACGACAGATCGGCATTATGCCCGCCAAAGGGTTGCAATCCAAATAGCGGCAGATACATTCTAATAGGCATTAGACCCATCCGAAAGATTATATAAAGTACTTTTGTGTGTTTTTTTGTTTTTGTATTGGGCTGTGGCCATGTCAGCGCTGGAAGGCGGCCAACTGAGCGAGTTCCGCATGGGCTCGTTCTATCAATCGATTGAGATTGTTGAGAAATAGATACCTATACAGCAATGGTTTCCCGCCCCCCTTCTGTCTGTCATCGTGATGGGTTCGTTAGATCCCGTTGATGGCTAGAGTGACTTTTTTCCATGGAGACTACGTCTATAGTTGTTCCGGTTGGCGTAGAGGGCCGTCGGAATCGGAAATGGTCGAATGATTTGAAAGCGCAGATCGCAGTGGAGACACTGGTGCCGGGCGGTACCGTTACTGCTGTTTCGTGGCGGCATGGCATGCTGCGAACTATTTGTCGGCATGGCGAACGCTGGCGCTGAGCGGGTAGTTGGTGCTATCTGCGCCGGAAGGTGGGGCGGTTTTCGCGTCATGAATCGTTGTTACGTTTGAAGATGCCTGGCGTGACGAGGTTGGCACGATGCTTCGGTCGGAGATTGTCATGTGCGCAGTCCTGATCCGTTAAAAGCCGAGGCGTCGGCTGATGGAGTCTTATCAGTTATGCGTAGCTTGGAAGTCAGCCGATGATGTTCCCGTCGCACCGCGTGCGGGCTCTGGTCTAGACGCATTCCATGGACTTCAGCGAAGGTCCTGATAGTCTAGTGATCATAGTGTTATCATTGCTGCTCAAGGAGTTATTCATCTGTACAGTGTTTGTGCCGCGCTCCGGCCTTGCCGTGCTGGCCGACCATCTCAAGCAATCATTCAAGCTGTTCTTTGATGAGACTTTGGCCTTGGTACAGGATCCAGAGAGTTGGAAAACCAATGCCGCGAAGACCCGGACACTTCTCCGTCACGACCGACCATCTGTCGGTGAGGATCTGCCCTTTGTGGTTTACTTGTGTGCCCTTGGGCGCGTGGGTGGTAAGCGGTAAGGCGACCCCGTGGGTTAATGGCCGTTCTGTTTTGGGGTAAGCGTTTGGCGATGGTCTGATCGCCGAGGTTTCATGTCTACGACTAGTTCTACGCCCATGCCTGCGACTGGTAGCTTACAGTTGATTGAAGCAGTTGCAGAGCATTTCGACGGTGCGCCGATTGGTGAGCGACGGCGGTGGTCTGACGCGTTCAAGGAGAGAGCCGTCGCCGCGGCGCTGGAGCCCGGGGTGAATGTGTCAGCTCTTGTCCGCAGTCTCGGGATTTCGCCGCCGCAACTCTTCGGGTGGCGCAAAGCTTTCCTGAACAAGCAGAAACGGGTCGGTGTTTCAGATAGTGCCGTGCCGCTGGTGGAAATTGTGTTGGGAGGCATCATCGTTCGGGTGAGCCCGGATGTTGACGAGGCTGCGTTGCTGCGCATTCTTCGCGCGGTGCGCTTAGCATGATCCCCTCTGGCGTGAAGGTCCAGTGGACTTTCGGAAAGGACCAGACAGCCTGCTTTCGCTAGTTCGGGATGCCGGGAGCGATCCGTTCAGTGGCGCACTTTACGTATTCCGTGCGAAGCGGGCAGACCGGATCAAGATTGTTTGGTGGGACGGCAGCGGCGTATGTCTGTATGCAAAGCGCCTGGAGAAATCCTCGTTCTGCTGGCCGCGCATCGTACATGTCCGTGTCCAGCTGAACCACGCCCTGTTGATTGCCACTGAGAATTGACCCATGTGCAACCTTGCCCCGGCTTGAACCAGCTGGGGGCATTTGGAGTGATCGACATGGGATTTTTGAAGGTTATCAGGACATGGGCGCTGCGAGACAAGATGCCCATTCGCGAGATTGCGCGGCGCACGGGCATATCGCGTAACACAATCAAGAAGTATTTGCGGGAGGGGATTGTTGAGCCTGCGTTTCAGACGCCGGATCGTCCGAGCAAGCTGGATCCCTATGCCAAGCAGCTGACAGCATGGCTCACGACCGACCAGCGCAAATCACGTAAAGAGCGCCGGACGGCGAAGCTGATGCACGCCGATCTGGTAAAGCTTGGATATGACGGCTCCTACGAGCGCGTTGCGGCCTTCGTGCGCCAATGGAGAGGCGAACGGCAGCGGGCGCATCACACGACGGATCGTGGAACTTTCGTGCCACTGGTGTTTGCACCAGGCGAGGCGTTCCAGTTCGACTGGAGCGAGGACTGGGCCTATGTCGGGGCTGAGCGCATCAAGCTGCAGGTGGCCCATATCAAGCTATCGCACAGTCGCGCATTTCTGGTGCGGGCGTATTTGCTGCAGACACATGAGATGCTGTTTGATGCCCACTGGCATGCCTTCCGCGTCTTTGAAGGCGTCCCGGGTCGCGGAATCTATGACAATATGAAGACGGCCGTCGACAAAGTCGGAACTGGCAAGAAACGCGATGTGAACGCGCGGTTTCTGGCCATGACCAGCCATTATGTCTTCGAGCCTGAGTTCTGCAATCCCGCCGCAGGATGGGAGAAGGGTCAGGTCGAGAAGAACGTGCGCGATGCGTGTCACCGGCTTTGGCAGGTGATGCCAGCCTTCGCTGACCTTGATGCACTCAACGACTGGCTGGAAGAGCGCTGCAAGGTGCTTTGGGCCGAGACGGAGCATGGCACTTTGTCTGGCAGCATTGCTGATGTGTGGGAGGATGAGAAACCTGCGCTAATGCCCCTGCCCACGGCCTTCGATGGCTTTGTCGAGCAGAGTAAGCGCGTATCACCCACTTGCATGGTCACTTTTGACCGCAATCGCTATTCCGTGCCCGCCAGCTTCGCGAACCGACCTGTAAGCCTTCGTATTTACCCTGAACGGCTGGTCATCGTGGCCGAGGGGCATACGATCTGCACACATGAGCGCATCATTGAGCGGTCGCACCGCCAGCCTGGGCGCGTCGTTTATGACTGGCGCCATTATCTGGCCGTGGTCCAGCGCAAGCCAGGTGCGCTGCGCAATGGGGCACCCTTTGCCGAGATGCCAGAGGCCTTCCGCAAGTTGCAGGGACAGATGCTGCGCAGGCCTGGTGGGGACCGTGAGATGGTCGATATTTTGTCGCTTGTTCTGCACCTGCTCCACAGGTTGGTGGACGGCAAACCAACCGACCAGCGCGATATAACGCCGCCGTCGGCCCTTTCTCTGAGCAAGGAACCTGAGGCCAATGTTGCACGCTACGACGGGCTGCGACAGGCTCGGAATGAGGGAGGCACACGCCATGCGTCATGATCCTGCCGGAGCAGCCATCGTCATCATGCTGCGTAGCCTCAAAATGCCCGGGATGGCGCAGGCCGTGGGCGATCTCATCGAGCAAGGATCGCCTGCGTTCGTGTCTGCCATGCCGATCCTGTCGCAGCTGCTCAAGGCCGAAATGGCCGAGCGCGAGGTGCGCTCGATCGCGTATCACATGAAGGCTGCCCGCTTCCCCGCCTACAAGGACTTGTCTGCCTTCGACTTCGCGGCCAGTGAAATGCGGGAAGCTCTGGTCCGCCAGCTCCATCGATGCGAGTTCATGGATGCTGCTGAGAATGTGGTGTTGATCGGAGGGCCCGGCACGGGGAAATCCCACGTGGCCACGGCCCTCGGCATCCAGGCCATCGAGCACCATCGCAAACGCGTGCGCTTCTTCTGTAAGCGGTGTCCCGATCACACTGGAACGGGGTAATTCCACGGGAGGAGATCGTCGATCTGGCTTTGCTTATGGCCTTGAACGATGGCGGTGAGCGCGGCTGATAGCCATGCGTGGGGATCGACGCCATTCATCTTGCAGGTCTCGATCAGCGAGGCGATGACGGCCCAGTTTTCAGCTCCGGCGTCGTGTCCTGCGAACAGGGCGTTCTTGCGGTTCAGGGCGATGGGGCGGATGGTGCGTTCGACGGTGTTGTTGTCGATCTCGACGCGGCCATCGGTGAGGAAGCGGCCAAGGCCGTCGCGGTATTTTGCGATGTAGGCAAGGGCCTCGCCCAAGGGCGACTTTGCCGAGGCGCGGGCGCGGTGGTGGGTCAGCCAATCGTCGAGACGGGCGATGATCGAAGCGGAGCGGTCCCGCCGGATGGCCAATCGCGTTACGGGGTCACTGCCGCGGATCTCGGCCTCGATGGCGTAGAGGTCGCGGATGAGGGCCACGCCTTCCTCGGCAATCGGCGCGGATCCGGTGCGGGTGATCTCGATTAGTTTGCGGCGCGCATGCGCCCAACAATGGGCGAGCTGGATGCCCGGACCGATCCGGTCTGCTGCGATCAGGCGGTTGTATCCGGCATAGCCGTCGACTTGCAGGATGCCGCCAAAGCCCTGCAAGATCCGCTCGGCATGCTGCCCGCCGCGACCGGGGGCATAGGTGAAGACCACGCTTGGTGGAGACGCGCCGCCCCAAGGTCGGTCATCGCGGGCAAGCGCCCAGAAGTATCCCGTTTTGGTCTTTCTCGCCCCCGGGTCGAGGACCGGGGCGCGCGTTTCGTCCATGAAGAGTTTGGTAGACAGTTTCAGGTCGGCCATCAGCGCGTCATGGACAGGGCGCAGTTCGAAGGCGGCGCGACCCACCCAATCGGCAAGGGTGGAGCGGTCGAGATCGACGCCCTGGCGGCTGTAGATCTGGGCCTGTCGGTAGAGCGGCAGATGATCTGCATACTTGCTGACCAACACATAGGCTACTGTGGCCTCGGTGGGCATGCCACCTACGATCAGCCGTGCCGGTGCGTGGGCTTGGACGACCCCGTCGGTGCAGGACCGACAGGCATACTTGGGACGGCGGGTCACGATGACACGGAACTGAGCAGGCACGATGTCCAGCCGTTCCGAGACATCCTCGCCGATGCAATGCAGGCAGCCGCCACAGGCGCAGGTCAGGCTGTCTGGTTCGATGATCTCCTCGATGCGCGGCAGGTGCTTGGGCAATGCACCGCGGTTGGCTGCACGCGGTTTGGCAGGGCGCTTGGCGGCCCGGTCCTCGGCATCCTCTTCGGCATGGATCACCGCCATCGCCGTTTCGAGGTCTTCCAACGCCAGTTCGAATTGGTCCGGATCGCTCTTTTCCGACCGCCGCCCAAAGGCCGCCTGCTTGAAGGCCGCCACCAGCTTCTCCAGCCGTTCGATCCGCTCGTCCTTTCGCCGCTCGCGCGCATCTGCGGCAGTCAGTAACGCCTTCAACGTGGCGATTTCTTCAAGCAGATCAGAGGTCTTCGGCATGGCCGGTTTTTACCAAACCGGCACAGAGGATGCCCGTCGAAAGCACCAACCGAGTCATCCTGCCGCAGGGCTGAACCGGTCATTCCACCGCTTCGGGAGCCTTCACTTTAATGGCCCGAACCCGCCGCCAATCCAGACCAGCAAACAGCGCCTCGAACTGCGCGTGGTTCATCAGCATCAACCCGTCCTTCACGGCGGGCCAGGTAAACGTATGCTCTTCCAGCCTCTTGTAGGCCATCACCAGCCCGGTGCCGTCCCAGTAGAGCAGCTTCAGCCGATCGGCTTTCTTCGCGCGGAACACGAAGACCGTCCCGGTGAACGGGTCCTTGCGCAGCTCGTTCTTCACCATCGCGGCCAGGCTGTCATGACCTTTGCGGAAGTCTATGGGCTTCGTCGCCACCATGATCCGCACCCGGTTCGACGGGAAGATCACGTGCGGGCCTGCAAGGCCATGGCCAGTTCCGCGATCCGGGCTGCGGGCGTGGCTGCATCCAGACGCACAGTCACAGGGCCGATCAACAGATCAATCGTCGCAGTTGCAACCGGCGTGTCCACTGCCTGCGCCGTCGACAAAGGTGCTGCGAACTCAGCTCCCGCAACCTCGGGCACAACAAGTTTGCCCTTCCGTGCCAGCGTCCGCCAGGACGACAGGTGGTTGGCCTTCAATCCATGCCGATGTGCCACCTCGTTCACGGTGACGCCAGGAACCAGCGTCTCGGCCACCATCCGACCCTTCGCCTCGTCAGACCATCGCCGCTTGGCCGCCGGAGCCGCCAGAAGCTCCACAAACCCAACAGCCTCCATACCGCGCTCCCGATGGACTCCCAATGACACCTCCCGTGCAAATCACCACAATTTCGCCCCGCATCGCAGCTTACGGATTCAACGGGAAGGTGGGGTCAGAACAGCGGTTACCTTCTTCTCAACGGTCGAGCTGGTTAATGCCCTGGAGCAGGAAAAGGCTCAGGGCAAGGCTGGCAAGATCGCCGAGGCGCTGGTCAAAACCGATCTCGTGATCCTGGACGAGTTGGGATATTTGCCGTTCAGTGCCTCCGGCGGGGCCTTGCTCTTCCATCTGCTCAGCAAGCTCTACGAACGCACCAGCCTCATCATCACCACAAACCTGAGCTTCAGCGAATGGGCCAGCGTCTTCGGCGACGCCAAGATGACCACCGCGCTACTCGATCGCCTTACCCACCGATGCCACATTCTGGAGACCGGAAACGACAGCTATCGCTTCAAGGCAAGCTCCGAAACGGCCAAAAAGAAACGGAAGGAGACAGCAGCATTGACGCCATCATGACGCGCAGAACATAACAACTGGGTGGGTCAGATCTCGGTGACAATGCCGGGTCAATTCTCAGTGGCAATCAACAAGATTGGGGGCCACGCCATTGCGGCGCGCGACTACGGAAATGCTGGCCCGGTCATCCAACGTTTCTTCGACAATGCGCAGCTTCTCGGCCGCACTCCAGCGACGGCGACGGCTGCCATCAGTTATGATTTCTATCTCAGACATAAGCACGTGCTCCGCCATATACCTAAGACTCCATGGTTATGCCCAAGTGTCCGGTCGAAAAAGGGGCCAGTTCAGATCGTCGTTGGGTCAAACGAGGCCTTGGCTTTGCGCAGCAATCACCGCCTGCGTTCGGTTCTTGCATCTTAGCTTCACACAGACAGACCGGACATGCATCTTAATAGTCGGTTCCGCAAGGGAAAGACGCGACGCAATCTGTCTATTCGACATGCCTTCGGCCAAATAGCTTAGGACCAACTGTTCCTTCGGAGAAAGCGGTGTGTCGGTCTTGGCTGTCTCGGATGGAAAAATCTGAAACATAAGCTCTTTGGGAAAAAACTGCTCGCCTTCCGCCATGAACCTGATGGCATTCACAAGGGTTTTCAGGGGTGTCGTCTTGAGGACGATGCCGTCCGTTCCGACATCGATCAGATCCCGCACGCCCTGTGAAGAAACTTCGCCAGTCAAAATCGCCACGGGGCAGTCTGGAAGCCGCTTCTTAACCTTCGTCACTCCCGCA
Organism: Roseovarius sp. MS2; assembly: GCF_051447875.1. Taxonomy (NCBI): domain Bacteria; kingdom Pseudomonadati; phylum Pseudomonadota; class Alphaproteobacteria; order Rhodobacterales; family Roseobacteraceae; genus Roseovarius; species Roseovarius sp. MS2. Next base: position 82,989 of record NZ_JBKHVF010000003.1, read on the forward strand.
CTGCCACCCATGCCGGGCATGTTCAGATCGAGTACGACAATGTCAAAACTCTCGCCCGCTTCGATGTGCTCCAGAGCCTTATCAAGCGTTTTGGCGGTCGTCAGGTGAATATCTGGAACACGTGAAAGATACATGTCGATCATTTCAAGGATCATGCCATGATCGTCTGCCAAAAGAACCTTAAGCCCATCATCAGAGTCCATCATGTGCTCACAAAACCTTAAACCACGTTCTTGTCGCGTTACCTAAGGTGGTATCGGAATTGCCAATGGAACGCAATAAACCATATCATAGCAACGTATTGTGTGACCACGTCAAGCAAGTAGAATTCATCCTCTATTCTGCGGACCAACGCATACTTCGCTGCGGCCCGAGAGGGAGGCGATACATCCGTTGCTATGGGTCGTAATGCAGGCTGATCTTCTCGTCCTCGCAGGGCGGAGTCACTAGGGCCGCCAGTAGAACCGCAAAAATGATGCTAAGAGTTGCCCCAGCGACGTAAGCTAGTATGAGCGTCGCTAGGGGAAATCCCAACAAGAAAAAGCCGACTCCAGTCAAAGCGCCGCCGACGGAGCCGCAAAGAGCATAAACCGCGCTCATTATTTAATCTCCTCGTAAGCCCCGCTTGAACTTAGTACGGTCCAGAGCCATCTGGCCACATCGCACCATACGCCTTGAAGATATATCAAAAGATATTTATGTCAATTACACACCTATCTTCTTTGGGTGATAGACCTATATCACCTTTACCTTAAGCCGCTCCATCCTAGCGGAGAGGCGGCCCGTATTTTAGAGGCGGTTCCAAAGTAATTCTGGCCAACCATCATCGCGAACGGGCTCCCACACTGATTGAAAACCACTAAATTCCAATAATCTAAAGAGAAATTCTGGCATTGGATCGTGACAAAAGTTGTGCTCTTGGTTCACTCCTGTCCGAAGCGGGCCTCCGCTTCGCTGGAGGCTCTGCCAGCGATCTTATGCCCAAGGATTTAAAAACCAGTTCTCCTTAAAATAGCTCTTGCAAAATACTTAAGTATGTATATCATATTATCTTATGAGGTCGTAACTGGGCTATAACATACTCACCACTCTCACCAAAGCCATTTACACTCATGATTGCGGTTTGTGTTTGTGATGACCGCTTTTCACCCCTCCAAACCCCCAGTTGGAGGGGTGCTTTTTTTGAATGACGTTAAGTCGAGATGTGTTACGTATCAATTCGAGGGGGCGGCAGAACGTGGTGGGCAAGCGTCAATCCCTGAAACCGTTAGCCGCCCCCGTCAAGAACACCAGCCTTTGTAACGGCGACGCGATGTGCGCCCGGCGGTGGCCATCCCATTTGGCGGCGTTTTGTCATGCGGATGTTCCGATGTTATCGACGCAACCTTCTGCTCAGGGCGATGTGAGCTCCTGATCTGATCCCCGCAAACTGGACCGTTTGAAGGTGGAGTTTTCCGCTACGATTTCCCGGCTGGGAGAGGAGCGGAATCACATGAAGGCATCGAAGTTTTCGGACGCGCAGAAGGCGTTCATCCTCAAGCAGGGCGGGGAAGGCACACCTGTTGCCGAGATCTGCCGCAAGGCTGGCATCAGCCAGGCGACCTACTTCAATTGGAAGAAGAAGTATGCGGGTTTGCTGCCGTCCAAGATGGAGCGGCTCAAGCAGCTCGAAGACGAGAACAGTCGGTTGTAGAAGATCGTGGCCGACCTGACCTTGGATCGAGAGATGCTGCAGGATGTCATCCGGCGAAAGATCTGAAGCCTGGTCGTTTGCGCGAACTGGTTCGCGGGATGTGCAGCGATTGGGCGGTCTCGATCCGAACGGCCTGTGGGGCCATCGGCTTTGACCGTTCGACGTTTCACTACAAATCCCGCCGCGTCGATCAGGCTGCTGTGGAGAAGCGGCTCAAGGAGATTTGCGAGAGACGCGTGCGTTATGGTTATCGCCGGGTTCATGTGCTCTTGGACCGCGAGGGCTGGGGCATCAACATCGAGAAAGTCTATCGCATTTACAGGGAGTTGGGCATGCAGCTCAGGAACAAGACGCCGAAGCGGCGGGTGAAAGCCAAGCTGCGTGATGACCGAACCGAAGCCGTTTGTCCAAACGATGTCTGAGGCATGGATTTTGTCCATGACCAGCTCGCAACGGGCAAGAAGCTTCGGATTCTGACCGTGGTGGACACGTTCTCGCGCTACGTTCCGGTGCTCGACGCTCGGTTCAACCGGGGTGAAGACGTTGTCGCCACGCTGGACCGTGTATGTCGAAGATCGGGCTACCCCAAGACGATCCGGGTCGATCAGGGTAGTGAGTTCATCTCCCGCGACATGGACCTGTGGGCCTATCAGCGTGGCGTCACGCTCGACTTCTCACGGCCAGGAAAGCCGACGGACAACGCCTTCATCGAAGCCTTCAATGGCAAGTTCGTAAGCATACGCCGAGTACCGCGGCTATGCGGCCTTGACGGAGGTTTTGGGTTGGCCTGCCGGTTTCCAGTTCCACGGGAGCAATTCGTGGAGGCGTGAGACAGGCATGTCGGAGATGCGAGCGATGACGTCGGCGAGCCATGCCTGGGGGTCGATGTCGTTGAGCTTGGCCGTGCCGATCAAGGTGTAGATCGCCGCCGCGCGCTGGCCGCCCCGTTCGGAGCCTGCAAAGAGCCACGCCTTCCGGCCTAGGGCCACCGCGCGCAGGGAGCGTTCGGCGGCATTGTTCGAGAGGCAGACACGCCCATCCTCGAGGAACCGCGTGAAGCCAGGCCAGTGGTTGGATGACAGCAGGTAGTCGATGGCCTTGGCCACCTTGGCATGTTTCGACAGAAGGGCGCGTTCGCTGCGAAGCCAGCGCTCCAGGTCCGCGACCAGCGAGGCCGATTGGTGCTGTCGCATCTCCAGCCGTGCCTCCGGGGTTTGCCCGTTGACCATGCGCTCGATCTCGAACAGCGCGTCGATGCGCTTCACCGCCTCAACGGCGATGGGCGAGATCTCCTTGGGCGACTTGCCCTTGCGGATGTTGGTCTGCACATCGGCGAGTTCGAAGAACTTGCGCCGCGCGTGGGCCCAGCACAGCGCCGATGTCACCGGCCCGGGCTGCCGGGCGGCGTCGTAGAGCTGGTTGTACCCGGCATAGGCGTCGGCCTGCAGAATGCCCTGCCAGCCTGTCAGATGTTTCGTCGGATGTTCCCCAGCGCGATCGGGGGAGAAGCGGAACACGACCGCGGGCGGCGCGGTCCCGTCGAAGGGACGATCATCGCGCACATAGGTCCAGAGCCGGGCGGTTTTCGTGCCGCCACGGGCCAACAGCGGCACCGTGGTGTCGTCACCATGCAGCCGGGCCGCGGTGAAGACATGCGCCTCGATCAGGGCATACCATCGTTTTGCGCTGAGTACGGCGGATGTTGAAGATCTGCTTGCCGAACGTGGCGTGATGGTCAGCCGGGAAACAATACGCGGCTGGGTCAATCGGTTTGGAGCGCATTTCGCCGCGTGCATCCGCCGTGACCGGCCGCGACCGAACGACAAATGGCACCTCGACGAGGTTGTGATTCCGATCAACGGCTTGAAGCATTGGCTCTGGCGTGCTGTCGACGCCAACGGTGATACGCTCGATATTCTTGTTCAAACGCGCCGAAATGCGAAAGCTGCCAAGCGTTTCATGGCAAGGCTGATCGCGCAATTTGGCAAGCCAAGGGTTGTCACCACAGACAAGCTGCGTAGCTACATCAAGCCGATTGCCCATCAAGCACCGGGCGTCGATCATCGCGCCCACAAAGGCCTCAACAACAAGATTGAAGGCAGTCACAGGCCGACGCGACGACGGGAGAAAATCATGGGCCGATTCAAGTCGCCCAGACAAGCACAACGTTTCCTTACCGCACACGACCAGATTAACAACATCTTCCGACCGCGTCGCTACAGCCTCACTGCCATATCCTATCGCCATGCCCGGGCAGATGCTTTTTGCCTCTGGACAGACTATGCTGCCGAGATGGTGGCTTGAAATCAACTTAAGTGGCTTTCTAAAATAAATCCGAAACAACTTGGCAATGCCCTCTTTGTGGTTCCGTTCTCAAGGGTCGTCTCGACAATAATCCGCACTTCCATGGCAGCCCCCTTCTAAATGAACCACCAGCATACACAGACACCCCAAGTTTTGCCCACTCCCCGCTTCGAGAGCTTCGAGGAGACAGTAGTGGATGGTTAGATCGGAACAACGGCGGAACCGTACCACATTATCGCCAAAAGTGTCCGCTTGAGTGCCTTGAGATTTGAATCAAAAGGTTGTATCTTTCGGATACATGTACTTGCACTGACCCGGATAGGAAATGTCATGGCCGCTGTTTACAGACTAGGGGAACGCCAAAAATTATTAGCACAAGGCAGTGCTCGAAACGGCGAGGCCGGAAGGGTCGATCTCGTAACGAACCCAAGCGATGCTGATCCGTTCGGCCTCAGATCTAAGGCGCGGCACGATCATGCAATTGAGCTTTGTCCGCGTGGCCTCTCGCTTTATTGTGGCGAGTTCGACACGAGTGCATTGAGTTGTCGCGAGTGGCTCGCCCAATTGGGCGGTGACCTCATGATCGTGTCTGAACCGGCTCTGGATACAGGATGGTTGCTGAAATATGCAGAGCTTGTGGACTATCTTGTCGTTGACTCAGACTTTATTGGAGATGTTGAGGACGCCGTTGATTTCTGCATGCGGGTGCGCCGTGCTGCACCACAATTGCCTCTAATGCTCATTTCGAGTGAGGTGCGCGGAGACGATCTGACGGCAGAGCGCATGATGGCATGTGACGTGACGTTGAAGTTCCCGCTGAATGAGGAGCAATTTGTTCGCGGCGTTATTTCTGCACGACGGAACAATGCCCAGTTTCGTCACTCTGTTGTCGTTTAACGGTCGACTGAAATCGGTTTCGAGCACAAACAACAATCGGGTCCAATAGGGACTGATCAACTTATTGGATAAAGCGTGATCGGACAGCGAGATTTCAAGCAGGGAAAACTTGTTTGAGAATAGGAGTAGTGCTATGAAACCGTATAGAGAATACGTTCGGGCGATGATATCTAAGCTCAGGTCGCACTGGAGCGATACCTCGGGGGCTGTGACTATCGAATGGGTTGTATTGGCTGCGGCGCTCGTTGCACTTGCGGTGGGCGTCAGAGAGATTATTCTGAGTGAAGATGCCGGTGGCGTACTTGGAACATTCAGGGATTTGATCAGCGATGCACTTGGACCTGCCCCGCCGTCTAGCTGATGGCCTTCAAAGTGCAGAGCTTCAGATGGAGTGTCCACCATGCTGAGACGGGTATGGTACATTTACTTGCTTGTAGGCGGATGCAGTCTGGTTCTGCTATCTGGTTTCTTTACTTTTAGATATGTAAACACGGCCGAGCAGCGCCTTGAAGAGGCGGTTCGAGTCCGTGCGCAGCTCCCGGCCCGGGCGACAGCCGTGGTATTGGTGCGGAACGTTGAACCTGGTGCGATTTTGCAGGATGCGGATCTGCAGCACGTGGATCTATATTCTGATCATCTTCACGACAGAATGATACGTAATCTGGACGATTTGAGTGACGACAGTGATCGACCTCTGATGGCCCTTCGTGCTCTGAAGGCAGGTGATCTGGTTCTTTGGAGTGATGTGGTGCGTGCGGGTCAGATTGTGACGCAAGACGTTCCGCTTCCCCTAGGCAATGCCGCGATAGTAATCGAAGTTACAAACGAGGACATTGCCAGCTTTCAGGTCGGTGCCGTCGTGGACGTAAGCGGCGCAACCAAACAATCCGGTAGACCGAGTATGACTCGCACTCTGGCCAAAGATCTCATTCTGATTTCGGCCATCGATTTGGGCGATGAGGGAAGAGCACAGGTCGTTCTGCTCGGGCCTCAGGAGCTGATTGACACGCTCGGCGGTCTTTACGCAGGAAACGATCTCCGGCTCACTCAGGAGAGAAGAACCCTTTTAAGCGCGGGCTCCACCCAATCCGAGCAAGAGCCTGTAATACAGCAGACTGAGCGTTCGCAGGCAGAGACAGGCCAACGAGGCTCAGGCAACGTGTTGGGTTCGCTTGAGCGGTATGTGTCTACAGTTGTCCCCAACGAACAAGAGCAGACCTGTTCGCTTACCGTGGTGCGATCCGCGCAGCGCACTCAAATAGAGGTTCCTTGCAGATGATGGCAAACAGGTGCCGAGCATGAATCAGCGCGGACAGGAGAAACAACGCATTTTCACTATTTCTGACAGTACGGCAGCGGTTCTGATCCTCGCAGAATGCTTGCCGTTGCTGCCGGATTATCTGAGGAAGGATCTCCACTTGCGCGAGGCGCTCAGCATGCTTGAGCGCGCTGCCGCGGATGAGGCAGAGGTTTTAGATATCATTCTTGTTGTGCTCGCGCCAACAGAACTCTCAATCATGAAACAGGCAAATGCAATCCTCGAGCTTGCGGGGCGCTGTTCACGCCATCTCATCGTTATCTGTGGCCAAGCCACTCTGGCAAATCTTGAACTGCCGCTTTCCGCGATAGTCTTGGACCCTCGGAATATCAATAAGCTGCCGGATGTATTGAAAAACCCACCAAGCAACGAGCGGTTTGAACAGGTGTCGTCCGTAAGTGCCCAAAAGTCGGGCGAGGGACAGGTCCATTCACTCTTCGCGCCCCTTTTGAACCGCATTTCCAAATTGAACCCACGGCGCAAACTGGCCAACGTACCGAGCGAACGAACGCGTTTTCTGCATCAAACGATGGCACAACGACCGTTATCCATCGCAGTGCAGGGCTTGGCCGGAGGCGTCGGCGGGACGACACTGGCAGTGAATATCGCTTATGAACTGGCTGCATTAGAGCCGAGTGACCTTGTTTGTCTTCTGGATTTTGACGTACAGCATGGGAATGTGGCGACCTATCTCAACATTGATGAAACCTCGCGCATCATTGATGTATACCAAAACATCGATGTTCTAGATTATCAGGGCTTCAAAGAGTGCATCACGGCATATTCCGCCAATCTCAATGTGTTACCCTCTCCTGCTCAGATGCTTCCTGTCGACGCACTTGGATTTGGTGGGGCGGTCCGACTTATTGACATGGCAAAAAAATTAGCGCCGATCATAATAATTGACATGCCAACGATCGTCAGCGATTGGAGTGGAGATATCTATAAAAATGTGGATATGGTGATCTGTGTCGCCAACCGGCAGATTCGGTGTGTGCGCAACGCTCACAAGTTGCGCAGCCTCTTGGATGAGAATAATATTCCTAGCCTGACCTTTTGCTATATATTGAACAAGGTGCCGAACGTTCTGCCCGCAGACTGGCCGGATTTAATGGCGCCCTTTCTTATCGGCCTTGACGCCGAGCTTGCCTATAGCTTTTCAGCTGGGGGAGCTGAGGTGAGCGACGCCTGCGATCTTGGCAGTCCTCTCGCGCGACACACTCCTGGAAACCCACTCCGTAAGAGTATCTTGACGCTCTGTAAATCCGCGCAGCACGGTCGAAGAATGCATGTTCAAGAATTATAGAGATACTCGGGCCGAGAATGCGGCCGAAGGCAGTGGCACCGCCGATGATGAAACAATGCAGTTTGCTAAACTGAGCAAGATGCCGATGCCGCCAGCCAAGCAGTCGGCCGGGTCACAGTCTGTTACGAACAGCGATGCAGCCAAGAAGCGGCGGACGGCTCTCTCGCAGATGCGATCTGAGGCCCATCGCATGCTGCTTGACACGCTGAACCTTTCAGCATTGGAGAAGGCGACTGAGGCCGATATCAGGCAAGAGATTGGTGTCATTGTCGACAAGCTGATGCCCAATCAACTTGTTGTTCTTTCTCGATCAGATCGGGATCAGATTGTCGATCATCTCTATTATGAAGTGATGGGTCTAGGTCCGTTGGAAATCCTGATGAAGGACGAACGGATATCGGACATTCTGATCAACGGTCCGGATCGGGTCTATGTTGAAGAGAACGGCATTCTTGATAAAACCGACATTCAGTTCAGCGATGAAGCGCATTTGCGGCGCATCCTGCAAAAGATTGTCTCGGCAGTGGGTCGCCGTCTCGACGACCTCAATCCTTATGTGGACACCCGGCTGCCCGATGGTTCCCGTCTTAACGCAATCATCTCACCCATTGCAGTTGATGGCACTCTGGTATCCATTCGCAAGTTTCGTAAGGATACGCTAAGCATTGATCAACTGATGGCATTCGGGGCTATGTCCGAGAGCATGGCAGCTTACCTGCGCGCGGCGGTGAAAAGCCGGTTGAACATCGTGATATCTGGCGGTACTGGATCGGGCAAAACGACTTTATTGAATGCCCTTTCTGCTTTCATCGGTCCGCGTGAACGCATCCTGACAGTCGAAGACACTGCCGAACTCAATCTGCAACAAGAACATGTTGGACGTCTAGAAAGCCGGCCGTCCAACATGGAAAGCAAGGGCGAAGTGACACAACGCGATTGTTTGCGGAATGCGCTTCGGATGCGGCCTGATCGGATCATCGTCGGTGAAACGCGTGGTGAAGAAGTTATCGACATGTTGCAAGCGATGAACACTGGTCATGATGGCTCCATGACAACAATTCACGCAAATTCACCTCGTGATGCCGTAGGCCGCATTGAAAACATGGTGGCTCTTGCCGGATTTGAGATGCCTCTGAGCGCGCTGCGGCGTCAAGTGGCCAGCGCAGTCAACCTGATTATCCAGATCAGCCGCATGCAGGACGGAACGCGCCGCGTTGTATCTCTTACTGAAATCACTGGATGCGAAGGGGACGTGGTCTCGATGCAAGAGTTGTTCCAATTCGAGCATCTTGGCACCGATCCCGACGGGCGGGTTGAGGGCAAATTTGTCAGCAACGGTATAAGATCGCATTACACAGAGCGCTTCAAACGATGGGGCGTAGTCCTACCTGCGAATCTCTACGGAACCTCGGAAGCATGATCCTTGATGTGCTCTTATCGGCCACTTTGAGCATTGGTATGACTCTGATTCTGATGTCGACCGTTCTGCGCATTCTCAGTATCAGGCGCGAACGCAGAAACCGGTTGTTGTCACGCTATGCGCAGTCCAATCCGAACCATGTGCGCGCAGGGAATGCTATTCAAACGGATCGGATTGTTCTGCGTCGCGATGTACAAATAGCAGCGTGGAATGAAGCGAGTTCGCTGAAGGATGCTGCCCGCCATTTAATCACGTGGTATGTTGGGCATATCAAGCGTGAGGCGCTCATGATTGTGCCAGCCGTTTTTCTGATCTGGTTGGGTCTCGCGTGGGTCCTGCAGTTTAATCCCGTTTTTGCCTTTCTTATAGCCGGCATTGCCGTTGTTGGGGCGCGAGTCGTGTTACATCAGCACCTCCGCAAGCGACGTCTGACGCTCATTTCCGAAAAGGTACCCGAAGCGCTGGATGTGATCATCCGGTCTCTAAAGGTCGGCTCGCCCATCAACAATGCGCTGCGTATGGTCGGAACCGCCATTGACGGTCCCATCGGCGAAGAGTTCGCGACTACGGCACAGGAAATCAGCTATGGCCATGATCTCACGGTTGCATTGCAAGAATTAGCCTATCGTTGTGAAAATCAGGACATCCACTTTTTTGCGACTGTCGTCGAGATTCACAACAACAGTGGGGGCAATTTGGTGGATGTACTGACGCGATTGACTATCATCTGCCGCAACCGTCAAAAGTTAAAGAGGAAGATTGCCACTATCACTTCAGAGGCACGATGGTCGGGACGCTTTCTATCAGCGTTTCCAATTTTTGCGGCTGTGATGCTTTTCCTTATTCAGCCGGATTATTTCGCGGAAGTTTCACAGGCCGATTTTTTTAGGCCGATGCTGGCTTTGATCGCATTTTTGTTGTTGAGCAACATTTTATTCATGCAGCGCATGATCAGATTGCAAGCATAGGGCCCGTGTAATCCGATGATCGAGTCTTTCTCGCCTGTCTTGTTGTCAGTCTCAACCATGGCAGGCATCGCTCTGATAGTGCTGGCAGTAGTTAGTGTCGTTACACAAAGGCCCAGCGCACAAGAGACCGAAGAGGTTCGAATTTCGCTACGACAGACTATGGACACTGACTCGAAGCTGGTTTCGATCATGCGGCTTCTGTCGGGAAATGGCGGTAGTGCCAAACAGGAACATCGACGTAAAAGGCTATTTCAGGCAGGCTTTTCGGGGCCGGGCGTTCTTTATCAATACTCGTTCGTGAAATTGCTAAGCGGGCTGACCGCCGCCATAATTGCGTTTTGCATGCTTATCGGTTTGTCTATCCTCTCGAACCTCCCAACTGATCGTTGGTTACTGTTTTGCGCGTTTGGCTTTTTGATGGGGTATACCCTGCCCAGTTTGCTGGTTAGGAGGTTGGCCCAGCGCTATGTCGATCGAATTGCGCGCGACCTCCCGGATGCTCTGGATCTAATGCTGGTCTGTGTTGAGGCGGGACAATCCCTAGATCAGAGCCTAACCCGTGTTGCGCGGTCCATGAAACGCATTCATCCGGAACTTGCAGCGAGGTTCGCGGCCACGTCAGAGGCTCTAAAAGCTGGAGAAGATCGCGCAGACGCTTTTGCGCGTCTTGCCTATGTCACGGACAATTTAGACCTGCAATCCTTTGCAGCGGTGGTTTTGCAAGCGTCAAGCATGGGCACGCCGATATCAGACACATTCCGAATTTATGCAGAAGAACAACGAGAGCGCCGTTTTAGCAGAATAGAGGAAAAAGCGAATATGCTGCCAACGAAAATGACACTAGGCACCATGATGTTTACCGTGCCATCGTTGCTACTGCTGCTGCTGACACCGGCAGTCTACAGCATTTTACAGAGCTTCTGATCCCACAGCGAAATGAACGAACTATCATCTCAAAAATGGACAGCGGTCGACACCGCAACGTCGACCCTTGATCCAGGCCTCCTGTCATCGCGACAAGCTAGGGGAGTGCTCGTAGTTCTCGTGTTGGCAGCAAGCATCTGTTATTGGCTTCTGATGACGGTGTGGCCCATCAACGATGTGGCACTTTACCTGACCGTTCTAAGCATTTCGACGGCAGCCGGGCTTTTCGCTCTGGATCAGAGCCTGTTTCAATGGCGCAACGCGCGCAACTGGATCATTGTCACACTCTGCGGTTTGATGATTACGATCGGCCCCGCAATTCTTGTGCGCGCAACCTCAGAGTGGACCGGCGACTGGTTTGCTAGATTTTCCGCTTTTGCCCTCGGGCTGACATTGGCGATTTTTCTAAACGCCACCGCGCGGATGCTGAGAGAACTATGGCCCGCGTCAGTGAGGCGGGCTAACCGAGCGCAAGCGACCATTGTTCTGCTGATGCAGTTCGGTGTTTTGACCGGTGGAATTTTCTTTGCCACACATTGGTTTTTAGGGACAACGTTGGCTACGGGCCTCGACGCCCTACCAAAGAGCATCGCTGGCGCCATGTGCCTCTCGGTGGCGACGTTGCTGGTGGTGCAGTTTGCGGGACAAGCGGTTGAGAGATCCGGGCATAACCTTATCTGGGGAATTGCACTCGGTCTGGCTTTGGCAGGAGGCTTGATGCTGACCAGTATGCGCACAGCGCTCCCGGGGGCAGAGACCGAAGCGTTGATGTTCGTAGTCTTGATCATGATTGTTCTTTCGGTTGTGATTGATGGGGGGCTGACCGCTCCGATTGGGCTGGTTGGAGCGATCTTCTTGGTGCCCGCGGTGTTGTTCTACTATCCCATGCCGATCGGAATGGCGGCTGGCGCTCCGGCAGATTTGCTGTTAGCGGGAGCTACCGCGTTCGTGACCCTGATCCTTATTCGTGAGCAGGACGTCTCAACATTGCGTCGGGGCCAGAGTGAAGGCCGCCACATCGCCAAGCTTTGGCATCTCTTCACGCATCGTGGAGCAGGAAAGCTCTATTCTGTCGACTTGCAGCACAAGACGATTTCACCGATCGCGGCATATGATTCCCGAAGCCGTCCGATTTCGTTTGCGCGGTTCTTTGCCAGATCACAGCCGGCCCAACTGCTCCGGTTGATCGACATAATGGAAGGAAGGAAAGGCGCGTCCAATCAACCACGCCTCGTAATGACGCTTCCGCTTATGGCCGACCAGTTACCAGGTCTCGACGATCACAATGTTGAAGCGCAGTCATCTTCTCGGCTGTTCGAAATTCACGTATTGGCTCAAGGCCCTGGCAGCGCGGTCATCGGAGCACTCGACGTGACCGAGGAACTTGAACATGAAACGCGGGCCCAGCATTTCGAGAAATTGCTGGGAGAGGCACTGGTTCGCGAAGAACGACTGCTGTCTGTGGCCGCACATGAGCTTCGCACTCCCGCCGCGATCCTTAGTATGCTAGCAGAAGAGCTTGATTCCGGTATTGGATGGAGGGAAGTGTCAGGCAATTTCCGCAAGTCCCTCGGGCGGGTTGTCGCTGTTCTAGACGATCTGAGACTGCACAGCAGCGGCGGCGAGTTACGCACCCAGCAAATGGTGTTCACTCTGAATGAAGTCGCTAATCACCTGCGCGAGACTCTTGGAGGTGCGGCCGCTGCCAATGGGGTTTCTTTGATCTTCTCCTTGTCCCAAACCAGCAGTACGCTGCTCAGCGGTGATTATGGTCGTGTCTATATTGCGCTGCTGAAATTACTTCACAATGCTATCATCCATTCCGGCGGGACAGAGGTCACTCTGAGCGTGCTTCTGAGCCTCAATAGCGGCAATGATCTGACTGTCATCTGGCAGATCAGTGACAATGGACAAGGTATCCCTGCCGCAGAGGTAGACACTATCTTCCGGCCTTTCGATTCAAGTGGCACCGGCGCTGGCGATGACCATGTGGGCCTAGGCCTCTACACTGCCAGAAAGGCGGCACGCACGCTTGGGGGGGACGTCTATCTCAAGGGACATAAGGTAGACCAAGATAATCTGCGCTCCGACATCAATGGACCGGCGACAGGGCCCTATGACGGGATAACTAAAACGGGGTGCACTTTTGTGTTCACCCATCCGGCACGCTTGGAGAAATCGTCGCGCTACACGAAGATGGAGCATAAGAATATGAGCGAGCAAGACATCACATACGAAAGCAAGACCGTACTGCTGGTTGAAGATAATCGCGTGGTCGGTGAGATCACCACAGCAAGATTGCGCCGGATATTCGGAACAACGCTTTGGGCAGAAAGCGGCGATGAGGGGCTTATTGCGTATCAAAAGAATAAGCCGGACCTCATTCTGATGGATCAACTTTTGCCCGGCCTTCTCGGGTCAGAACTCATAAAACTGATCCGGCAAACGGACACCGACACGCCGATTGTCGGCATCACAGCATCCACCATGGGGTCGGAGTGTGCTGAACTGGAGGCTGCAGGAGCCAATTACGCACTGGAGAAACCCCTTTCAATTGTCCAGTTGCGCAAAATTGCCAGTGAGTTTTTCGAGACCTAAGAACCCTTCATGTGATCCTGACAGGCTTTGGGTTGCCAGCACGACCGAGGCGGTCAAGCCGCCTAAAGTTGATATGAGAAAGTGACCTGCCACTGAACTTTCATCCAGCCGGACTGGGAACCGTTTGGCTTCTGATCCGAACCCCAACCTTGGACCGCCCGAAGGCAGAGTTTTCCGGCTTCGCTCAGGGTGACAGGCTGGTGATGCTCCCTTATTTCGTAAGCATGATCGGGGCTTTGTTGCCGATCGCACTGTGTGGCCGTTCCTCGTTGTAGTGTAACGCTCCGGCGGGGGCCGTCTGACGGGGCGCGTTGGGTGATGGTAAGTCCGACCTTATGGTCGACCTTACGGTAACCGCCTCGTTGATACCGCGGCCTACGCGGCTTGACTGCTCATTGCGGATGCCACTGGCGACCAGTTCCACGGCAGCAAGTCATCGAGCCGGTTGATCTTGTGATCGTGGATGCGGTCGAGGATGTCGGCGAGATAGGCCAGCGGGTCGAGACCATTCAGCTTGGCCGTTTCAATGACCGTCATCGCGCGCGCGAGGGTTTCCGCGCCGGTATCTGCGCCCGCGAAGAGCCAGTTTTTACGTCCTATTCCAATCGGGCGCAGGGCGCGTTCGGCCGGATTGTTGTCGATGGCCACACGCCCGTCGGTCAGGAACAGGCTGAAGGCCTCCTGCCGCGCGAGGCCATAGCGGAACGCCTTGGCCAGATCGCTTTTGCCGGGGATGCGCAGAAGCTGCTGTTCAGACCAGGCAAAGAAAGCCTCGACCTTGGGCTGGGTAAGTTTTTGACGTGCCGCATAGCGGACGTTGGCGGGCTGACCGTTGATATCGCGCTCGATGTCGTAGAACTTGCCGATCCGATCGAGCGCCTCGCGAGCGATCTCGGATTTGGTCGAGGTCCAGAAGTCATGGAAGTCGCGCCGCAGATGCGCCCAACAGGCGGCCTCCCGCAAACGCTGCATGCCGTCAGGCTCTGGCGCTGTCGCGTTGCCTTTAAATCCGGCACACTGGGGAGTGGGCAAAACTTGGGGTGTCTGTGTATGTTGGTGGTTCATTGAGAAGGGGACTGCCATGGAAGTGCGGATTATTGTCGAGACGACCCTTGAGAACGGAACCACAAAGAGGCATCATTTCGACCGTTTGTCCCGCCCGTTTCGACGCACGCAGCCTGAGGGGTTCGGGTTGTTGCTCGAAGATGCAAAGACGATCCTCGGGCAGTTGCAGAAAGCGATCCTGCTCGACCAGATCGAGGAGATTTCTCAAGCAATCAGGATCTGTCCCGACTGCGACGGGGTCCGGGCCATACATGATTATCGGTCTCGGGTGCTCGACACGCTCTTCGGCAGGTTCGAGGTCAAGGTGCCGCGCATTCGCCGCTGTGCCTGCAATGCAAAATCCGATGTTGTGTTGGGCGGACCGCTTTCGCCTCTCACTCACTTTTTTCCGGATCGATCGACCCCGGAACTGCGACGCCTTCAAGCCGAACTTGGGGCGCGTCATTCCTTCCGGGAAGCGGCGCGTATCCTGGAAACCTTTCTGCCTTGCGCGAAGCAGATGCACACATCGGTGCGCAATCGACTGGGTAAAGTTGCCCGGGAGATCTGCGACAGCGAGCAAACTGAGCCGCTGGTTCCTTCAGCCGCCGAAGAGGCGCCTGCGCTGACGGTTTTCCTGGACGGGGCGCATATCCGATGCAGGCCGGAATATCAGAAGCGACACCTCGATGTTGTGGTCGGCAAGATCGAAAGCCACGATAGGTGCCGCCGCTTCGGCTTGGTGCAACAGGCGGTCCTGTCACCTGCTAGTCAGCTTCGCCAGGACTTGAGGGCTCTCGGGTGGGATCACGAACAAGCCGTCACGGTAATTTCGGACGGGGAACCAGCCCTGCCAAACCTCGTCCGCAATGCCGTCGGTGGGAAGGTCCGCCACATCCTCGATTGGTGGCATATCTCGATGCGCATTCAGCATGTCGAGAACGCCGTAAAGGGCCTGCTGCAGAGCAGGAGTTTCTCCGGCATTCCAGTGCTGTTCAAACGTCCGGCCGAAACGCTGCGATGGTACCTTTGGCATGGAAAAGTTCTTACGGCCACGACCAGTCTGCAATGGTTGATGGTCGATTGCGCGCGGCTCGTTACAGATGACCGCGTGGAGACTGAAGCGGCTCGGCGAGTGCAAGCTCGCTGCCGAGACCTCTATTCCTACCTTGCGAACAATATGGACAGCCTGACCGACTATAGTCGGCGGTACCGCACGGGTCTTCCGATTTCTTCGTCCCGGGCTGAGGGCTGCGTGGACGACATCGGCAACACCCGCATGGGAAAGCGACGCCGCATGAGATGGTCACCCAAGGGAGCCCACCGGGTGGCTGTTCTCCGCGCCGCCGTTCTCGACGGTCGGCTAACCGGCGCCTACCAAAGAGCAGCCGCATGACCCCCAAGTTTTGCCCACTCCCGATTTAAAGACAAGATCCCATATTTAATGGCAAAGCGGCCCCGTTGATTTTGTTGACTTTCATATACCGCATTTAAGTGCTACGCGACACCGGCTGACCATCACACCCCGATCGGCGAGAAGATCCTCGACATCCGCCGTGCTGAGCGCGAAGCGATTATAGACCCAGACGGCATATGCAACGATTCACGAGGGAAACGGTAGCCTTTCAGGCGCGGCATGGAGGATGGTATGTTCATACCCAACGCCTAACCAGGCGCCGCACCGCAAACAAGTTGGCAATCCCGAACGGAAAGTGGCTTGAACAAGCACTTGGGGCGGCACGAAAGCGTTACAGGTCCAGTTCATTCACCTGCCCCTCGCGAATGCGCACGTCTTCGCGAGCGATCTTGTGGCGCTCACCGCGTGCTGCGTATCTTCGGTTTATCCAACAAGGGAATACCTGGTCATGCTGCGCGCTCTGATCGCAACGACACTCGCAGTCATTCTGGGCGCTTGCGCATCCATTGAACGGGTTGCCTTGCCGAAGCCTGTCTTGCTGTCCGAAGATTTCGCCTTGCAGAGGTCTGAACGGGCAGAACGGGTGAACTACGCGGCTTACAACCAGTTTCTGAGGCGCTATTGGGCGGAAGATACCTCAGGTGTCGCGCGTGTGAATTACAATGCCGTCACTGCGTCAGATCACGCCAATCTGGTAAGTTTCATCAACGGCTTGCAGCAGATAACGCCTGGAAACTTGACCCGTGACGATCAATTGGCTTTCTGGATCAATCTTTACAACGCGCAAACCATTCGGGTGGTGCTTGACCATTATCCGGTCAGCAGCATCCGGAAAATCAAGGACGGGCCGTTCAGCATCGGGCCCTGGAACCGGAAAGACCTGGCAGTTAATGGCGTTGCGCTGAGCCTGAACGATATCGAGCATGGCATCATTCGACCGAGCTTCAACGAACCCCGCATTCACTACGCGCTGAATTGCGCTGCGGTCTCCTGCCCCAATCTCGCTCCTCAAGCCTGGCGCGGTGCAGGCCTCGAGCAGGCTTTGGAGGCCGCAGAACGTGCCTATCTTGCGGATTCGCGAGGGGTTCTGATCGGAGACGACGGGCGCGTCACGGTTTCCAAAATCTACATCTGGTTCCGTGAGGATTTCGGAGACAATGAGGGTGAAGTGCTTGAGCGTCTGATCACAAAGTCCCCGGCTCCAACGCGTGCGGCTCTTGAGGCGCGCGGGCGGATAGATCGGTATGACTACGACTGGTCGTTGAATGAGGTGCGGTAGCGACCGGAAATATGCCTTGCACTCTCTGACCCTCAAGACGTCCGCATGACACCAAAAGCGTGCTCGCAAGCCTTTGTTAAAAACTTTTTTGAAATCAACCAGTGACGAGGGCGCGACATGGCAAAGGACACTGATACGCCGAGCGATCCGGCATTTGCTGCGCGTGGGCGCAACTTCATGGGGACAGACAAGCGAGCACCTCTGCGTGAGGGTCTGCTCGCGGCGGGTCAATTCGGTGACTTGCAAACGGCGGGGCGGTTCTATCCGGTGGCGTGCGTGTCGCTTGAGATAACGCAGCGCTGCAACCTCGATTGCACCCTGTGCTATCTGTCTGATCGTGCCGAGCTTGCCCACGACGTTCCGCTCCCGATCCTGTTTTCCCGTATCGCAATGATCGAGCGGCACTATGGGCCCGATACGCCAGTCCAGATCAGCGGCGGCGATCCGACATTGCGCTCGATCGAGGACCTTGAAGCGATCTGCCAGGAGATCCGCCGCCTCGGCCTTCGGTCCTGTTTGATGACCAATGGCATCCGCGCAACGAGAGCCATGCTCCGACGCCTCCGGGCAGCAGGGCTGAATGATGTCGCATTTCACGTTGATCTGACAGAAGAACGGAAAGGCTATCCAACGGAGGTCAGCCTGAACGCCGTCAGACGCGACTATATTGCACGGGCGAAAGGTCTTGGGCTGCGCATTCTCTTCAACATGACCGTGTTTGAAGGCAACATTCGGGAGGTGCCGCAGGTGGCTCGTTTTTTTCGCGACCACGCCGCGGATGTAACCCTGGTTTCATTTCAAATGGGTGCCGATACGGGGCGTGGCGTTTCGGATCACCATGCGGGCGCCTTGTCGCGCGACACTGTTTGGGAGGCCCTTTCAAAAGGGTTCGAAACGGACCTGAACAATACCGTGGCTATCGGACATCGCGAGTGCAATCGCTATGACATCTTGCTAGTCGCGGCCAAGAAGGCGGTTTCAGTAACGCAGGATGCCGCGTTTTTGCGCCGGCTGGTTCCGGCGCTTGAACAACCGGGGGGGCAGCGCAACGCGCCGGTAGTCTGGCACTTGCTGCGCAAACATCCGGGGTTGGCTCTGCGAGGTCTTCTGGGAGCGGTCGGATTGCTGTGGCAGCTGCGTGGAGGGCTGATTGCGAGCCGGGCCCGCGTGCACCGGATGAGTGTTCTGATCCATAGTTTCATGGATGCGGACAAATTGGACAGGGAGCGCTGCGCCTCCTGTGTCTTCATGACGATCACGTCGGACGGTCCGATGTCGATGTGCGCCTTCAACGCCAAACGCGATGCGCTGATCTTCAAACCTGTTCCCGTGCAAAATGAACAAGGCACCCAGTGGTGGAGTGCTGCCACAGGGAAAATGACCAAGTCGCCGGATCAGGAAGAGCCCATGCAAACGCCTTTCAAGCTCTTGAAAGGCCGACAACGTGCCGCCGTGGCGCGGCAAAGAGGGCCTCGCCGGCCTTGAGGCTAGGGTTCATCGCTTCTGGTGCTATGACATCTGGAACTCTTCAGGGGGAACGGCCTCCAGAAGTGGAAAGCAGAAGCCATTGTTCCGCTTCATGCCAACGACCGCCAATTTCCGCAACGCGGCTGTCTCAGCCATGGGCATGGCGCTGTCCGGATCGCCACGCGGCATCAGTCCAAGTGATCAATCCCGATCTGGAATTCCGAGCTCCGCCCAAAGCGCGCGCGGTGCTGGCGAAGCTAATTCCCACTGTATTTCGATTGGTTTCTCTCCTTCCCATCCGGCGAACCTGAGCTGCCCGCAATAAATAAACGGATTGACCTTGCCATTCACCTTGTTACCGCGGCGGATGAACAAATGCACCTCGTGGCCTTCCTCACCGCTGATGACCCGGCCATGCTTGCTGTCCTGCCGCGTCTGCTTCTGGCTGAACCATTTCAGCCGTGACGACATAACCTGGTAAACCTGACGACGCATTTTGGCGCAACTGTCTGGAAGTTGACATAAGCGCGCTTACGCGTGTTTGAGCCATCACAAGGGCAGATACTAAGCTTCTATCCGCCACATCCGGAACCGCCCCTGCCCTGTAACCTCGCGGATCAAGCCGTACTTTTCCATCCACGCGAGGTTTCGTTGCACCGCCGCGCGACTGGCACCGATCTGAGTCTCAGTCATCGGCGCGGACACCAGCGGCCATTCCGCGAAGAAAGCACGCAAAGCAGGAGGCGTCTTGCCCGACAGTTTAGCCATTTCGCCTTCTGCCTGAACTATCCAAGTCTCAATCAAATCCAGATGTCGCATCGCCGTTAGTATTGCGCTGTTCATCCCGTCCAACCAGCGGGCCAAGCGTTCGGGTGGCAAGCCCGAGGCACGCAGCCCACCTGCCCCGCCCATGGCGAGCGGCGCAAAGATGGCACCGCTTCCGTCGCTTGCCGCAATCCTAGACGCGGTGACGGCGGCTTCGATCTGGTCTCCCTGCTGTCCGAGGCCCGCCAGGCTCCAGAGATGAAAGCCCATGCAGGCTCGAGTGATCGGATGCAAGTCGCCCGCAGCCGCCATGACGTCCAGCCATCCACCCGCGCGATCTTTGAGGCGCTCAGCGCTGTCTTCAATGTTCTTGGGATCGCGGCGATCCAGGAAGGCGGCCAAGTCAGCCTTCGGTCCGGGACCGCCTGTCAGGCGCCGAACAGCCCATCCTACGCGTGCCAAGGCCTTCTGGTCATCCTGTGCACCTGACAGCCGCATCGATATCCAAAGCGCCAGACGATCAGAACTCACCCGATCCCCTGCGAACCAGCTAAGGTCCGCTGCCTCGATAAGAGCGAGGCGATGCCGCCAGCCTTCCGGGCCACGCAGCAGCCTGTCATCCAGAGCACCCAGGCGTCCAGCCACTCTTGCCAGTCGCGCAGCGTGAACGCCTTCTGCCTTTGCCCAGTCTTCGATGACAGCAGTGTCTGGCGGTTCCGCCCGTGGCCCAGGTGGCAAATCATCCGGTTCTTCCTCGAGTGGCCCAGGTAAAAACCAGAGATCGTCTTCGTGAGCCTCTTCATCCTCCTCGATGGTGATGAGGGGGTTGTCGTAATCATCAGTCAAGGTAGAGACTTGTGTTTTCATATGTGCAAAATACTAGTATTTTGCACATTACCCAAGTGATTTTGTGGCGATTGCCGACGCCCTGTATATAGTATGCGCGCGCGACTGCCGGCAGAACCTCTCAGATGGCGCTCAGCGCAGGGAAACCAAGGGTTTTTGGGCGAGCCCGACGAGAGAGCACTTACTTGCATTCGTTTACAAACGGTCGTTTATTGGCGCTATATGAAACTGCAAAAAGACTGTTTTGATGCCATTGATAGGCTACGCGCGCGTTTCAACCGAGGATCAAACCCCCCTGCCCCAGTCTGAGGCCCTGCAAACTGCGGGATGCGTCGAGATCTTCGAAGAGCACGCCTCAGGCGGCAATCGTGCCCGGCCGGTGCTTGCCCGCTTGCTGGAGCGCATTAGCAAGGGCGACACGCTGGTTGTCGTACGGATCGACCGGCTCGCACGGTCTCTGTCGCACCTTCTCGAGGTGATCGAACGGTTGGAGGCCAAGGGGGCGTTCTTTCGTTCCATTCAGGACCCGATCGACACCGGATCCCCGCAAGGCAAGTTCACTCTGCAGGTTCTGGGCGCCGCGGCCGAGTTCGAGCGGGCGCTGATCCGGGAACGTACCAAAGCAGGGCTGGCGAGCGCCCGTACCAAGGGCCGGGTCGGCGGGAACCCTGGACTGCGGGCCAAAGACCCTGCTGCTCTTCGCAAAGTACGGCTGGCGCGACAAGACGGCTACATGGAGCGTCTGAACGAGACGGCACAAGATTGGGTGCCCCATGTGCGCCGGTTGCGACCCGACTTGGCCTGGGAAGACGTGGTGCGCATCATCAACGGCCCCTTGCCCGAGGCGCGTCGCTGGACCCAAAGCCGTCTCTTGCGCGCTGTGAAGGCCTATGTCGGCGACGGCTTCCTGCCGGCCGAGGTGCTAGCCCGCGCCGGGCGCCGCGAAACCGACGACCGTCTGCCCGCCATCGTCGCCGGCATCAAGGGCGCGGACCCCGACATCACGCTTCAGGCGATCTGCACCCGGCTGGAAGCGATGCGCGAACGCACGCCTCGTGGCCGAACAAGATGGCAGCCGTCTTCGGTGAAAATGCTGTTGGAGCGGGCGGAACGACTTGGCCTCATGCCGTACGAATCGAGCCAAAATTAGATGTAGCTTCTGACCCGAATCCAAAAAATTTGACCGGGAGAAAACTCCGCAGGAGGCAGAAAGTGCCATTAGTTGCTTGGGGTTAGCTGCTAATATGCCAACTCAACAGAGTAGCGGCTCGATTTGGTTAGATCTGCATTTAATATATCTATATCAATGACTTGCTGAGTTTTTTTACACGACAACACCTATAGGTGTTGTGGATAACTTTCACACTACATTTAGATTCTTCTTGCCGGACTCACTGGATCGTGGCATTCCCATTCTGACGGCAAAACGCGTCAGACACGCTGTACACCGTCAGAATGACTAAGAGCCTCAACAGAGGCCGAGAGTGGGCGGCAGGACATGGATGATCGTAACATTGGATACACGCAAGGCATAGGCTCTTCCGATATCGGAGCATTTGCCGACAATCTGGCTGAGTCTTTGGATCGCCAGATGAAGATCGCTTTCGAACCCGAAGAACGAAAGTCCTTACGTCGCTTCAGTTCCACCGAAGTCGCCGGCCTCCTGCGCGTAAGCACATCTAACCTGCGCAACCGGCACAAGGACGGCAGCTTCCCGGAAGTGCATACAGACAACCGCGGACACCGGTTCTACACAGCCCAAGAGATTGATGAGTTGCGCGATGTTCTTGGACGCACTGGAAAGAACGCAGAAAGCTACCGCCCAGGTCGACGTGATGGCGATCGTCTCCAGGTGATATCCGTCGTCAACTTCAAAGGCGGCTCATCAAAGACTACTACAACGATTCATCTTGCGCAAAGGTATGCCTTGCGCGGTTACCGCGTGCTGGTCCTAGACCTCGATCCGCAAGCAAGTTTGACCACGTTTTTCGGCTTTCGGCCCGAGCTTGAGTTCGCCGATGGCGGCACAATCTATGATGCTTTGAGATATGAGGACCAAGTTCCTCTCTCGAACGTCATCCAAAAGACCTACTTCCATAAGCTCGACATGGTGCCCGCCGGTTTGATGCTCTCGGAGTACGAAACCGAGACCGCAAACGCTCTCGCCCGTCGCGTACAGCCCATCTTTGCAGAGCGCCTCGCCTTGGCGCTTGAAGAGGTTGAGGCAAACTACGACATCGTCCTGATCGACTGCCCGCCTCAGCTTGGGTTTCTAACCCTGACTGCGCTGGCAGCCTCGACGGGGCTTTTGGTTACCGTGGTACCTGGCATGCTTGACATCGCATCCATGAGCCAATTCCTGAAGCTTGCTTCAGAAACGGTCAAGGCCGTGGAGGAAGCCATCGGTCGGCGTGTCACATGGGATTTTGTCAAGTTCCTGATTACCAGATATGAACCATCGGACGGTCCGCAGACCCAAATGGCAGGCTACCTGAGATCAATTCTGGCAGGTCAGGTCATGACAGAGCCAATGCTGAAGTCTACGGCGATCTCCGACGCGGGGATGACCCAGCAGACCGTCTACGAAGTCGATCCAAGCCAATTCATCAGAAAGACAATTGATCGCGCCCTGACCAGCGTGAATGGCGTTGGCGATGAGCTAGAGCAGACGATCCAAATGGCATGGGGGCGTCGCTGATGGCCCGAAACATCTTCAACCAGCCTCCAAGGAATGAGACGGAGAGCGGAGCCCCCTCCCCTACCCCGCCAAAAGCGGCAAAGCTGCCGGGATCTGTTGGAGGATTGCGCGACTCTTTGCGCGAGATCACAGCAAACTCGATTCGCGATATCGAACCCGATCAGATTGACATGGATGGGCTGCGCGATCGGTTGGTGCTGGAAGATTCCAGTATCGATGAGTTGGCCGAGAGCATTCGCAAGCATGGCCAACAAGTGCCCATCATGGTCCGTCCATCAGCCCAACCGGACAGATACCGCATCATCTACGGCCGCCGCAGGCTTGCGGCGATCCGCAAGGTCGGTGGAACGGTCAAGGCAATTGTTCGAACCTTGGACGATGACGCATCTCTGATCGCTCAAGGCCAGGAGAACAACCTCAGGCTTGATCCGTCTTTTATAGAAAAGTCTCTTTTTATCAAAGAGATGCAAGAATCCGGGTACAAACCCGGTGTCATTCAAGATGCTCTAGGTCTGACCCGGCAAGGCGTATCCAACCACAGGGTCGTCATAGAACAACTGCCAGACGGTCTTGTTCAACTCATCGGGCCAGCACATGGGATCGGACGACGGCAGTGGGGTGATCTAGCTGCCTTGTCGGTGAAGGTAGATTTGGTGGACATCGCCAAAGAGGCGCTCGCCGCCCTGCCCGACGACACTCCTAGTTCCGAAAAGTTCCAAGCGGTCTATTCGGCTTGCTCGAGCAAAGCACGTAGCGACAAGAAGCCGCCCAATCGTGGGCTGACTTCGGTCATCAATGATGAGAACGGCAGTTCATTGGGCACGCTGACAATCGATGAGAAGGCGATCGCGCTCAAGGTCACCAAGAAGGACAATCCAGAATTCGGCCAATGGCTCGAAGAGCACGCGGAAGCTACGCTTTTGCAACTCTTCGTACAGTGGCGGAATGAGAGAGGCTCTGGGTCCTAACCCAGGCCACACAGAGCAACACGAGCAGAGGAGAAAAGCGAAGACCCGAAAGAAAAGAGCCCCCCAAAGTTTCCCCTGGAGAGCCCTCATCATCTGATTAGCATCTTTGATGTAGCAACCTCCAGCATACCGGTCAAGAGTCACCGATTCGGTGGACTGATATTTTTTGCCTTTTTCCGCGAAAATTCGAGGAAAGAGACGGGGAAGTTGTGGGCCGAACGGTCGTCGTGAACAAGCCATGGCATTTACAAAACTCTCGATCGAAGCCGCAGGTGCTGATGCAACCCGCGGCTCATTTCACCCATCTGAAACCGACGTCTGGACCATCTTCAGAGCCCTGAGAGATGCACGCAGCGTGTTTGGTCTACGTCCTGGCCACATACAGACACTTCAAGCAATGCTCAGTTTTCTGAAACCTGGCCATGGCGAAACGGTTTTTGCGTCTAACAATTCACTTTGCCAGCGCGTTGGCGGAATCGACGAACGGACACTCCGGAGGCACATCAACCGCTTCGTTGAACTCGGATTCATCAAGCGCAATGACAGCTCGAACCGAAAGCGCTACCGCGTTCGCTCATCCGGCGGGGAGTGCATCAGTTATGGATTGTCTCTCACCCCCCTGCTCCAACGTGCGAGCGAGCTTATAGCCATCGCGCAAGAGATGGAGAATAACCGGCGAGATCGGATATTTGTCCGCAAACAGATCCTTACAAAGCTCGCCCATTTGGAAGAGCACGATCCTAGCAACGCATTCATCAACCACGCACGGAAAGCTCTACGCAGGAAGCTGAGCCTCCCCGAATACCACGCTCTGCTCGCCAATACAGATGCAGAATGCCAGAGTTTGTCTACCCCGGATGACCCGCCTGAAACTATGGAATTGCCCGCCAATGACGGACAAACTGTCCGGCATCAATCTAAGTCTGAAGAAGAAAAAAAAGATTTAGATAGCAACATAGGCCTTGAGGCCCTGAAACCAGACTTGCTGACCTCAGTCTGCGATCAGGCGACATCGTTCTCCACAGAGAGACTTAGAAACTGGTTGGACATTGAAAACCATGCTCGAACACTTGCACCCATGATGGGCATTCACCCAGAGACTTTCGAGAAAGCCAAGAATGCTGTAGGAGCTCAGAAAGCGTCATGCGCGATCTTCATCATGCTACAGCTTGGAAAACGCATCAGGGATTTTGGAGCGTATTTTCACAGTATCACCCTGGGTCAAAGGCAAAACCAATTTGATCCATTAGCTTTGATCAAGCGACTGTCCGAAAACAATGAGCGAACTGTCTAATGTCCACCGCGGTGGACTTCGAACGAGAAGCGGCGCTTGTGGCAACCAAAACTGTCCAAACGCACATAGCGGCGCGTGGTGGTTCTTCAGTTTATCTCAGACCAGCAGATGTCCACCGCGGTGGACAAGTGACACACGAGCAAGCCTTGATGAAAATCTGGCCGCCCATGGAAGAAATCGGCGGCCAGGCATTACACCCTAAATGCCTAAAGTTATTGTGGGAGGTCACCGTCTCCAAAGAGGTTTGGAAAGAGCCGCTCTCGATAATCCAACGGAAACGCCAACCGAACCGGCGTCTTCGGCGAGGCGGACGTCATGTATCCGGCGGCGGTCAGTTTACTCAGCGTGTTGCGAGCAGTACGCTCGGACGTCTTGAGCACAATCTGCGCATCGCCTCGTTCCAGTGCCCCATGCCGAAGAACCGCCGAGATTAGTTCCGGCGCTCGCTTGTCATCGATGGTATCTGCAACAAGACGACGATACCGTTGGTCTAGTCCGCCGAGATCGAACAATCTTGCTGAGAAGGTGATCTGGTCGAGCGTCACCTTTAGGAACCATTCACTAAACGTCTTCAGTGCCGCTTCTGACAGGTTCCCCCGTCCGTCGCGGTCTCCGCGGCGTGGACTGTCGGCCAGATCCATCATCCGTTTGTACTCGCCCCGGTCGGTTAGCCCGCGGGCCAGCCCACGTGATACGGACCAGAGCCCTTGGCCACCAATCCCCGCTGTGAGGGCCATGGCATGAGACATCAGTCTGCTGACACGGCCGTTACCATCCGGGAAAGGGTGGATGTAGTTGAGCCGGTGATGCGCAGAGGCGATCGCGATGATCCGTCCGCTCGAAGACCGCGCCGCAATCTGAAATCGTTTGTCGAAATGGTCCATGAATGCCGCGACGCGCGACGATGAAGGAGGTAGGTGGCGCCCGACCGCAACTTCCCGATCATCATCCTGGCGCATGCGTCCCGGAACGATGGGCTCTTGTGTGCCGTCGGGATGTTCGATGACCCGAAACTCATCCGGCATCTCGTCGTAGAAGCTCTTATGGACCCAAGTCAGGAATTCGACGGATGTGGGGCGGGGCAGGGTGCCCTTGCGATGCATCTCGTCGATGGCCCGTTGAACGATGACGTGCGCCCGGGCCTCAAGGGCGAGGGGACGGGTTTCTTCCTCAAGCTCGGCACCAGCCAGCGCCCTTTCGATGTCGCGGGGGCGCGTGTTGTGTCCTTCGATCAGGTTGGAGTAGTAGCAGTTCATCACACGGACGAGATCGGCAAGTTCGGCTGCGCTGTCAGGATGCAACCCTTGTCCCAGCCCGGTGGCTTCCCTCTGGATGTCGACCGAAAGGTCTGCCAGTTCTGTGGGAATATGCTCCTCGAAGAAGCAGGGTTCGATCCTGGCGGGTGTTTCCAGCATTTTTGCCGATCTTCCATGTTTGCAAAGTAATTGAAAAATAAACACATTTCGTACTTTCAAGCAAGGTTTTGCCGATATGCGTTGCCGATCTTGCCTGCCGATCTGGAATTGCTGCATGAAATCAATGGCTTCGGCAGAAGGGCCGGGCTTTTCGGTTTTGTTGTGTGCCCAAAGGGGCCGGAAAAAGAAAAAGTGTTCTTCGGGTTTTGTGACTGACGGATGAGGGCCTTTGGGGTCCCTCAGATGGGTCCGGGCCGGGTTCCGGTCTGCCGTTCCGGATGAAGGGCATTCCTATGCAATCAGGTGTCTTGCGCGTGCTCCGCGCAACCGCCGCCTCCTGGTGGCGGCATAGAGAGCTGCGCCGAACTGGCCAGACGGCGCTGGCACAGCGGCTCGAACGCCAGACCGTCCTGCGTGATCTCGGCTATCTGAAGCAGGCGGCGTCATTGCCAAACGCGCATGTGATCTGCGGGGAGGGTGGGACATTCCTCCATCTCGGTTGGACCACCGTGTCGACCTTCGCGCCGATCGAGCGCTTTCCCTTGGCCGCCCTCGCGGTCGCACGAGGAACGCCGTTCATCGATATCCGATCCGTCACCGATGTCACCGCCTTCGCGAACTTGCCGTGCGTGGCGCGGGACGGATCGGTCGACCCTGACCCTTACGGTCCTGGCAGGTCCGTCTCGCTGACCACCTACATCGACATGGTCGAAGCCCTCGGTGCCAGGATCGCCAACGATCCGCGCCCCCGCCAGTCAACCTGATCACCATTCCCTCTCACCAACACTCGAAAGGAGGCCAGCCATGGCCCGATCCCGCACGCCCAAATTCGATGCCTCCGAGGTCATCACAAACGAAATCATCCGCATCATCGAGCGCGGCGTCCTGCCGTGGCGCAAGCCATTGACCGCAGGTGGCAGCTCTCGTCCCCTGCGCGTGGGCGGAGAACCCTACCAAGGGGTGAACAACTTCCTGCTGACGATGCGGACCGTGATGGCGGGCCACAGCTCTCCCTTCTGGATGACGCTGCCGCAAGCCAATGCGTTGGACGCAAAGGTCCGCAAGGGCGAGAAGTCCTCTGTCGTCGTTTATTACGGCCAAAGCCGGAAAGACGCGGGCGGCGAGGACGACCGCAGCGATGGCGATGATCGCTCCGAGGAAGCCCGCATCTTCCGCTTCCAGAAATCCTACCGCGTGTTCAATGCCTGCCAGATCGATGGCCTGCCCGACAGTTTCTTCCCCGACCCGGAGCCCGTGCCCGAGCATGCGCCGTCCGAGCCCATCCCGCACATGCAGGCGTTTTTCGATGCCATCGACATCATGACCGTCTTCACGGGCACGGAGGCGTACTATTTGCCCCCCGTGGACAAGGTCTACATGCCATCCATCACGCGGTTCCAGGACCCGCGCAATTTCTACGGGGTCTGGGCGCATGAGCTGGCCCATGCCACGAAGGCCCCCCATCGACTGAACCGTGATTTCGGATTCTCGAAGTTTGGCAACACGTCCTATGCGCGCGAGGAGATCGTCGCGGAATTGACCTCGGTGTTCCTGGGTCAGACGCTCGGCTTCACGGCGCATACGCTCGAGATGAATGCCGCCTATCTCCACAACTGGTTGCGCGTTCTTCGGTCGGACAAGGGCGCGATCTTCCGGCACGCCGCGGATGCGCAGCGCGCCTGCGACTATCTGATCGCCAGATCGGAGACGGGCAGGGCAGGGGAGGGCGCTGAGGCAGCATGACCTATGCTTTGCCGCAACGCAGAAAATGGCAGCTTCGAGCCCGGTGCGCCGAATGCTGCGACTTGCATGAGTGACCGCTTCCCGAAAGGGCGAAATGCGTCAGTTGCTTGGAAGGCCGGGTTCAGTGGCGTGGAGACTTTCCCGTTGCGACACGGCTGCCCACCAATCTGCAAGCTTTGAGTAAGCCTTCAATGCATTAGCACCTTCTCGTGCTTGAACAAAGTAAGCGATCATCGGTGCAAGGTGGCAGTCTGCAAGGGTGAAACTCTGACCATCCAAGATGCCCCCCTCTTTTGCGATACTATTCAGTGCACTTAGTACGACGTGAGACGCATCGATTCCCGCCCGGATCTCAGCTTCATCTGCCCATTCACCTGCAGCAGGCCGAAAAACTCGATGGGCAAAAACCTGTCGGACCATAGGGCGATAGCCGTAACTATCGACAATTGAGACCACCTGCGTGACGCGTGCCAATGTCTTAGCTTTGGCTGGCATCAACTCCGGTCCCCCGAAGGCCGCATTTACGTACCGAGAGATTGCGGAAGTTTCGAATACATCAAACTCACCATGGCTCAGAACAGGCACCCGACCAAAAGGATGGCGCTTGAGATAGTCTTCCGAGACATCCGGTGCGAAAGGATCAATCTCGTCAGTTTCGTACGCGACGCCCTTTTCGTGCAGCACGACGCGCGCAATGCGGTTGTAAACACTGTAGCGATAGCCGCGAAGAATAACTGAATGTTCCATCTACGCCTCCTACCATAACAAGTATCCGTGCAAAAAGCCGCCATCGAAAGCATGAGGTCCAGTGGCTGCAAGGTCCGCAGAGCGGACTATTGGAACTGTTTGGTTCGGGCAGGTTTGGACCGGGTTCCTCCGCCGGGCGGAAAAGAAAAAGCGGGCTTTGAGAAGGGTGTTTCAACTTCTCAAAGGAGATCCACATGTCCATGACCGTCCAAACCCAGCCAGACCGTCCAGATCCGACCGTGATCGCGACACAGAACGACGCGTTTCGCAAGCTCGCGTGCCTTGGGGTGGCGCCCGCGCAGCCCACCCAGGGCCGAATGCATGTCGCCCGCTCGCTTATGGAGGCCGGTGACGGCTTCATGGCCGAGGCGGTGAAGGCAACCGGTGCGTTCGGTACATTCGAGCCTGAGAATGATCCCGAGGGATGGCACGATTTTGGCGCGGTCGAGATCCGGGGCGAGACCGTGTTCTGGAAAATCGATCTCTATGAGGCAGATTCGGATTTCCGCTACGGGGCCGAGACCCCGGACAATCCTGCCACAACCATGCGCGTGCTGACCATCATGCTGGCGCGTGACTGGTAGGGTAGGAGGGCTTCCCAAAGTGCCGATCTGAAAACTCAAGGCCCACTGACCCCTCAAAGGGAAAGTGGGCCTTTTGTCTTGGTGATCCCTGAAGCCGGGGATTGGTCACGCGCAAGCGCGCGGGCCGCATCTCACCCACCTGGAAGGATATCCCATGACCACAAGCTTTGCCCCTCTCACCGTCGCCATCGGCGATCTGGTCCCGCATCCAGCCAACGTGCGCAGCAACGCGCCGGAAACTTATGACCCCGAGAACATCGCGTATCTGAAGGCCAGCATCGCTGTGCTGGGCCTGCTCCAGCCGCTCTTGGTCCAGAAGCTTGACGGCAAATACGCTGTCCTTGCCGGTGGCCGGCGCCATGCCGCGCTGAAGGAGCTGATCGCCGACAAGGCCACCAAGGGGTTCACTGCGAAAACCAAGGTCGACTGTCGCCTTGTCCCAGACGACTGCGACGTCACCACGGCGCTGTCGCTCGCCGAGAACATTACCCAGGCGCCGATGAACGCCATTGACGAGTTCGAGGCTTTCGCGCGGATGATGGAGGTCGACGGCCAGACGCCCGAGACCATCGCAAAGACCTTCGGCACCACGGTGGCCGCCGTGAAAGGCCGGTTGCGCTATGGCCTGATCCACCCCGACATCCGCGCCGCAGCCCGGGGCAAGGTGATCACGCTCGACACGATGAAGGCCTTCGCCGAGCACCCGAGCCAGGAGGCGCAGCGCGAGGTCTTCGAGGCGCTCACGAAAGACGGCGGCTATCTGCAGGCCTACACCGTCCGTCAGGCCCTCAAATCCCGCGGCGTGCAGGTCAGCGATGATATTGGGGCCTTTGTGCGCGCGGACTACGAGGCGCGGGGCGGTGCTGTCGCGGCTGACCTTCTGGAAGAGCATTCCGTGCTTGAGGATGCAGCACTGGTCGAGACCATCCTGCTCGAGAAGCTCGGTGCCGCCGCCGAAGAGGCCCGTATGAGGCTGGGCTTTGCCTGGGCCGATGCGATGGTCCGCTATGATTACGCGACCATGGCGGACTATGGCCGCGTCTATCCCAGCCCGATTGAGCCGGATGAAGCGGCCCAGAAGCGCATCGATGAGATCACCGCAGAACTCGAGAAGCTGCAGCTCGAGATGGAGGATGAAGGGCTCGAGGACGGTGCCTACAATGCCCTTTACGAGCGCGTGGACGCCTTGGAAGAAGAAGTGCGCGATCTGCAGGAGGCCTACAGCGCCGAGGACCTCGCGCGGTCCGGGGTGATCGCGTCGTGGCAGGGTGGGCAGGTCACGCTCCATGTTGGCCTCGTCCGCCCCGAGGACACCGTGAAAGTGGAAGGCGCGCGCGGCTCGTCGGTCAACCCGACGGGGGAGGAGGCACCGGACGCCGGCGAAATCACTTATCCTGCCTCACTGGCCGAGGACCTCAAGACCGAGCGGGCCATGGCCCTCGGCGCCGCGATGGCGCTGCATCCGGAGGCCACGCTCGATCTGACGCTCTTCAAGCTGGTCAGTGACGTTCTGGCCAGCGGCATGAGTGTCACGCAGGCGATCAAGATCGAGGCCCGCAAGGAATACCGCAGCCATGCCAAAATGGACGAGATCGACGAGACCTCGCTCGAGCAGGTGGCGGCGGCGCATGATGCGCTGGACCTCTCCTGGCTCGATGACACCCGGTCCCCTGCCGATCAGTTCGCGGCGTTCCGCGCGCTGGAGGCAGGCGAGAAGGCCAAGCTCGTCGCCTATGCGACCGCCAGCACGACGCAGTCCTGCTTCGCACGGGACCGCCAGCGCGACAGCCTGATGCATGACTTCGAGATCGAGATCATGCCCGACATCCGCGCCCATTGGACGCCGAATGCGGCGCTCTTCAACCGCTTCAAGAAGGCCTGGCTCCTGAAGATCCTCGGCGAGGATTTGGGCCTGGCCCAGGAGGCGGTGACGCTGGCCTCGTCGAGCAAGAAGGAGATCGTCGCCTTCTGCGACAAGCTCTTCGCCGAGCCCTTCGCCACGCTCACGGACGCGCAGCGCGCTGCCGTGGCCGCCTGGTGCCCGCCGATGATGCAGACCGCCGGTGTCGCTTTTGATGACGCGGAGCCCACTGCGGAAACCCCGGAGCCTGACAGCGAGATCGCGCAAGCGGCCTGAGTCCTCACGCGACCCGCGCGAGGCGCAATGCCCGCGCGGGTCCATCTTCCAACACCGAACAGAAAGACATCCCCATGGCTATTCTCAAGTTCTCTGCCTCCGCTGTTGCGGCGCAGATCGCCCATGCGCGCGCCTGCAAAACCTTCCTGCCCAACTGGAACGGGCCCGTGGACAGGCCGGCCCTGATCCTCATCGTCGGCAATGGTGTGCATCTGCGCTCAAACGGCATCGATGGCACGACAACCCGCATCGTCACGACCGAGCAGGCAGATCCCTCCTTCGCCTTCGCCGACGGCATGAACCCGTTTCGCGACACTGACTGGATGGCGCAGCGCCGCATGGCGTTTCGTGATCTGACTGGGCAGTTCTACACGGACATCCTGGACGATGTGCAGGTGCTCATCGACCGGGGGCAGGGGGCCATCCGGCTCGCCACCGATGGCCAAAGCATCCGCGTCTTCGTGCGCCGGGCCTCGGACTATCTCATCGGCGGAACCTACGAGGTGCCCTCGGGCCTCGGCGGCACCTTCCGGGTCATCCTCAAGGATGCCTGCGATACCTTCGCGATCGTGCAGAACTGCGGCAATTGCGAGGATTTCGACGCCATGCAGCCCTACCGCGTGCCGCTCGATGCATTGATGGAAATCGATGACCGGAGGGCGGCATAATGGGATGGCTCTTCTACACCGATCGCCGCGTCCAGACCTACGCGGACGAGAAAGCGGAGATTGCCCGGCTCTGCACCTTTGAGGGCGACACGCGCAAAACCGAACTGGTCAAGGCCTGTAAGGTCGGCTCCACCTGGTATGCAGCGGCTAGGGTCACCAATCGCGACGGCACCCCTGTCGAGGACGCGACCTATGTCACCGATGCGGATGGCTCCATCACTTTCGGAGCTGTCTTCCTCACCCGATACGATGACGGCTGCTGGGGCTACAAGGACATGGAGGAAAGCGCTGGCCCGAACGAGTCGCGTGCTCCCCTTGGGCTGATCGAGCTCCTCTCCGACCTGAAAGATCTCGACAGCTACGCCCATGACTGGCGCCAGCGCTGCCGGGATTGGGCTGCGATCCCGGACTACCAGGAAGGCGACAAGATCAGGCTCGCCGCGCCCGTGACGCTCACCGATGGCAGCACCTGCCAGATCGTCACCGCGACGCACTACAGGCGGGGCCGGCAGAAACGCCGCTGCTACCGCATCGAGGAAACCGGCGGGCTCGTACGCCTGTCGAAGGCCTCGCTTGCGGGCTCGGAGCTGCTCAGCTCCGCAAAAGGCGAGGCCAGTCCTGTGCTGGCGGAGTACCTGGCGGGGCAGGGTGGCTGAGTTTCCCGCTGAGACAACACCACGGGACCACGCGCGCGCATACTGCCGACTTGAATTCGTATCTCAAATGAGATACATCACTCCCATCAACTGGAGGACCATCCATGCCTGCCCAAACATCCATGCTTCATGTCCGTGTTGACGATCAGCTGAAAGCACAGGCTTCGGACGCACTTGCGGGCGTCGGTCTGACGCTCTCCGACGCGGTGCGTATTCTTCTGACCCGCGTGGCCGCAGAAGGCGGCTTGCCTGCCGGATTGACTTCTGATCCGGATGCCTATGACGCCTGGTTCCGGGCGAAGGTACAGGAAGCGCTGGACGATCCTAGGCCCACAACGCCCCATGCCAAGGCGATGCAAGACGCCCAGGCGTTGATTGACGGGAAGCGCCTTGCCAAATCTTGAATGGAAAGCCACGGCCATCGCCGACTTGCTGGCAATCATTGACTACATTTCCGACGACAACCCGGATGCCGCCCAAGTTCTCAAAGATGAGATTGAACACAAGACGTCCCTTCTTCCAGAACGCCCTCAAATGTATCGTGCGGGCCGTGTCGATGGGACCCGGGAGATGGTTGTTCGGCCAAACTACATCGTGGTTTATGTTGAAGGCCCTGAGATGGTGACCATTTTGCGCGTTCTTCATGCTGCGCAGCAGTGGCCATGATCGGGGTGCAGGCCCCCCGCTAAGAAATTGCCCGCTCTACGCCTTCAAAGTGTAGAGCGGGCTTTTTGTCCTTTGGAACTCAGACCCTGATCCAAAGGAAATCCCCATGTCCAAGCCCCGCTCAACGCTCCCCAATCCTGTTGAATCCGACGCTAACCTCACCTCTGCCCTCGCGCAAATCGGCACGGAGGTCGATGACCAGCCCCTGCGCAGTTCAGCGCTCGCGCGTATCATGCGCGAGACGTTTCATGGCAGCGATGCCGGTGGCGCCTGGGACTGGCGCATGGCCTATGACATGATGCAGGCAGCGGCCATCCAGGTGCTTCTGCGTGGGGCCGGTGCCACAGCAGACATCGCCAACGCAAAACTCCTCGCCTCACGTCTCCTTACGGAAACCCGCCGGTCAGAGCAGCAGATCCGGCTACAGCAGTTTTCCACGCCGCTGCCATTTGCGGCGCTGGCCTTGCGGGCGGCAGCCGTTCGCAAGGGCGAGACCGTGCTGGAGCCCTCGGCTGGCACCGGTGCCCTGGCAGCTTTCGCCGCCCGGGCCGGTGCCACGCTTTTGCTCAACGAGATCGACCCCTTTCGCCAAAGCCTATTGCGCGCGGTTTTCGGCGGCGAGGTCACAGGCCATGACGGCGAGCATATCGACGATCTGCTGCAGACGCCGGTTCTACCCGACATCGTGGTGATAAACCCGCCTTTCGCCTCCTCGGTCGATCGCTCCCGCGACAAGCACATCGCCGCCAAACATCTCATTGCGGCTGCAAAGCGTCTCGCGCATGGCGGGCGGCTGGTGGCGATCATGCCGCCGGGGTTCGCGCCCGAACGCGATGCTGCAAATTGGTCACGCGCCTGCGGTCTCATGACGCCGCGATTGGCGTTGACGATGCCGGGGCAGGTCTACCGCAAGCTCGGCACCTCGGTCGAAACCCAGCTCATGGTCTTCGACAAGGTGCAGAAAGACGGCGAGATGATCCGCGCCACGGTTCAGCACCTGGATGAAGCCCTTCCTTTTGTCGACGCCGTGGCCGCAACCCGGCCCGAGGCGCGCCCCGTACAACAGGCGGCAGCGATCCCTTGCGGGCGGCCGACTGTTCCCTCATCTGCCCCGCGGAAGACCGCCGGTGCGCCTTTCGCCGTCACCAAACCCCGGGCGAATGCCGTCCGCCCGCTCAGCTTCACAAGCTTTCAGACCCCGCGCGACAACACGCCCGTCTCGGACATCTATGCGCGCTACCGCCCGCAGCGGATCGAGATCGCGGGTGCGCAGGAACATCCCACGCCGCTTGTCGAAAGCATCGCCATGGCCTCGGTTGCCCCGCCCATGCCCTCAAACACGGGCAGTGATGACTTGCGCCTGCCCGCACGGTTGATCGAGGAGGGAGATCTTTCCGAGGCACAGCTCGAGACCATCATCATGGCGCATGATGCCCATGGGCGCGACCTGCCCGGTCGCTTCACCATCGACGAGGACCAAACCAAGCTGACGCGCGTCGATGATGACCCGGACGCACGTGCCTATCGCCTCGGGTATTTCCTCGGGGACGGAACCGGCTGCGGCAAGGGGCGCGAATGCGCCGGGCTCATTCTGGTGAACTGGCTGGCCGGGCGCAGGAAGGCGATCTGGGTTTCCAAATCCGCGACGCTCATCGAGGACGCGATCCGCGACTGGACCGATCTCGGCGGCTCGCCCGCCGACATTCAGCCGCTCTCCAAATGGAAACCGGACCAGCCCGTCCCTATGGGTGACGGTATTCTCTTCGTCACCTACGCCACGCTGCGGTCCGCGGGCAAATGCGGTACCACGCGACTGAGCCAGATCCTCGAGTGGATGGGCGAAGACTTCGATGGCGTGCTGGCTTTCGACGAGGCCCATGCCATGCAGAACGCCGCCGGGTCCGAGCAGGGCAGGGGGGTCAAACCCTCGCAGCAGGGCCTTGCGGGCCTGCGGCTGCAACTCGCGGCCCCGCGCGCCCGCGTCTTTTACATCTCGGCCACGGGCGCCACGAGCGTGCACAACTTGGCCTATGCCGCGCGGCTGGGGCTCTGGGGGCAGGGCCCCGAATATCCCTTCCCGAGCCGCGAGAGCTTTGTGTCGGCGATGGAAGCCGGCGGCGTTGCCGCCATGGAGGTGGTCGCGCGCGATCTCAAGACGCTCGGGCTTTACACAGCGCGTGCCCTCAGTTTTGATGGCGTGGAGTATGACGTGCTCGAACACGCGCTCACTCCGGCCCAGATCGAGGTCTATGACGCCTACGCGGGTGCGTTTCGGACGATCCACCACAATCTCGAAGCCGCGTTGACTGCGACCGGCGTCAACGACGCCTCTGGTGAGACCAATGCCTCGGCCGCACGCGCCTCGGCCAAGTCCCGCTTCGAGAGCACGAAACAGCGCTTCTTCAACCATCTCCTGATGGGCATGAAGGCTCCAAGCATTATCCACGCCATCAAGGACGATCTGGCGGCGGGCAAGGCTTGCGTCATCCAGGTTGTTTCGACAGGTGAGAGCCTTCTCAAACGCCGACTTGAGGCGATGGACCCGGAGGATGAACTCGTCGAGGGCGCGCTAACGCCGCGCGATTACGTACTGGGCTACCTCGAACAGGCCTTCCCGATCCATGCGCAAAAGCTCGTGGAGATCGATGGCAATATGGTGGCCGAGCCGCTCCGCGATGAAACTGGCGCGCTGGTCGTCTCGCGCGAGGCGCTCGCCCTGCGCGATGCGGCCATGATGGAGTTGATGACGCTGGCCCCGATCCCCTCGGCGCTCGATCAGATCCTCTGGGCTTTTGGCGACGAGGCCGTCGCAGAAGTCACGGGGCGGTCCATCCGGCCCCTCAAGGCCGAGGATGGTCATCTCTTCATCGAAAAGCGCGCCGCCAGCAGCAATTCATCCGAAACCCAAGCCTTCATGGACGGCGAGAAGGATATCCTTATCTTCTCCGATGCAGGCGGTACGGGCCGGTCCTATCACGCGGCGCAAACGGCGAAGAACCAGAAACGGCGGCGGCACTATCTTCTGGAGCCCGGCTGGCGCGCGGATGCGGCCATCCAGGGGCTCGGGCGCACGCATCGCTCGGCTCAGGTCAGCGCGCCCTTCTTCCGGGTCTGCACCTCGGATGTGCATGGCGAAAAACGTTTCACCTCGACTATAGCCAAACGCCTCGACCAGCTGGGGGCCTTGACCAAGGGTCAGCGCGAGACCGGCTCGCAGGGCATGTTCCGGGAGGAGGACAATCTCGAAAGCCCGATCGCGCGGGCGGCGCTGCGTGGGTATTTCGCCGATCTTGCCGCCGGGCGCGCTGAGGCGATGAGCTACGAGAGCTTCACCGATTGGACCGCCCTGCGGCTGATCGACAAGGACGGGGTGCTTCTCGAGGAGCTTCCCCCGATCCAGCGGTTTCTCAACCGGGTGCTTGCCCTTCCCATCCACATGCAGAACGCACTCTTTGCCGAGTTCATGCGCCGGATCGCTGATCAGACCGAACGCGCGCGCGCGGCGGGCACGCTCGATCTCGGCGTGGAAACCCTGCGTGGCGAAAAGATCGAACAGGTCTCCACAGAGGATCTCTGGACCTGCCCGAAATCCGGCGCCGTGACGCGAATCATTGGGCTCAAGGTGACCGACCCAGTGTATGTGCTGGGCGCCGAAGAGGTCATGTCGCGCAATCCGGACAAGCTACCCATGGTCAATCGCGCCTCCGGTCGGGCGGCGCTGATCTCGGCGCGTCCCATGCAAATGTATGACGAGGACATTGTCACAATGATGCGCAAGGCGGTGAGGCCAAACGGGTCGAGCTATCTGGAGGAGACGCGGTTCGAGTCCTCGGCCTGGGAAGATATCGGAAGGCCTGAGTTCGCAAGGCTTTGGGATGCCGAGGCTGCGTCCCTGCCAAAAACCACCACGACCAAGCTCTACCTGCTGACTGGGCTCTTGTTGCCGATCTGGAAGGACATTCCGACCACCAATGAACGCATCTACCGGGTCACGCCTGACGGGGCGACGGCGATGATCGGGCGCACGCTGAGCGAGGAAGGGGCGGCAGCGTTGTGCGTCCGCTTCCTCGTCTCCAATCCGCAAACGCCGCAGGAGATGTTGACCGCCGCCCTCGGCACCACCGCACCTGTCGATCTGGGCCGGGGTCTGACCCTGACCCGTCGCCGGGTCGCAGGCGAGATGCGCCTTGAGTTGTGTGGCGTGGACAGGGGCATGATTGATGGCCTCAAGGCCCTCGGCTGCTTCACCGAGATCATCGCCTTCCAGCTACGGGTGTTCCTGCCGCATGGGGATGGGATCGACACGAGGGGAATTCTGGCCCGGATCGTTGGGCAGGGAGCCGCTAGAGCTGCAGAACAAGCCGCCTGAAAAGTCAAAGCGGGCTGTGGGCCGGGCGTCGCGGATCTGGATTTCACCGGTCTGCGCGTTCCGGGCGCGCGCAGACCAATGCCACGCCCGGTCCCCCCAAATTCAGACGAGAGGACAGACCCATGACCAATCCCCAGATCGATTATGCCGCAATGGCGGCTCAGTGGCGCGCGGAGCGCGAAACCACCTTGAAGGCATCCCGAACGGAGCTGCTCGCGCAACTACGTGCGCTTGGCATCAGCGAGGTCACTGCCGAATACGAAGGCTATGGCGACTCCGGCAATGTCGAGGATGTGACGGTGCAGCCTGCAGAGGTCCAACTGCCTGAGCCGCTTGCCACAGAGGTTGGCGACTTCGCCTGGTCGCTCGCCTATCATCATCACCCGGGGTTCGAAAACAACGAGGGCGGCTACGGCACGCTGTCCTGGGACATCACCGCCGACAGTATCACCTTGGATCATGCCGACCGCTATGTCGAATGCTCGCACAGCTATGTCGAGGGTCTTTGAGATGGCCCATCCGCTTCATCATGCCGAAAGCTCTGCCCGGAAATTCGGCGGGGTGCCGTCTGACTATCAGGCTGTGCACGATTGGTTCGATGCCTCGAAAGAGCATCTCGCGCTCTTCACGCACCGAGCCATGCGCCACCACGCTCAAGGCCTGTTCGAGGCCGAACGTGTCTTCGGCCTGACCCTGACCAATAGCGCTGGTCGAGAAATCCCCGTGCGCTGGATCGGCGAGCAGCATGTCCGCGAAGACTGTCAGGGCCGCATTCCGAGCATGGCGGACTGGCTGCGACGGATCCAGCCTGAGCCATGGATGGCCAATGGCCATATCGACCGGCATTCTGGCGATGAGCCCTGCGGCGACCCAAGGGTTGCCTGGGCCTCCGAGGTCGCCGCCGGACGAACGGTTCTTGGCCTGAAGGATTGGATGGCGGCACGCGCGACGCAAGCCGCGCAAGGTGCCTGACAGATCTCGGTCGTTTGCCAAACGAATGCTGCATGGAAGCCCGGTTGGACGACCGGGCTTCTTGCGTCGTTTCCCCACCATTCTTCGTAAGGAGGACGCCATGACACTCGATGACATCAAGGCGGCCGTCGATGCCGGCCAGACCGTGCATTGGGCCAATACCGGCTACATTGTCCACAAGGACAGGCTCGGTCAGTACCTGATCACCTATCAGCCGAACGGTAGCTGCATCGGCCTGACCGACCGGAGCGGGCACCGGTTGAACGGAAAAGAGGCGGAGTTCTTCATCGCGCGATCGGAGGACAGCGCGGAAAATCCGGGCAGCCAATCAAGACCAGACGGGCAGGGGAGGGGCGCAGCACCCGGAGGCGCGGGGGCATTCCCACTCGGACGGCAGCTCTGACCCGTGGGCGGAGCTGAAAGGAAAGCAGGCTTTCTGATTTGTGATCCCTCAAGGGGTCGAGAAAGCAATCCCGGATGCGCTGGCAAGGACGTCAGGCACCGGCCAATCCAAAAGGAACCATCCTATGTTCGCAGGAACCCTCACCCGCAATGTCGAGACCGCAGCCGCCGAGTACACCGGCATGATCCACTCGACGCGCTTTGACATCGCCATCCAGCTCGAGGCACGGGCCAAGATGTCTGAACGCAGCCCGGATTTTGACGTGACGGCAGTCAACAAATCAGGCCGCAAGGTGCGTATCGGCACGGCCTGGAACGAGACCGGCAATACCAGCGGCAACCCCTACATCTCGATGCAGATCGATGTCGGCCTCGGCCCGTTCCGGGTCAACGCAGTGCAGACGAAAGAGGCGCGTGCGGCCCAAAGCGGCGCGTTCGAGATCATCCCGCTGGTCTCGAACGGCCTGATGAAATCCGGCTCGATCTCGGGCGAGCTCACCGCCATGGACGCCGACAACGCCTTCACCGGCTACATCGCCAACATGATGTTCGATCTGGAGTTCATGCTGATCGAGAACAGCTACAAATCCGAGGAGACCCACCCGGATTACCGGATCGAGGTCAGCTCGCCCCGGGGCACACCGATCCGCGTCGGCTCGGCGTGGATGGCGAAAAGCAGCCGCACGGGCAATGACTACCTGTCGCTGCTGATCAACACGCCCGATGGCGATCTGCGCGTCAACGCCGTGCAGAACGAAGAACAGCGCGGCGGGCAGACCTTCTCGATCATCCCGTTCATCGACAGCGGTGAGCAGCCGCAGGACGCAGGCGCGGGGCTCTCCTTAGTCGCCTAATCGGCGCGTGGGGGGAGACGATCTGAACCGAAAGGGGA
Organism: Roseovarius sp. MS2; assembly: GCF_051447875.1. Classification (NCBI taxonomy): domain Bacteria; kingdom Pseudomonadati; phylum Pseudomonadota; class Alphaproteobacteria; order Rhodobacterales; family Roseobacteraceae; genus Roseovarius; species Roseovarius sp. MS2. The sequence goes on from NZ_JBKHVF010000003.1 coordinate 123,446, forward strand.
GCCGTGGGATCACGGTTCCCCTTTTTCCATGTCCGTTTGCGTGAAGGACGCCACCCGCTTGCGATCAGGTGCAAATGTGATACAATAATATATTAACGTAATATCGAGGGCGGGCGCGTGGCGGTTAGATCGGGGACGGTTTCATGGTTCGAGAGCTTTGATGTTGAGGTAGAGGTTGAAGATCTCCTCACTCATATCGAGCGCTGCACCGGATTTGCGCTACCCGCCCAACAGCGCGCCGTCATCATGTCCCATGCGACGGCGAAGCTCGATAAGAACCGGCAGGCATATCTAGAGGCCAAGGCAGCAGGAAAGTCGGTATCCACCTCGCGGCGTGCGTATCTGACCGACCTGCAGGACACGATCTTCATGGCGATCCCGGAGGAAAACCTCGCGCGGATGCCGCTAAGCGAGCAAGTTCTGAACGATCCCGAATTCTACGCGGACGCCATGCATAGCGCCGCCGCGATCAGCGAGGATGAGCTCTTCATGGCGTTGTCCTCATCGCTGAACGATATGACGGTCCAAGACGCTCGGGCGTTTGTCTCGAAGCTGTGGCACAGCACGATCGATGACAATGCCCGCAAATACGCCGAAGCCCTGAAGCGCCCCGAGCGTGAAATCATGCCGCTGCGACCGGGGAACACGGTGTAAGATCGAAGCGATTCTCCTGGCTTGAGCCGTACCGAGGTTGGCCGCCTCAAACCCCCCTTTCCCGGAAGGGGCACCCTGTGCAGCGCGCGAAAGCTGTTGAAGGCGCTGTGGGGACGTCTACTGTCGCCAACATGATGAAACGGGATCACATGCGCGCTTTCTTGCGGCGCGCCGCGGCGCTTGTCGCCTTTGTCGCACTGCTCTGGGCGGTTCACCTCCTCAATTGGATCATCGGTTACGGCTTGAACCCGGCCTTCGGCCTGATCCCCCGGCACGTAAGCGGATTGGATGGTGTCATCACCATGCCCCTCCTGCATGGAAGCTTCGCGCACCTTATGGCCAATACGCCGCCGCTATTGGTGATGGGTGGGCTGCTGGTGGCAACGACCACGCGAGCCTTGCTGCCGGTGAACGCCGTGGTGATCGGCCTCGGCGGCGGTCTTGTCTGGCTGTTCGGAAGCTCGGCCATCCATATCGGCGCGTCAGGGCTCGTCTTCGGCTGGTTTGGCTTCCTCGTCGCGCGCGGCCTCGTGGATCGCTCACTGATCACGCTGGGCGCGGCACTGGTGGTCGGTTTGCTCTACGGCTCCATTCTCTGGGGCGTTCTTCCGGGTCAGCCTGGCGTCTCGTGGGAGGCTCATCTGTTCGGCGCTTTGGCCGGCGCGGCCGCTGCATTTCTTGTCCGAACGCATGTCCATGCGCCGCGTCTGGGCGACGTCGATCTGGACTGAAGCCGTACGCTAGGCATTGAGCGGCCACTAATGAACTACCGGCGCGCTACGGTGAGGCTCCGGCGAAACGGTCGTTCATACTCTCAACGATGATGTGGACGCGGCATTGCCCAAGAAGGATGCCTCGCGTAGGCAAGAGCCTTGCGGAAAGAAAAATGCGTAATCGGGTGACAATCTCTTGAATCCGTCATAAAAGTACGAAATCGGTCGAGGGCCGGACTGGAGAAATTTGTGCGCAGCGAGCTGATCGTCGAACTTGTAAAGGCCGGAGTTTCCGGTAACCAGGATGCCGTCCGGGTTACCGCCGAAGCCATTGCGGCTGAGGAGCGCGCGAAGAAACACACTGGCGTCGCTGATCGTATTGCCAAAGCGGTTTCTGCTGCGCCTGTCTCCAACATTCCTGGACGCCCGGCCAACGGCAGCCCAAGAGTTCGAGATGGCTCGGGCGGAATTGATCGCCGCCATCCAGAGCGAGCGTTGTCTCAGCTCTATCTGACCCAAGCAAACCGAAATGCGTGCCTTGAACTGATCGAAGAGCAGGCGCGCGCTGATGTACTAAGGGCACATGGATTTGAACCCCGGCATCGGCTGCTGCTTGTTGGTCCGCCCGGCAACGGCAAAACGTCGTTGGCGGAGGCCATAGCTTCTGAGCTTGCCTTGCCATTGTTCGTCGTTCGATATGACGCGGTCATCACCAGCTACCTCGGTGAAACCGCTCAAAGACTCCGGAGGCTTTTCGACTATGTCCGAACCGAACCCTGCGTCCTATTCTTTGACGAGTTTGACGCGATCGGCAAAGAACGAGGCGACTTGCACGAAACCGGTGAAATAAAGAGACTGGTCACTTCGCTGTTGCTGCAGCTTGACGATCTCCCATCCTACTGCGTTCTGGTTGGAGCCACCAACCATCCCGAGCTACTGGATCGCGCGACTTGGCGCAGGTTCGAAATCCGTCTGACGCTTGATCGCCCAGATGATGAGCACATGACGACCTATTTTGCTGAGCGGCTTCGGGAATTCGATGGTCCGGCCGGATATACGCCGAAGCGTCTCAGAGAGGCGGTAGCGCCGCTCAGCTTTTCGGAAGCCGAGACCTTTTTCCATGATTTACATCGTCGCTGGGCTCTTGCGCAGGGACGCATAACATTGAGAACATTGATCAACGATCGAATACGTGCCTGGCACAACCATTCCGGCCGAGCACCAGAAAGTGATTCCCATGACCGAGCGACCGATCCTCCCCCTTCCGATTAGAGAGCGGCCGACACAGCGTATCAAAGGTTCTCCACCCAAAATGCCCCGTCCGCGGGGTGCCGCAGGTGGTCACACGGTTCAGGCTGAGCGCTTTGGACGAGAATTCTCACGCCTAGATCAAGCTTTTCAAGGCGAGGATGCCGCTGTCTCGCTTCGGGCGGATCCTGCCGGAATAGCGCCCGAGCGCGCGATGGTGTTTGTCTCTGCCGTTCCAATCGCAAATCTTATTCGGGTTGCGCGCGATGCAGGTATCGAAGTGCTTACGGAGGTCGACCTCGAAGACGATTACGCACTCCCTGGCAGGATGCCAATCGATGGAATCGAGTTCGCAAATCCAACTCTATATGCAACGATGCCCACTGAAGGCTCATTGCAGACCTTACGTCGGCTTTGGCGAACTTACAGGCGAGGTGAAGATCTTCCGGACGGTCAAACTCCTTGGCGTAATCTCTTCGACCTTTTGGCTGAACTCCGTCCTTGGGGACCAGCAGATCGTTTGACACTTGAGGCACGAGAGATCATTCGTGATCGCTTGCCCTTCGACGACGAAGTTGCCGTGAACCTCGAGCTCGAGATTTGGCCAACGCGCAGTGATGAGCGCCGAAATCAGTGGCGACGAGAGGCTCAAGCGCGGGTTGAAGCTTTCGGGGGCAACATAATTGCACGTAGCATAATCTCCGAAATCGATTTTGTTTACGACGCTCTACTGGCATCGATGCCCGCTGGTGCGGTCCGAGAGATGCTGAACAATCCAGCGGCGCCGGAAGGGCTGGCGACGTTGGACGGCCTGCAATTTATTTTACCTCAAACCATAGCCCAAACGATACCGGTTGAAGATGAAGCGGGGGACGCTGGGCCGGGGGATGATCCTGCAAGTCGGCGTGACGCTCAATTTGACCCCGAACTCCCAGCTCGCGCACTGCTGCTGGATGGCACTCCCATTGCGGCACATCCTGATCTGAACGATGGCGTATACATCGAGGATGTACACGATCTTGTGCGCCTGTCTCAGGTTCGGCAGCGTCGTCATGCTACCTCAATGTCATCGTTGATTCTTCGAGGCGATTTGAACGCTGATGGTGTACCAGTTTCCGACAGCAGACTTATTTCGATTCCCGTGCTTGTTGACAATGACAATACTGCGGTTTCTCCCGAAAGTCGCCTATTCGTCGACGTGATCCATACAGCGCTTGTTGCGGCGTTAGAGGGCCAAAACCCAATTGCTCCCGATGCTTTCGTCGTGAATCTCTCCATCGGCGTGATGAATGGGCATTTCACTGGCCGCTTAAGCGCCTTGGCCCGGTTGCTTGACTGGTGGGCATATCGAGCCGGCGTTCTTTTTGTCGTATCGGCTGGAAATGTTGGCGATGCTTTAACAGTCTCCGGGATCAACGCCACCGCATTTGAGGATGCGGCCATCGAGGCTCGTCAAGCGATGGTGGATGAAGCACGGCGAGCGCAACGGCATAGGCGAACTCTGCTATCTCCAGCAGAAGCCATGAACGTGCTTACGGTTGGTGCCGCTTCGACAAGCAGCGCCGCCAAGGGTTCTGGCATTCTGCCAGCTGGCGTACTTGCTGTTCATGACGCAGCATCGGTGGTTCCAGCGGTTTCGTCGGCGGCTGGTCCTGGAGCATATCGCGCCATCAAACCCGATGTAATAGCAGTCGGCGGCCGTCATGACGTCCGCGCTTCTTCCATAAGCGGAAATCTAAACCTTCGGGTAGCAAATGCCCTTCCTGCGTCCGGTCTCCTAGTCGCTGCGCCACCGCATTCGTCCGCAGTATCTGGCCGACGAGCATGGGCATGTGGCACAAGTTGTGCAGCTGCGCTCACTACCAGATCCATCTTGCAAGCAGCCGCTGCATTGACAGGGCCAGACGGCGCCTATGAAGGACAAGAACTCCCTCGACGCGACATGGCGCTTCTGACGCGAACCCTGACCGTCCACGGGGCTCGTTGGCCAGAAAGTGCAGCAGACCTTCGCAGCTCCCAAATGGCGTCAGGCAAGAATCATGAACATGCCGGTGCTGAGGTCCTGTCTGGATACGGTTATGGCCTTGTGAACGAGGACCTTATGAGCGAAGGGCCGCCGAAGGGAGCGACGTTGGTCGGCCTCGGCACAGTCCGCAAAGATGGTGCACGAGTCTTTGAAATGCCGTTGCCACAGTCATTGTCAAATGACCGGGTGCATAGATCGCTCCTCGTCACACTTGCTTGGTTTTCTCCTATAGATGTCGCGCGTGCAAGGTACAGGCTCGCACGCCTTGAGGCCGTTGCTGCTGATGAAGGGGACGAACCAGATAACGAATGGCGACTTAAGATGAAGGGTGACGTTCCGACGTCAAATGCTATTGCCAAAGGAACCGTTTGGTCCCGTCGGCTATCCCACGCGCGCGTCTTGACCCCTCATTTGGCGGAGATGCGATCATACCAATCCGAGTACAATGCAGCGACTCTTCGGGTGGCGGCCTGAGCCCAGACGAAGACATCCGCTTCGCGATAGCTGTTACGCTGCAACTCGCGATTGATACCCGTTACGACATCCACACAGAAATCGAGAACCGCTTGAGGATACGGCAAACACAGTAGCTGTAGAGATATTTGGCGCAGCAAGATTGAAAAGATCACGACACTCACGTTTTTTAAGATGAACATCGGATATGACAAAGTGCTGCGACGGAAAAACCGCAGGTCCGATTCCCGCCCATCACGTCGAATGCTTGGACAAGTAATCCGTGTAGTCTGCAGCGGCGTCGCCAGCGCATCAACCTTGGGCTAAGCCTTGCGGCCTCCCCAGCTCGGCTTCGCGTGTCGCAGGGGAGAACGGCCCTTCGGTCCGTCGCGCATTCGGCCATGCGGCCTCACCGCGGCGTCGCGCCTGGCATCCCGGTTTGCCCGCCTCGCGAGCACGTCCCTCCCCGGCCGCTCCGCCGGATTGCGCTCTGGTCTGTTTTGGCCCGAGGCCAAAACGATCCCGCCGCTCCATCCGTCTCCCGCGTCCAGTTGGTCCGTTTGCCTGCTCGGGTCGGGCAAACCTACCGTCAAAACACACACACATGAGCGCGGAAGCATATCCTCCGGATGGCCCCCAAATCAGCCCGCGTCAAGGATCGCAAAACTTTTCGGCGAGGGCGGAGCCTTTGGCGCGAGGCGGTCCCGTGCGTGAGGGTGCGCGTGTGTCGGTTGTTGCGCACGGAAAACTTTTGCGCCCGGCAAGCCGGCGGCTGCGCCGTCCCTGACCCGGGCAGATTCGGAAACCAGGCATTCGGCCATGCCCCACACTCACGTGGTGGCCTAGGAACCGAACACTGGAGACCAGACATGGCTTACGACACCGCAAACACCTACGAGACCATCGAGCTTTTCGGACTGACCGAGAAGGACGCGCAGCTGCCGATCCCGGAAGATCACATCCTGACCGACCGCATCATCCGCGAGAGCTTTGAGGCTTTGCTCGGTCAGCTGCGCGGGACCGGGCTTGAAGCAGAGATCGAACCGCTGGCCCATGGGCTCGCCACCATCCTGCAGCGCCGCAAGGTGGCGCTCGGTAAGGAGGTCGACCGCACCGCCGACAAGATCGGTGCGCTGGCAAAATCCCACGACGGATCGGAGATCGCCGAGACCGCGATTGAGGAGGCGCAGGCGCGCTTTGTGCAGCTGCGCGAGATTGTCAGCGCCATCGAGGTAATGAGCGAGGCAGCGGCGGAATGCTACGAGATCGAGACGGGCCACGCCTTCATCCCGGCAGCCGGGTCGCGCGCAAGCGTCCAGGCGAAAGAGACCGGGGCGGTCTTCGAGGCGCGGCAGCTCCTGGAGCAGCACGATCGCGAAACCGCCGAGAAGTCGAAAGTCGAGGGGTGCCCCTGATCGTCTCAGGCGCCACCGACTGGACCGATGTCGATGTGATCTTCAACACGCTCGACAAGGTTCGCGAACGGATCAAGCAGAACCGCAACCAGGAGATCTTCCTCTGCCACAAGGTGGCAAGCACGGAGCGGAGATGATTGCGGCTCGCTGGGCCCGGGCACGGGGTGTCGCGCAGGCGCGCTTTGATCCTCGCTGGTCCGCGCATGGGCGGGCGGCACCGTTCAAGTGCAACGACGAAATGCTGGACGACAAGTTCGCGGCGACGGGGGTTGTTCTCTTCGGAGGCAACGGGGTCGCGCTGAACCTCGGGCAGAAGGCGGAAGCGAAGGGCCTGACGGTCATGCGGGTTGCTGACCCGGCGAAGAAGACTGCGCAGGATTGAAGAGAGGGGGTCGCGCTTGGCGCGGCCCTTTCGTCATGTCTCATGGCGCGTGCGATCGGTCACGCGTGATCGGCAGTCTGCGGCGGCCAGCACCGTTATCCCTCTACCAAGTCCGTCAGAGTGCGGCCCATCCGCATCGGTACGGGTTGGGGATGGTGCGCACCTCACGCACATCGTCAGCATCGCAAGACACGAAGGCTCGAAACGTCGCACTTGAGGCTGAAGACTTGCGCGTCCCTCGGGTGGTGTTTCGGAACATGGCACTCACGCGAGCGGGCTTCGTCAGCACCCCGGCCAGGCTCGGCGGGACGAGGACGCGGATGGTGGCGTCGGCGTGATGGCAAGGATCATCCGGCTCTCTCCTTTTTGCTCATAGATGTGGATCGCACGGGGTCGGCCCAATCGTGCCCTGCGCTTCGCTCCGGCAAGCACAAATGCGGCTTCCACGGCTGGCCGCGGACCCTCCGCATTTGCGCTTGCGACCGGGCCTCTTGCCCCCGTGCCGGGTGATCCCCATCGCAACAAGGAGTAACCCAAATGACCAACCACTACGTCGCCACCGTCCCGTCAAGTTCACCGATACCGATGGCCAGGAGCGCACCCGCTTCCAACGGTCGGCGCGATGTTCCGCAACACTCGCAACGGGGACGGCTCGGAGTTCTTCAGCTCAAGCTCGACTTCCCGGTCGCGGTCTCGGAGCTGGTGATGTTCCCGCCGAGCGCGAAGATCCCCAGGACTAAATCCTCTGACGAGGATGGCCGCCCAGCACGATCTTGGGGCGGCCCGATCCCTGTCCAGGGATGCAGGTCCCTGCGCGTTCAACGGACGCACTCCGCCGGAATGACCAGGCCGCGACAGACCGGCCAGTCAGCCTCAAGGGGCCATCCACAAAAACCTATCGGCCAGGGCCTCCCGGTTTTTGCGGCAGAGATTTGCAAGCCAAATCTGGCCCTCCTTGACCCTGACAGTCCGCCCTGTCGGTGGGGTTTGCGCCCGCCCGCGGTTCCGTCCGAACACATGCGTGTTCGGCCAGACCCTCGGCGGGGCTGGAGAAGGGGCCTTTGAGGCTGGAGGCTGTGCTGGTGGTGAGGGCGGCAGAGCCGCGTCCCTGCGGGCCGCGGGGAAGCGGACACCAAGGCTGCCTGAGCCTGAATGCGACGTAAGTATATAATTGACAGGTTGGTATATATCGTAAGGTAGGGGCAGCCTTGGTGGAAGGTGGCAGGAAATAGGGGGTCTTTCTTCGCATGTCTCGCTCAAAACGCCTCATCGATGCGGAGCGCATGGAGATCGTTCGCGAGGCTGCGGAAGGCGTTTCCACTTCAGTGCTGGCGGAACGGTTTGGCGTGTCGGTGCGGGCGATTCAGTACACGCTCAAAGCAGAGATGCCGAGCGCCAGACGGATGCCGCAATTCCGGTCTCAGCGGTCAGTGTGAAGGTCACGGCTGCGGAGTTGGCGGCGCTCGACGAGGTGCTGGCGAAGGCGGGGATCGAGAGCCGGGCCGAGGGGTTGCGGCGGCTCATTCAGGCGGCAGGCGGGGTGTTCGTTCCAGACGCGCAGTTGGCG
>NZ_JBKHVF010000005.1:0-92390 GCF_051447875.1 Roseovarius sp. MS2
TGTGCTTCCGCTCGTGCCAGGCTATGTCTCCTATATCGCGGGGCGCTCGGTAGGCGACGCAGTGACCCCGGGCCGCGGCCAGGTTGTCTGGCTCAGCCTTTGGTTTGTGCTGGGATTCTCCACGATTTTCATGATCCTCGGGGCCTCGGCCACCGCCCTTGGGCAATCGCTGCTGCGCTGGCGCTATGAGCTCAACTTCCGGCGGTGGAATCATCATCCTGTTCGGGCTCTTCATGCTGGGGGCAGCACGTATTCAGGCGATGAGCGGGATTTTCGGTTTCACCTCGACCCGGGAGGACGCCCCACGGGCTCTTATGTGCTTGGGCTCGCCTTCGGCTTTGGCTGGACTCCCTGCATCGGTCCGATCCTTGGCGCGATCCTGACCGCCAGCGCGACAAGTGCCACCATTGGAGAGGCGTGACATTGCTTGCGATCTACTCCGCCGGGCTTGGCATCCCGTTCCTGATCGTCGCCGCCTTCACCGACCGCCTTACGGGTCGCCTGCGCGGTGTGGGACGTTTGGGCCGTCGTCTGCATCAGGGCAGGCGTGGTGATGATTCTTATGGGATCGCCATGATCACCGGTCAGCTCAGCGCCCTGTCATACTGGTTACTCGATGTGTTTCCGGTGCTGGGTCAGATCGGTGAACGAGCTCCCTCATATGCTTCGGAGTTCGGCAAAGGGAGGTTGTCCGCCATGACCGACGGCAATCACCGCCAAGTTCATAAAGAGGAATGTTGATGCGCGAATCGTAATTTCTTTCGGCTTCCTATCCCGAAAAGTAACAAAGGAGCATGATCCTTGCTTACCGCAGCAATACCATTCCCCGACATAGGAACGGACCTTTTTCATTTGATATCTGGGGATTCCCAGTTGCGCGCTCCGTTGGTATGCGCTCGCGTATATCGTCGGAATCCTCATAGGATGGCGTATCTGCTTGGCGGCTGTCCAACGTCCGCCAATCTGGCCCCATGAAGGCCCTCCGCTTGACCCACGACGAATCGAAAGTCTTTTGACTTGGATAATTCTGGGTGTGATCGTCGCGGCCGCCTCGGCTTTGTTCTGTTTTATCAGCCCAGTCATTTCCTAACCAACCCTTGGGAGATCTTCATGGTATGGCAAGGGGGATGTCGTTTCACGGCGGCTTTGCAGGTGTGGCCATGTCGACTCTGGTATTTTGCATCCGTCATAAGGCGCCTCTTCTGAGCACGGCAGACATGCTTGCCCTTGCAACTCCGCCGGGGCTGTTTTTGGGGCGTCTGGCCAATTTCACCAACAACGAGCTTGGGGCAGACCGACGATGTGCCATGGGCCGTTATCTTTCCCGCGAGCAGCGCAGACTTGTCCGGGCCTTGTCAGCCTTTGCGCTCGCCATCCTCGCAACTCTATGAGGCGCTTCTCGAAGGACTTCTGCTTGGACTTCTGCTGCTCTATCTTGCCTGGCGACGCGACTGGCTGAAAGCGCCGGGCGCTTTGGCTGGCGCGTTTCTAGTTGGATATGGGCTTGGCAGAAGTTTTGTGGAACTGTTCAGGCAGCCTGACGCACAGTTCGTGAGCGGCCGATAACCCGATCGGTCATGCACTTCATTTCGGTGCTTGGGGGTTGACGATGGGTCAGGCGCTATCGGTGCCGATGATCCTGCTCGGGACGGGACTATTACTTCACGCCATGGGCAAGACGAAAAGTCTGAAACACAATTGGGGGGTAAGTGACTTGCGCCGGATGAGCTGGTGCCGCGCTCTGCCACCTAGAGGCCTGAAGAGTGCGACCTGCAAGGCAGGTATTGACACGGGAGCGCCGAAGTCTTGGACCAGATACATGGTTGATAGAACGCTATCTGTTGTTGTCAGGCGGGAGTTGCAAATTCCAATCTATGCCAGATCAGAGCTTAGTTTTCTCAAGGTTTGGTGATCAGGTCGTCACCAAGTGACCGCTGATGTCGGACATCAGAACAACCGGGTTCCGTACTCACCGCCCGCCCGTCCTCGCGCCATTCGGGCAGGCCGCCGCCATGCGGCGCGCGTTGAAGCCGTGATGGCGGAGGCGGGCCACGGCCTGATGGGCGTAGATGCAATAGGGACCGCGGCAATAGGCGACGACTTCGGCTTCTGGTCGAGCGCGGGCAAAAGCCGGTCGAGATCGGCCAATGTCGTGTTCTGCGCGCCGGGGATTGGCCTGCGGCGAACTCGTCTTCGGGTCGGATGTCGAGCAGGGTGACGGCGCCCTGCGCCAGACGTTCGGCCAGATCGGCGCGGTGATCGGCTCGGGCGCGGGGGCCTCCCCCGAAGCCCTCGAGAAATATCCGTGACCTGCGCCAGATTGGCCTCGGCCACCTCGCTCAGCAACCCCATGAGCGCGATGCTGCGCGCGTCCTTCAGCCGGTAGATCACCGCCTTGCCCGCGCGGCGGCTGGTGACGAGCCCGGCACGGCGCAGCTGCTGCAGGTGTTGCGAGGCGTTGGCGACCCGAGAGCCCGTCTTGCGTGCGAGGCCTCGACCGCCGCCTCGGTCTGCGCCAGCTGTTCCAGCAGCATCAGGCGCGCGGGGGCGGCAAGCGCCTGCGCGACGAGGGCGTATTCCTTCAGGAGGGCTGTTTCGGGCTGGTTGACATGGCGGGAGCGCGCCTTTACTCAATCAAGTTATTACTTGAATGATAACCGTTCCACGTCGCCGCGCAACCCCCGAAGGATCTGCTCATGTCCGACATGCTCCTGAATGCAGAAGCTGCGATCCGCCTCACGATCTTTCTGGGCATTCTCATCGGCATGATGCTCTGGGAACTCTCCGCGCCGCGCCGGCGGCAGGAGATCCCGCGCGTGCTCCGCTGGACAAACAATCTCGGGCTGGTGGTGCTGGACACGGTGATCCTGCGGCTGACCTTCCTGTGCTTGCTGTCGGTCTGGCGGTGCTCGGGGCTGAAAAAGGCTGGGCCTCTTCAACAATATCGACGCACCCGCCTGGGTGGCGACCCTCGTCTCGGTGCTGGTGCTCGACCTGGCGATCTACCTGCAGCATGTGCTGTTTCACGCAGTGCCGGGGCTGTGGCGGCTGCACCGGATGCATCACGCCGACCTCGAATTCGACGCCACCACCGGCTGCGCTTCCACCCGGTCGAGATCGTGATGTCAATGGGGATCAAGCTGGCGGTGGTGGCGGCGCTTGGCCCGCCTGCGGTGGCGGTGCTGATCTTTGAGGTGCTGCTCAACGGCACGGCGCTGTTCAATTCACGCCAATATCGACCTGCCGCGCCGGGTGGATCGCTGGTGCGCCTGATCGTGGTGACGCCCGACATGCACCGGGTGCATCATTCCACCGATCCACGCGAGACCAATTCCAACTATGGCTTCAACCTGCCGTGGTGGGACAGGCTGCTCGGCACCTATGTGGCGCAGCCCGCCAAGGGGCATCACGGCATGGAAATCGGGATCGGAGCAGTTCCGAACGCGGCGCGATCTGTGGCTCGATCGGATGCTGGTGCAGCCCGGTTCGCGGCCCGGCCTCGGGCCATGCCCTGGACCCCCGGATCACAACGAAGGAGCCAACGAAATGAAACACCTGATCCTGCTAAATGATCCGCCCTACCGGCACCGAGCGCAGCTTCAACGGGCTGCGCATGACGCATGCGCTAGCCAAGCAGGATGACGAAGCTGAGATCACCGTGTTCCTGATGGCCGATGCGGCGCAATGCGCCAAGGCGGGGCAAAAGACGCCCGAGGGGTTCTACAATATCGAGCGGATGCTGCGCCGGGTGCTGTCGGCGGGCGGCCGCGTGCTGATCTGCGGCACCTGCATGGATGCACGCGGTCGGAGTGGACAAAACATGGGGGTCATCTTCGTCGTTGCGGCCCGTGCTAAGGTGAGTTCTTTGCGTGGGGGGATGCCATGGACGTACGGACTACAATCGAAACTACCTTCGACAACGGGGAGAAGCGCACTCATCAGCTTGACGGCATTTCTCGACCCTACCGGGTGACCTGTCCAGACGGGATCGGGTTGCGCCTTGAGGATGGGAAGAGGGTTGTCGAACAGATTCAGCGGGCAATTCTTTGCGATCAGGTTGAGGAAATCATCCGAGAAAGCCGCGTATGCCCGGATTGCGCCTCGGTTCGTCCCATTCATGACTATCGCACGCGCGATCTCGACACGCTCTTTGGGCGGGTTCGGGTAAAAGCCGCGCGCTTGCGCCGCTGTTCTTGTGATGCCAGGTCAGCGGCAATGCCCGGCGGACCTATTTCTCCGCTGGCCTATTTTTTTCCTGACCGGTCTACCCCGGAGCTGCAGCGGCTCCATGCGGAACTCGGGTCCCGGCATTCCTTTCGCGAAGCCGCGCGGCTGATGAAAAGCTTCCTCCCCTGCCATCCGCCCCATCACACCACGGTGCGTGACCGGTTGGGAAGAGTAGCCACTGCGCTCGAGAAAAATCGAAGGGCATCAGGCGATCCCGTTGAAGCACCGCCCAAAGGTGGTTTGACGGTTTTTCTGGACGGTGCGCATATCCGCTGTCGACCGGAGTATCAGCAGCGACACCTGGATCTTGTGGTCGTAAGATTGAAAGTCGCAATATGTGCCGACGATTTGGCTTGGTCGCCAATGCGACGGCATCGCCAGGCAGCCGGATGCGAGAAGAGCTGTCAGACTTTGGATGGAAGCCGGGCCGTCTGTTGACGGTAATCTCTGATGGCGAGCTTGCTCTCCCGAACCTCATACGGAATGCCATGGGTGGCGACGGCCAGGTGAAGCATATCCTCGACTGGTGGCACATCTCGATGCGCATTCGACATGTCGAGGCCGCCGTTCAGGGTCTGGTCCAGATACCGGGATTCCCTGGATTCCGGTGCTGTTCCAGCGCCCCGCGAAAAGCCTCCGCTGGTGGCTTTGGCATGGCAGAGCACGGGTCGCGGAAACATATCTGAAGGCGCTCATGTATGATTGCACCCGCCTTGCGGAAGAGCCCCTGGCTGTCCGCACCGCTGCCGCTCGTGTGCAGGCCCGTTGCGAGACACTGTACACCTATCTCGCGAACAACATGGAATCCCTCGTCGACTATGGCCGACGGTACCGTACCGGGCTGCCCATCTCGTCATCACGTGCCGAAGGATCAGTCGATGACATTGCCAATGCCCGCATGGGAAAGCGCAGAAGGATGCGGTGGTCGCCCAAAGGGGCTCACCGAGTAGCCGTCACAAGGGCCGCAGTTCTCGATGGTCGGCTGACCGTCGCAAACAGAAAACGCGCCGCATGACCCCCATGTTTTGTCCACTCCCGATTTAAGGGCTACGCGACACCGCCCAAGAGTGTTGACGAATATCTGTCGATCCTGACGCAACAAGGGCTGGTCGCAACTGTTGCTGACCTGGAGCAGTTTGCCGATCTGCTCTGATTGGCGCCATCGCGGGTCTTGGCGTACTCAACTCGTTTTGGCATTGCAGGTGCTAACCTCTCCATTGTCACCGCGCAATCTCCCCAGCCAATACAGCTCGACCATGCACAGCCAGCATGGCCGTGAACCGCTGGCATCCAAACTGGCGGATGACCTCGAGAACCCGCGCCTCATAAGCGGCCATACCGATCTTGCTACACAGGTCGGAAGCATGAAATTGGCGGTTTGTGCTCGGCGCGGCCTTGATCTGATCGCGTAGCTCACGCTCGCGCGGATCGAGCATCGCTTGCGGTTTGGGCACTTCTTTTGGCCGAGGTGTAGCGCCCGGCGCGGTGCGCCACCTGCGCATGAATCCGAGCAAGAACCCCGCTGGAACCTTCTCGTTGCCGCGCGCGCGGTTGAACGCAAGGAAGCGATCCCAGATCACTTGCGTGTCGACATTCCAGCATGGAAGCACGGTCTTCGCAGCCTTGATCAAGTCGGCCCAGCAAGTCTGAAACACGTCTGAAACTGCATTAATGTTGATATGTCCTGAGAATACAGTTTTGTTATAGTCTTTACTAGATAGTGATGTGTCGTCTCTACCTGACGCGACATCTTCGATCTCGCCTTCTTCATCAAAGGCTGTGAAGCGAAAGAGCCAGGGTGCATACTTGCCATTGGGCTTTTGGCGGGTGAGTTGCAGCTGGGAGGCTTCGAGTTCAGTCAAGAGCACGGTCAGATACTGGCGCGAGACGCCCATTTTTTCTGCGAGCGTAGATAGAGTGAACGCGGCCGTCCCGCGTGACAGGCCGTTGTAGCCTTCCTTCCAGGCAATGCCATCGAGGATGATCGTGGCCAATTTATGGGCGGATACGGAAAGCTCTGTCTGTGTGATCCGTCGCAAGATCAGGCCGGTTGTGGGTTCCATGGTCGGTGTCTCCTGAGAGAGCCGAGGCCATGCCGTGAGGTAACAACATTTTTGCCAGCAAAACAACTTTGCTGGTTGCAGAGGTTCGGACAGTGCGCTAGAAAAATCTTGTTCACGGGTTTTTTCTAACGCGGCGTCAGGCTTCACGGTCTGGCGTCGTTTCCCTTTTTGGGGTCGGTGCACAGTCTCTGGTGCAGGGTTTATCGGATACGGGCCGGCGCTACGCCGCCCCGCGCAGTGTCAGTAGCGGACCTCTTCGAAGCCGTAGTTTCCCTCGTGGTCGCGCCAATCCACGAAGACGGAGCGGTAGCTGATCGATCTGCAGTGAACGGGCTCCGGAAGTTGTGATGCTGGCGGAACATCGGCTACGCTCGATCGTGTCCAACGATAGTCGCCTTGCACCCCATATGAACCGAGGCGGGTGCTATCGTAACGGTTGCAATCCCCATCCCGGTTTTCGCGCTGGCTGAACTGGATGTGATAGACGCGAATGCTGCGAACGAAGTCGAAGGCATCGCCCGAGATGTCGATGTCAGCCTGTTCTTCTGCCTGCACCGGCAAAAAGAGCGGCGGGTCTTGCGGCACGCTGATCTGAGGCTCAGTTCGGAAAGCGATGTCGTAGAGCCGTTCCAACGGCGAAAGCGGGGCAGGGGCGCTGAACGACACTCCCATCGGGCAGCGCCAGATCTGTAGCGGCGGCTCGATCGGCCACGGTGTAATCCGCCGAATGAAGACGGACCGCGCATGGGCGCAAGGCGCCGATGCTGGCCAGCCTCCGGCCAGACAGAGCAAGATGGCGCAGTCAACCTGGTAGGCTTGCGCCTGCTCGACTGAACCGATGAGGCTCGATACGGTGATGGCAGCGGCGGCTGCCGCGCTTCGGACCCTGTGCTTCATGACGCCGACTCCCACTATAATGGTGCTGCGATACAAAACAACACGCACGATAGCAAGGCGATTTCATCGTATCCTGCTGTGTCGGCACTCAAGGCTTCGTCGGTAAAGGTTCGGACCTTTGCGGGCGCGCAAGCATTGATAGTGATGCGCGGCGGCAGTTCTCGAAGCAGTCTTGCGATAAGTGAGCGGCCAGATCATAAAGCGAGATACTGCGACTACGAGGGTACGGGTCGCTGGAAGCGCCGCCCTGCCTCGAAGCAGGGAGCAGCCGTCTACGAAGCGGCTGTCAAAAAACACAATAAATCCGTGGATTAGTCAGGCACGGTCGGCGGAGAAACCGGAAGCCTTCAAGCCGGGCTCAGCCGCGCCGGCGCCGTGATGATCTCAGCACCGATATTGAGCGCGGTCATCGCCGCGGCAGGCTAGCACTTGCTCGGGAAGGGGGACGGTTTTTGACGCGGCCAAGCCCACGTCTTGTCGGGTCGATAAGCCCAAGCAATCACGAGGCTCTCGTTGAGCACCAGCACGCTAGTACTGAAAGTCATCCGGTAACAATGATCCGGTACACAATAGCCAGAACTCACAGGGCGAAATTCGCCTTTTCCAGAGCTGCGGCTGTTTCAGCCCTGTTGATCACTACTATATGCTGGCTCCGGGCTGGCAATTGAGCGGCATCACCTAGAAGGCCTAGGCGTTTCAGCACATAAAAGAGCATCGCGTAGCGGGCGGTCAGAACGGCCGAACCGCCTGCCATCCCATAGTCCTTTGCGACCACCGCCTTCTGACTTTCAGTGAGGTCGGGATGCGGGCCGATCTTGACAGTAAAGTGCATCTGCCAAAGAGCGTCTTGACCAGCAGGTGCGCCTGCATCACCAAGTTCGCCCACATCAAGAATGCGCGGTAGGAGGAAGTCTTTGAACTTGTGAGTGATGTGGCAGTAGCCGCGCACATGCCAGCGAAAGCCATCATAGCCAAAGGCATGCGGTGTGATGCGACGCCAAGTCGGATCGGGGCGATCCTCGCTCATCGACTGATAGTGGAGATCGATTGATTTTACGTCCCGCACCGCGCTCAATACGGTGCGCAGCACCTCAGCGTTGATATCGCGGCGGGGTGTCAGCGCGATGTCGGTGTCGGGCATCTGAGTGATCCACGAATCCTTCAGTTCGATCAATCCCTCGGCGACCGAGCGCAGGCGTGACAGATAGCCAGAGGGGTCTGGCTTCAGGAAAATGGGCTCAAAATCCGGGCCGGCCACATAGCGCCTAGCGCTTTTGTCATAGAGCGCATTATGCGGCGCGCGCTCCTGATAGAGCGTTAAATCCTTCGATGCCTGCGGCACCGACACATCGAACATATCAATGATGTCCGAGCGGTTGACGCCGCCTTCCCAGAACAGCCGGAACTCAATGAATTCCAGGCGGCGTTCAACGCCCCACTTCAGTGCTGGCCCCTCGCTGATCATCCGCCTTCATTCCTTCACATCAGGAGGGCATAAAAACTATATGGACATATCTACGATGCCCATATATTTTTTATCTACACGATGGAGTCGCGTCAAGCGGAACCAGCGAGACAATAGGAGGAAGTTGGCGGTGAACACCAATCCTAATCGGCGCACGATCGTCGCGCATGGCCGTTTGGCGATACGCGAACTGCGCCTCGATGCCGCCCGGCAGAGGTTTCACGGTCTGCAGATTCTCTCCTTCGAGCAGCTCGCCGTCCGGCTGGCTGGAGGCTTCACGCGGCTAATCGACGACGAGAGCCTGCGCAGCGCGATCCAAGCAGCCTTGCCGGAAACGCCGCTGGGTGAGCTCGATGGCATCAAACTGCTGCCGGGCATGGTCGATGCAGCAGCCGATACGCTCCACAAGGTCTGGCGCTCGGGGATCGACTTGGCCGCGCGCGCCCATGACCATCAACGCCTCGCGTCGATTGCACGCCTTGAAGCTGCTGTTCAGGAGCGGTTGCTGCCTGGAATGATGCGCCCCGCCGATCTGGTGGCGGCTGCGCTCAAGCGACTGGTCCATGCACCGGCGGCCATCGGCCCCGTCGAGATCGTCGGCATCACAGAACTTTCGCCGAGCTGGCGTCCACTTCTGGCTGCGCTTTCGGAGCATGTACCAGTCTCATGGGTCGCAGGACCGCGCCCCGTCCCGGAATGGCTTGCCGCAACCGGGATCAAGGTGCATCGCTCGGATGCACGGACACCTGAGCAGCACATTATCAGCGCAGCCACCGGCTATCACGAAGTTGTCGAGGCTATCCGCTGGGCGCGCGAGCTGATGGTGACAGACGGCGTCGATCCTGCCGACATCGCCATCGCCGCCGCCTCGACCGCCGAATATGATGATCACTTTCTCGCCTTGCGTGGGGACGCCAACCTCGACCTTCACTTCGTCCATGGCATCAAAGTCACCACCACCCGCGAAGGTCAGGCCGCAGCGGCGCTTAGCGATATTCTGATCCGCGGGTTCTCTCAGACCCGCATACGCAGGCTCGCGGCGCTTTGCGGATCAGAAACCGGCCCGTTCCAGTCATTGCCGCAGGGGTGGCTGCGCGTTCTGCCCGCGGACGCCCCGCTTGCCTCGCTCAGCGCCTGGGATAGGTTGCTCTCTCGTCTTACGGCTGCGGACTGGCCCGATGAGCGGGATCACACGGCGACCTTGCGTGCGATCATCGATCTGCTCGCAAAGGGGCATGCGGAAGCCGACGAGGTCGGCGCAGCGTTCCTGACCGGTCGAGCGCTATCGATCTGGCGCAAAGCACTTCTTGCTGGCCCGTCCGTGTCGCTCGATAGAACGCTCGAGTATCTGAAGCAGGATGACGGCCTTGAGGCCTGCGTGTCGCCGGCATGGATGCCTGCAAGCGCGCTCGCGGCATCGCCGCGTCGCCATGTGCGCCTCATCGGCCTCAACTCCTCGCGCTGGCCGCGCGGAATTTCCGAAGACCGGCTCATCTCCGACCACATCATCCCCACCGCCGAACTCGATCCGCTTCCGATCGGCGCTGCAGACCGGCGCGATTTCGAGACCATCTTGGCGACAACCGAGATCGAGGTCACAATGTCGCGGGCACGTCGCGACAGCGAGGGCCGGCTCCTTGGCCGCAGCGCCCTGCTCGGCCCGGTCGTGGAAGAAATTTACATCGCCCGTAACGCCGTACCCACTCATGCTTTCAGCGAGACCGACCGCCTGATGGCGCGGCCACATGAGTTCGCCAGCGACACACAGGCCGCCAGCGCGCTTGCCACCTGGCGCAATTGGCATCGCAAGGAAATTACGCCGCACGACGGATTGGTTCGCGCGGAACACCCGTTGCTGCTCTCCATCCTGGCGCAGGTCCAATCGGCCAGCTCGCTGAAGATGCTCCTGCGTAGTCCACTAGGCTTCGTCTGGCGCTATGGCATGCGCCTGAGGCTGCCTGAAAGCGGCACCGACCCGCTGGTGCTCGACGCACTCGCGATGGGCGATCTCGTCCACATGACTCTTGACCTCGCGCTTCAGGATCTGGAAGCGAATGGCGGCCTTGCCAATGCAGGCGATGCCAAGATCTCCGATGCAATCGAAGTCGCAGCCGGGAGCGTCGCGGGCGTCTGGGAAAGTGAGCGGGCAGTCCCGCCGCCGGTTATCTGGCGACGTATGCTCGACGATGCCCGCACACTCGCAGAACGCGCGCTGACCTATCGGGGTGAGCATATGGACGACGCTCGTTCCTACGGGGAAGTGGCCTTTGGTGGCGCCTCGCCCAAGACCGGCGCCGGCAGTCCATGGGATACAGCGATCCCGGTCGCTATCCCCCAAACCGGCATTGCTATCAAAGGCTATATCGACCGGCTCGATCTTTCGGGTGATGGCACGCGCGCGCTCGTCCGCGACTACAAGACTGGCCGACCGCCCAAGGACGATATCGGCATCGATGGTGGCCGCGAGTTACAGCGCTGCCTCTATGCGTTCGCGGTGAAAGCCCTTCTGGGAGCGGGCGTGTCGTTCAGCGCCTCGCTGCTTTATCCGCGTACCCAGACCGACCTTCTGCTCGCCGATCCCGAAGCGACGCTTGGCGAGCTCACCGCCTATCTGCAGTCTGCGAGCACCAGCCTGAGCGCTGGCCATGCGCTGATCGGACCGGACACCGGCGGGACATATGACGATCTCGCCTTCGCGCTGCCCGCCAACGCTGGCGCGACATACTGCAAACGCAAAATGCCGGCTGCGACTGAGCTCTTCGGTGACGCTGCTCTAGTTTGGGAGGCCCAATAATGACCGTCGCTCTGAATATCCTGCGGGACGACGCTGCGCGCCGTACTGCGATCAGCAGCCATGACCAGTCGCTCCTCGTGGAAGCCGGTGCCGGTTCCGGCAAGACCGCCGTCATGGCTGGCCGGATAGCGGCCATGCTGGCGCAAGGCGCTGTTCCCAAATCGATCGCGGCGGTGACGTTCACCGAGCTGGCCGCGAGCGAGCTTCTTGTGCGCGTCCGCGACTTTGTCAGCGAGCTTGTCGCCGGGACGATCCCGACCGAACTCAAGATCGCTTTTGCCGGTGGGCTCTCCGAACAGCACAAGGCGCATCTCGCAGAGGCTGCTGCGCATATTGACGAGATCACTTGCTCGACCATTCACGGCTTCTGTCAGCGTTTAATCAAACCCTATCCGGTCGAGGCCGATATCGATCCCGGCGCGAGCGTCATGGATCGCAATCAGGCCGACCTCGCTTTCATCGAAATCGTTGAAGCGTGGCTGCGCGAACGGCTTTCCGGTGCCGAGGGCGGCCTCATTGCCGAGATGGTGCTCTATAACCCTAGCGAAACGGTTGGCCTTATCCACCGGATCGTCGAGAATCTGCGCAAGCGGCGTACCGTCGCCGCCCCCGCCGCTGACCCGCTTGCTCCTCATCTCACAGCGTTTCGGGCAGCGGCAGCGGAATTCGCGGAGTTCATCCGCACCGTGCCGGCCGTCGAGGAAGAGACAGCGGTCTTCGCCGAGCGCTTTGCGGAAATGGCGGATCGCCTTGAGGGCGGACCCGCAATAGATACGCCCGCCGGGCTCGTGCGACTGCTGACCCTACCGCCGCATCCCGACCTTTGCACCAAGGCCGGCACGTTCCTGGCCTTCAAGAAAAAGGGCAAATGGGTCGAAGCGGCCAAACGCGAAGGTCTCGCCAAAGCAGATGGCGAGCGGCTCAATCTCGCAGCGGAAGCAGCTTATTCGACATGCTGCGTGGCATGGCAGACGCTCACCCAGAATGTCGCGGGCCGTGTCCTTGCCGACTTGATCAGCGAAGTGCGCCCCTTACTCGATCACTTCCGCGACTATAAGCGGTCCGCCGCGTTGCTCGATTTCGACGACCTGATCTTCGCGGCGCGCGGTCTTCTGCGCGACCATGACGATGTGCGCCGCGCACTAGCCGGCCGCTTCACCAAAGTGCTGGTCGATGAGTTCCAGGACACCGATCCGCTCCAGACCGAAATCTTCTGGCGCCTATGCGGTGAGCCCGTGGAGGCTGGAGATGCGAATGATTGGACGAGTTTCGTCATCCGCCCCGGGGCCCTTTTCCTGGTGGGCGATCCCAAGCAGGCGATCTACCGTTTCCGCGGCGCCGACGTCTCGGCCTATGTCCGTGCCCGCAATGCGTTTGTCGCCCAGGACGAGGACAGCGTCCTGTCGATCTCGACCAACTTCCGGTCATGTGCTCCGATCCTGACCTTCGTGAACGAAAGGTTCGAGGGGCCGCTCTCGAGCGACGGCCAACCCGGCTTCATGGCGCTCGACCCCTTTCATGCCGATCGCGGGGAAGCGCTGTGTATTGCCGCACTTGACGTCGCGGTCGCCGGCGAGGACGGCAAAGCATCAGCCGAGCAACAGCGCGATGGCGAGGCCGAAGCCGTAGCGCAGATGTGCGCCCGGCTCATCGGCAGCGAAATGATCCTTGATCGGCGCACCGGCGCAGGGCGCTTGTGCCGCCCAGGCGACATCGCTTTGCTTGCGCCCACCGGCAGCGATCTATGGCGCTATGAGGAAGCCCTGGAGCGCTATGGTATCCCGGTCGCGACCCAAGCCGGCAAAGGCCTTTTTCGCCGGCAGGAAGTTCAGGATCTGATCGCGCTCACCCGCGTCTTGGCGGATCGTCGCGATACTCTCGCTCTCGGCGCGCTGCTGCGTGGGCCGCTCGTCGGCCTGACTGAAGAGCAACTCCTCGACATCATCTGGGCGCTGCCGCGCGCTGAGGACGCACCCGACAAACTTCCGCGGTTTGACATGGGCGTCGATCCGGCCGACATCGCGCATCCGTTGGCTCGTGCCACGATCGAGAAACTTCAAGCGCTCCAGCGTCAATGCAACAGCACCACGCCGCATGAGCTATTGTCTCACGCAATCGATGCGCTGCGGGTGCGGCCGATCCTCTTGGCGCGTCACCGCGGCCAGGCCGAGCGCGCGCTGGCCAATGTCGATCTCTACCTGAGCCTGACCTCGGCATTTGCGGTACGCGGGCTGCGCGCCTTTGCCGAGAAGATGACAGCGGCCTGGACCGACGAGGCACGCGCCGTCGAAGGGCGGCCGGACGCTCAGGAAGAAGCGGTTGCGCTCTACACAATGCACGCCGCCAAAGGGCTCGAGTGGCCGATCGTCGTCCCCATCAACACGATGACGGGGATTAAGGCGCCCGATAGCGCAGTCACCGACCGCGACAGCGACACTTTCTATTGCCCGGTCTTCGGCGTGAAGCCGGCAGGCTATGAAGCGGTGCTCGACGCCGAGAAAGCTGAACTCGACCGCGAACGCATCCGTCTCTGGTATGTCGCGGCGACCCGTGCCCGCGAATTATTGGTGCTGCCGCGCCTCGATGCGCCACAGTCCAAGTCCGCATGGATTTCGCTGGTCGATCTGTCGCTGGCCGAACTGCCGGCGCTCGATCTTTCGCATCTGCCCGAAGGGATGGGTGCGGCAGCGGAACAAGCAGTCAATATTCAGACTCGCGATAGCTTTGCTGCCGAAGCCGCCGCGATCCTCGATAAGCGCCAGCGCCTCGTCTGGCTCGCGCCAAGCCGCGATGAAAGCCACGCTGGCCCGGTACTGACGCCTGAAGCCGTGGATATCTGGGCGGCTGGCGATGACAGCCAGCCCGATGACAAAGGGCTGGCGCCGAACGTCCAGGGTGGGCGAGAGCGAGGCCTCATCCTCCATAAGCTGCTTGAAGAAGTGCTGACCGGCGAGACCGATGGCGGTGAGGCGGCGTTGGCCGATCGGGCTCAGGCACTTATCTTGGAAATCGGGAAGCCGGTGATGGACGATCCTGCCCTAGGCTTGAGCCACGACGAACTCGCCGGCTGCGTGGTACGGACGCTCAACCTACCGGAAATCGCCGAGCTGCGGCCCAGTCTGGTGCCTGAACTGACCGTTTATGCGGCGATTGAGGTTGAAGGGGTTGAGCAGGCAACGATCGGTATTGCTGATGCGACCAGTTTTGGCAGCGACGGCAAGCCTGCTGTCGTAATCGACTGGAAAAGTGATGTACAGCCGACAGCGGAGACCATTGAGCACTATCGCGCGCAGGTCCGCGCCTATCTCGACATGACCGGCACCGAACGCGGGCTGATCGTACTGGTGACATCCGGCCAGGTGATCACCGTCGAGCCAAGTCCGACAGGCGTCGCTGCCTGAAGCGCAGGGAGGCATGGAAGCGATGCAGAAGCGAACGATGGCAGTCAATAGTACGCGGCTGCCACCAAGCATTTAAATCCGCAGGCATTTATGCTCTGATTCGATCACGTCTAGGGGGGCGGGCCTCGTGTCATCTTTTGGTTTTACGTTTCTTTCGCGCAAAGCACTCGGTCAGGCTGAGCAAATGATGTTCGGCGGTAAGGCTGGCGTGCGCGACGAGGTCGGCTTTCTCATCGTCCACCAGCGCTATGCCGATCATTTCTTTCCAGGGACCTCGGTTCTGCAGACACGGTTACGTTATGCGCTCCTCATCCCTTGGCTCTATCAGAGCTTGCGAACGAGGCGCCCGATTCCCAAGGATTTTGCGCTGGCCTTTACCGATCTCGAACACGAACTGACCGGACGACTCAAATTTGCCGAGGGACTGGGCGGAGAGAAGGATGGCGTGATCGGTGGGGAGGTTTATCCCCGCGCGATAAGCCAGCCACCCGCCTATGTGTATTGGACTGCGCTCGCCAAGTGGGGCCTGATCGGCACTCGCCCTGACGGTCGTCCCTGGGGTCGCCCGGATATGGCCAAACTCCTCGCCTCATCCAGCAAACGGACAATCCACGACGACGACGGCAAACCTTTTGAGGCAATGGCTTGGCCGATCTCAGGGTTGATCGATGCCCCCGCAGATTGGGAGGACTGGGGAAACTGGAACGAGCGGTACAACGAGGATGGCGATGGAAAACTGACCCTCGACCTGACTCCTCGGGAGCAAAGCTATATCGCTGGCAAGTTGCGCGCCGTCCGTTCGCCGAACGACCCCGGCGAACCGTCGCTCTTGGCTAAACTGGTAGGAAAGCCGCTCGATGGCGCAGACCATTGCTGGGACGCAGCGATTGTATCTCTGGCCGGCCATGAAGCTCCGATGCTAAAACGCGCCGGCCAAGCTGCGGCGCTATCGGCGATAGGCAGGGCGATCTACGCAGCCTTGGTCGAGATCCTCAAAGAGAACAGAGATAAACGCCCGCAGCCTGATCGGCATCGATCGGCGCTCAAAGACACCGTCGATCAATGGGGCAAGCAAGCCTCTCGGCTTGATATGAACCTATTCCTTGACGAAATTGGGCATCTTCCACCGCCGGTCGAGGCTGTCTTGAAGGATACCTTCGCCTGGGTTCGGGCGGGCGGCAAGGATCCCATGTCGCTTCTTGATGTCTATGCCGGAGCCGAGGTGAGCAGGAAGGACGATCGCGCACGACTCGCTGCCAATCAGTTCGGTGTAGATCGCCGCATGGAGTGGCAAGGCGAACACCATGGGCAAGCCGATCCGCTCCACTATCGCTGGGGCAACGTAAAGCGCCTGCTGCGCGATCTGGAGGGTGTTGCATGAGCGACCGGCAAGCATGGCCCGGCCAACCCTATCTCGACGAGCTGCGACCGGGGCGACTGGAAACGGTCAGGCTAGCGCTCTTTGCAACCTATTCGGTTGACCTCTCCGCGGTCGCTGCGACGTTGCTGGCACTGATCGGCCGCAACAACGAGAAAGGCAGCGGCACAGCGGTCGATTTCGCCCAAGCGATCGATACGCTGCGTGATCGCGTCAGGATCATCATACAGCGCGGCCGGATCGCGCGACCAGTCGCGCTGCCTCGCATTGCAGGCATCCTCGATCAGTTTATCGCCGAGCAGGATCATGATGAACGTGATCGCAGCTGGCACCCCAAGATCGCCCTTGTTGCCTACGATTGTCCTAGAGGGGAAATCCGCTGGAAACTGTGGATCGGCAGTCGAAATTTGACTAGATCGCAGGATCTCGATGTTGGCGTTCTGCTGGACGGAACCAACAAGCGCGCGAAGGGTCGCGGCCGCCTTAAAGGCGTTGGTGCGCTGGCGGCAACTCTCGCACGGGCTGCATCGCGTACCGATGCCGAACACTTGGCCGAGCAGCTGGAAGCGATCTGGTGGCAGGCCCCAGAAGGCTTCCAGTTGCGCTCCCTGCTCAACGGGCTCGATGAAGATACTCCGCTTCCCGCACAGCCGCCCACCGGCCAGATCGATGGAATAACGGTCATCAGCCCTTTCTTGTCGCCCGGGTTCCTGAAGACGGCCGGCAAATGGGGACCGGACGGTTCCAGAACGCTGATTTCGTCGATGCCAGCTCTTGTAGATATGGCCAGTCGATCGAGCAAGCCGCTCAAGGCATTCTCAAAAATCCTAGCCTATGCCGCACCAGATATGCTGCCCGACAAAAGCGCCGTTGCGCTCCCAAGCAATGAGGCTGTCACCGAAGATGATGCTGAGCCGTCCCCGCTGGCTTTACACGCGAAGCTCGTTTGCTTTCATTTAGGCGAAAGGACGATCTTCAGGATCGGGAGCGCCAACGCGACCGAGCGTGCGTGGGCGGGCCGCAACTCGGAGGTTATGGTGGAACTGGAGGCTGGTGACGCATTCACGTCCGGCTTGGTTTTCCTGGTCGGGAAGGCAACGCCAGTCTCCATCGAGGAACTTGCTGCAACTGCAGCACCAAATGCGAGCGAGGCTGACGCGTTGGAAGAATCGCGCAAGATGCTAATGGCCTCGTGGCAGCCGATCCTGCGGCGCGACGGCGAGCGCTTCTTGATCGATGCAGGCGCAACGCCGTTGCTCGCATATCAAGCTCACCAGCTCGACGCTGGGTCCGTAAATGGAGATCTTCTGCCTTGGCCAAGCGGCGTTAGTCGGCTCGATCTCGGAACTATTCCCCTATCGCACCAATCCGCTTTCATTCAGGTTCAGATCAAAGGCCCGGACGGCGCCGTTCGATGGATGCAGCGGGTCGTTATCGATCCCCCGTTGGACGAGCAGCGCGACCTTGCCGCGCTCGCTAGTCATATGGGGCTTCGCGCATTCCACGACTGGATGCGCGCAATGCTGAGCGGAGACACGCTTCCGGTTGGCGGTGGTGACTGGGATGAAGATACTCGTTCGCCTGTAAAGCGTCATAAAGGCCAAGGCTATGATCGCCTGACGCTGGAGGACATTCTCACCGCCTGGGCGCGCGATCGAAAGGCGTTCGGTCGTGCCGATCGTTACTTTGCGCCCTACGTCGACGCACTTCTCGCGCATGGCGACAATCTCAGCGACGCGGAGAAGGTAGACTTGAATGAACTCGCGCAAATCTGGGCCATCGCACGGACCAGGCTCACGTTATGAGCGCTAGATCCATGCCTTTCCAAGCCGCGACGGTTAAGGCGGCTACCGCAGCCCTTTCGGGCGATAATCCGCTCCGTCGCTTTCTTGTCGCCGATGAGGTGGGTCTCGGTAAAACTGTTGTTGCGCGCGATACACTTGCCGCGCTCGCAGATAGGGCACGCAAGTTTACGGTCTATTATATCACCAGCGGGCTGAAGGTCGCCGACCAGAACAAGCTTGAGCTGCTGCGATTTCTCGACAAGGACGACGCTAAACATGCGCTGTCAGGCATCGATCGAGTCGGACTCATTCCCTTCGAGGAAAAGCGCAAAGGCAAGCTGCGTCTGTACGCTTTTACGCCAAGGACCTCATTCTCCAACTCCCAGCGTCTTTACGGAGGGAAGGCTGTCGAGCGTGCGTTCATCAAACTGTTGGTGGACGAGCTCTATCCGGGGCTTTCGGATGAATTTCCCGAAGGCTACATCGAATATGGGGCGACTTCGGGCTGGCCTTGGGCATGCGGTGCAGCCCAAGATAAATTCGACAATGTCTCTGGTGTCTTCAAAGCCGCCTATGGGCGTGCGCTACGTGCGGAATTTGGCAAGCCGGCACGCGAAAAAATTCTGCGTGCAATAGAGACAAGCAAGCACGGTCAGAGCCTGGGCCGGATGCGAAAGGCGCTTGCCCAAGCTGCGTTGGATTCCGCGCCTCCCGATCTCGTGATTTTCGACGAGTTTCAATGCTACCGCGACCTTCTCAACGCGGGCGAGGATAATCCGCTGGCGCGCCAATTGCTGGAAGGACAAGAAGGGGAAGCGCCGCCGCCGATCCTCCTCTTGTCTGCCACGCCCTATCGCTTTTACGCCGAACGCTGGGAAAACGGCACCGGAGCCGCACCACACCTCGAATTTTTTGAGATTATCGAGTTCCTGGGTGGCTCGACCATTCGCGCGGAGGCTGAAGCGCAGTTTTGTCGATTTGGTGATCTATTGCATTTGATTGGCCACTTGCCGCTCGACAATCGGCAAGCCGCTATCGAGGAGGCGCAATCCCTCAAGCATAGTCTGGAGGATCTCCTCACACCATTGATGTCGCGTACCGAACGTCCAGTGTTTCACCATCCAACAGAACCCGAACCCTACTCCGTAAGGATCGAACCCCATGATCTCGACGTCTATAGACACTTCACCGATCATGTATCGCCCAAGCTGGCAAGCAGCGCGATCGCCTACTGGCTGTCCGTGCCACTGCCCGCGCAAGCCTTGGGTGATCGGTATCAGATCTCTCGCGACATAGATTTTCCTGCAACGCGCAGTGTTCCACGCCTCGGGGTCACGAATTGCTTCAAGCCGCCAAGAGATGGCTGGGGAAGCGCCAAGCTGCGCGCGCTCAACAGGCTCGTGCCAACTGACGCGCTCGCGCTCCCGTGGGTACTGCCGTCTCTGACATGGTGGGCACCTTCAGGCCCTTGGACAAAAGTGACGCAGTCCCCCAAGATGTTGATCTTCAGCCGGTTCAGGGCGACTCCCCAGAGCCTTGCGGCTCTCGTCAGCCTCGAGGTCGAACGCAAGCACGTTGCGAAAGGCAATCTTCTCTACGCAGCCGCATGGAAGAAACGGCACCTCAATCCCAAGCCCAAACAAGGCCCGACGCTTGCCCTGTTTCATCCCAGCCCATTCCTCGTTCGAACTGTTGATCCCCTCGATGTGAAGGGGAAAGCGACAATAAATCAGGTCAGAGCCCGAGCGCGTCAGCAGATCATTCAATCGCTGCCGGCGTCGATTGCGGCCAAAGCACCGAATGCGCGCAGCAACCGGCGGCGCAAACCAGCATGGGCGGTCCTCGCTGCGATCGAGCGCGCCCAGAAAGCCCCGCTCGCCCGCGAGTTCAACTCGGTTCAGAAGTGCTGGAGCCGGGTCGCGCCAAAAGACATGGCGCTCCAAACGCTACTCAAACAACGCCAAGACGCCGATGCGATCACATGGCTCAGCGGCTGGGAACTCGATGCCTTGGTCGATATGGCGCTTGGCGCTCCGGGTGTTGTGGTCGGCCGAGCACTTTACCGCCACCTGCCCAGCCTGTTTGACTTCAACGAGCAGCATTTCACGCAGTTGGTGCGCTTCTGCTGGACGCGGCTGCGAACCTATCTTGATCGCCCCGTATTCTGGTCGATCCTGCCGGGGGAGGATGCGACCCAGAAATATCAAAGTGCGTCCATCGACGGCTGCCTTGAAGCGGTACTCGATGAACATTTTTGGCTGCGCAAATCAAAGGTCAATGCCGATGGGCTGATCGAGGATTTGTCCGCGGCGCTCGCTGCAAACGTCGGTACATTCGGGTTCAAGGGGGCTAAAAAACGCGACAAGATCCGAATCCGCTGCCATGCTGCAGTGCCGTTCGGCGGCACAGAAAAGGAAACGCAACGGCACGATCAAGATACCAATGAACCGCCACCGGCGCGCTCGGAAGAAATCCGCAGCGCGTTCAACACGCCCTTTTGGCCGCACGTCTTGGCGACAACCTCCGTCGGCCAGGAAGGACTGGATTTCCATAGCTGGTGCGACAGGCTCGGCCATTGGGATCTCTGCTCAAGCCCAGTCGATCTGGAGCAACGCGAGGGCCGGGTGCAACGCTTCGGTGGACTAACTGTACGACAGCCGCTTGCCCTCAAACTCGGTGAGCAGGCCCTAGCCCAGGCCCGAGGCCGAACATTGTCGCCATGGGATATAATCGCGCGCAACGCGGATGAGGCCTTTGCGGATGACAAGACTGGCCTTAGCCCGTGGTGGACTATGCAAGGCGCGGACCTCAAGCGGCACCTGTTCGCACTACCCCAGAGCCGCGACATAGATCGGTTCGCGAAGTTGAAGACGCAACGGTTGCTCTACCGCCTCGCCTTGGGGCAACCAAATCAGGAAGATCTTGTCGATTTGCTGACGCAAGACGACGTGGAAACCACGCGATCATTGCAAGCGCTTACCCTCGATTTATCTGCATTTTCCCGCATAAAACGCGAGTAAGTGCCTGTCGCTCTATACGCCTTGCCTATGCAGTTCAGGTGATGCAGCCGATCCGAAGCGCATAAGAAACACACTTAAAAGACTCGTTTGAGCAAGGAGTTATTGTTGCAATTCGCGCCTCGCCGCATTTTCCATGCTGCGGCGCCATCCGACCCCTTTCCGTCTAGCGGTCACTCAACCGCCTCGACAAACCGCCCGTAGTCCTCGCTCACCTCCCCGGCCTCGACAAAGGCCTGCGCGCGTTCCTCATCGAGGCAACGGAAGTAGTCCTGAACATCGGCGATGTAGGCCTCGAAATCCCCCCGGATCAGATCCGCGTAGGTGCGCATGTCCTCTTGAGACTGGGGAAGAAACGGTCGCTCAGGGGAAATGCAGGCAGCAGCCGGACCGGCCGCTCCAACGCCCAGGATCAGCAGCATCAAGGTTATATTGCGCGCACAGTTTATGTGCAGGGCAAAACTCCTTTGCCGCCTTTAAGATTGTCGATCTGTCGGGTATCACTCTTATCGAAGCAAGGCGATCTTCGTCAAGACGTTATTATTGTCTTGCTAACGTTTATGTTGTATTGTATCGCCCACGGTGTTTCGAACCCGTGGGACCGGTACTGCACCTCAGGCAGGAAAGGACCCAAGGGAAGGCCATGATAGAAGAAGCACCGAATGTGGTTACAGAAGACGGATTGCGCGGCCTGCTGGCCGAACACTACCTCATCGAGGTGGTCTGCAAGGATGGCGCCGAAAAGCGCCACAACAGTTGGTACGGCACATGGGTCATCCGTGCCGTTGCTGAAGACGGGCGTGACGACAAGATGCTCGTCACGAGCCGTAGCTATCTCAAGGTTCGCGAGTTCAAGACGATTGTCGGTCTTGTCAGCTTCCTTGCCGACATGGGCTGCACGACTGCCAGCATCCCGCTCATCGAAGGCGCCCGCGAGCGCCATGCAGCACCCGGGCGCACGCCCGAGCCAGGAACCGGCCCGGTTCTGGTCAAGGACAACTGACCGCGCATTTGCGCTCGTCGTTGCATTGGGTACAGGTGTTTGTTCAGCACCCCCGGCCCTTGCCGACGGTTTCATCTTCCAGGTCAGCCCCGATGGCCGACTGATCGACACGGCCGAGACCACGAGCGACCTGCGCTCGTTCACCGGCGACGACGACGCCCGGACTGGGCCCCTTCCTGATCGTCTCTTTCTCTTTGCAGCACCGCAGTCTCGTGGGGATGATGATCCCCTGAGCGATGTGACGGCTGCCGCAACGGTCGCCCCGCGCGCCGTCCGCGCCTCCCCCGAAATCCTCCACGCCATCGAGACCACGGCGCTGCGCTACGGCAGCCATGACGCCCTGCGTCAGGCGGGCCTGTCGGTCAGTGATTGGGCGCTCTTCTACCGCGCCAATATCGAGGTTGAGAGCGCCTATAATCCCGGCGCGCGCAGCCCGGTCGGGGCCATCGGGCTCGGCCAGCTGATGCCCGACACCGCGCGCGATCTCGGCGTCGACCCCCATGACATCGCCCAGAACCTCGACGGCTCGGCCCGTTACCTGCTGATGATGCTCGAGCAGTTCGGCGATCCCGCGCTGGCGCTTGCTGCCTACAATGCCGGTCCCCATGCGGTCACCCGCCATGGTGGCATTCCCCCCTTTCGAGAAACCCAAGGCCATGTGGCCCGTGTGACAGCCGTGTTCCAGCGGCTGAGAGGAGACCTGTCGTGACGTCCAAATCTTCCTTTGTCGCGCTCGGCGCGATGGCCCTGATCGTGCTGGCCAGCCCCGCACTGGCCCAAAGCATCGACCTATCGCCCGTACAGACGCTTCTGCAGGGCATCGTCGATGCGATCACCGGCCCGTTGGGCATCGTGATCGGCACGCTCGCGCTGATCGGCGTGTTCCTCTCCTGGCTCTTCGGCATCCTCGATTTCCGCCAAGCGCTCTGGGTGGTGGTCGCGATCGCGGGCATTGCCGCAGCGCCCACCATCGTCGCCGCCATCTGGACGACCTGAGTTCATCCCATGTCTGACCAGTCCCGCGTGTTCATCGGCCTTCTCAGGCCACCCAAGCTGATGGGCCTGCCGATCATGTACGCCATGGTCTGGCTCTTCGGCTCAACGCTTCTGTTCCTCTGGGTGCAGAGCTGGGTGGTGGCCGTCTTCGCGGGGCTGGCCTGGCCGGCGCTCTGGAAGGCCGCGGACTGGGATCCGAACTTCCTCGATGCTCTGGTGACAACGTTGCAGGAAACTCCGCCGACAAAGAACCGCAAGCTCCACGGAGGCGACAGCTATGCCCCGTGATGGAATTGCAGGCCAGGATGCAGACGCACTTGATCCGCTGACGGCGCTGCCCGCATGGGTCAAGGGCGAGATGCGGCTCTCGACGATGCTGCCCTACGTCAGCCTCGTCACCGACCGCACGATCCGCACGCGCGGCAACGAGTTGATGCAATGCATCCGGCTCGAGGGCGTGAACAGCACAACGAGCGAGGACGCCTATCTTGACCGGATCGGCGGGCTTCTGGCCGGGATCGTCGCACAGGTCGGGACGGAGTTTTCCTTCTACCTGCACAAGGTCTCGAAAGCGGTCGATGTGACCTTGCCGCCCATCCCGGGCGAGGGGTTCGCCACCGTCATCGACCAACGCTGGCGCGCGCATCTTGGCCGCTCAGGCTTACGCGACAAGACCCTGACCCTGACGGTCCTGAAGCGCCCCGATACCGGCAGCCGTCTGCCGTTCGGTCTGGGAGCGTCGCGCGCGCGCCTCGCGGCCGACACGACCCGCCGGCTCCGGAAGCTCGACGAGGTTGTGGGGTTTCTGCTGTCGTCCTTCGACGAACTTAAGCCCCGATTGCTGGCCGCGAGCACCGGCGAGCTTCTAGGCTTTCTCGGATCACTCAACACTGGCGAAGAGCATCCGCTCTTCCCGCGCTCGGCCCTTGGCGTGATTGCCGAAGACGTGGCCAATACTCGTGTCACCTTCCGCGGAACGACGATCGCGCTTTCAGATGGCGCCGTCGGCGACAAAGTGGGCGCGATCTTTGCGGTCAAGAACTACCCCGCCAAAACCGACAGCCTGATGCTCGACGAGCTGAACCTGCCCGTCGACATGGTGGTCACGCATTCTTTCGTGCCGATCAACGCCAACATCATGGCAGGCCGGATCAAGCGTCAGCTGCGCCTGATGCAGGCTGCCAATGACGGGGCCGTCAGTCTCGCGCAGGAGCTGGAACTCGCGCAGGACGATCTGGAATCCAAGCGCCTGATCTTCGGCGAGCACCACATGACGGTAGCTGTCTATGCGCGGTCCCAAGCCGCGCTCGACGACATCGCGGCCGAGATCCGCAACATATCCGCCACCTCCGGGATCAATCTCATTTCGGAAGCTTTCGGGGCGCGGGCGCATTTCATGGCGCAGCATCCCGGGAACACTGGTGCAAGGAGCCGCAAGGCCGCGATCACGAACCACAACTTCGCCGATCTCGCCACCTTCCACCGCACGCCCCTTGGCAAGACCGGGCCGGAGGTGCCCTGGGGCGTACCGATTACTCTCTTTCCGACACCCGAACGCAGCGGCTTCCGCTTCAACTTCCACGAACAGGGCGCACCGGATCGCGAACCCACAGGTGGCCACACGCTGATCCTCGGCCGTCCCGGCTCGGGCAAATCCGTGCTGGCGGCCTTCCTGATGACCATGGCCCGGCGCGCAGGCGCGCGGCTCTTCGTCTTCGACTATCGCGCCGGCATGGAAATGGCCGTCCGGGCACTTGGCGGCAGCTATTCGACCGTACGGGCGGGACGGCCCACGGGGCTCAATCCGCTCCAGACGGAGATCGACGCGCGTGGTCAGGCCTGGCTTGCGGACTGGCTCGCAAGCCTGCTCGAGCGCCGCGACCGGCCGCTGACCCCGGTGCAGACCAATCGGCTGCAGGAGGTCGTGCGCCAGAATGCCAGTGCCGGGAACGCAGGCCTGCGGAACTGGTCGGACTTCGCCTCGCTTTTGGTTTCGACCGATGACGAGGGCGACCTCTTTGAGCGCATGCAGGAATGGACATCCGAAGGGCGCTACGGCTGGATCTTCGGTGCGAACGCGGACGACACCTTCAGTATCGACGGCGACGTGGCAGGTTTCGACCTGACCGGCATTCTCGATTCCGAGAGCGAGCGGGAACGCATGGCGGTCCTCTCCTACCTCTTCCGCCGGGTTGAACGGGTGATCGAGGACCGCAAGCCCACGATCATCGTCATCGACGAGGCCTGGAAGGCACTCGACAATGCGTATTTCGCGGAGCGGCTTAGCAACTGGCTGGTGACCGCGCGCAAGCAGAACGCAGTCGTCGTGATGATGACCCAATATGCCAGCCAGCTCGAGCGCACGCGGACCGGCAAGACCATCGTGGAAGCGGTGCCGACCCAGGTGCTTCTGCCCAACATCCGCGCCTCGGCCGCCGATTACGCGATGCTGGGCCTCAGCGATAAGGAGCTCGACGTGCTTCTGGGTGTCGGCTCCGCCTCGCGGCTGGCGCTTGTGCGCGATGACCGCGGCGCAGTGGTGATCGATGCCGATCTGAGCGCCCTCGGCCCCCTCGTGACCATCCTCGGCGGCATGGAGAAGGGCGAGGACCTCGTCGGCCCGGATTACCGCGACCGCCCTGATTTCTGGAGAGTGACATGACCCGTATCCTCACCCGCAGCACCGTGCTGCTTGGCCTCGGCCTGACCCTAACAGCCTGTGCACAGCATAATCCTGCGCAAGCCAACTGCTTCAACTTCCGCGATGCGCCCGCGCAGGCGGGAACCGCCACGACGACGATCTCGACCATGGGGGCGGAAGTCACGCGGCGAGACACGGCGTGCGATTTCGTGATGGTGGGGGCGGGCGGCTAAGCGCATGCGGACCTGGCTTCCACTCTCGATGATCGGCCTTGCGCTGGCAGGTCCCACTGCGGGACCAGCCGTCGCCCAAGGCGTGCCGACCTTCGACCTGTGCCTCTTCGCCGAGCGGCAGGCGATCCTCGAGCAGACCGATCGGGATCTGGCGCTGCAGCAGGACCGGCTGACCCGCGAGGAGGAGCTGGCCGAGATCGAACGCCAGCAACTCGCCTCGCTTGAGTCGCTGATGGACGCCATGTCTCTGGGGTCCGGCGATGTCGCGGGCACCGTGGCCGGGTTAGAGGCGGGGCAGGGGGTAGTTCAGGGGTCTGGGGGCGACGTCGAAAGTGCAGCAGCCAGCCTCTACGCGCCCGAGGACAACAACCCGGCCTCGGCCCGGATGTTTGGCGATGCTCGGGAAGGGATCGAGGAGTTGATCATCCGCGCGGCCCGCGACACTCATAATTTGTCGGGCATCAGCCGCGCAGGGCTCTCGCTTGTTCAATGGCGTTGCCTCCTGCAAGCCCTGATCTGGCAGGAGAGCCGCTTCCAGATCGGGGCGCGCTCACCCGTGGGAGCCTTCGGTCTCACACAGATCATGCCCGGCACCGCAGGCGATCTCGGGATCTACCCGGCCTATTACGATGACCCCTACCTGCAGGTCACCGGCGGCGCGCGTTACCTCGCGCAGATGCTGAACATGTTCGATGGCAACATCATCCACGCACTCGCGGCCTATAACGCGGGCCCGGGCAATGTGCAGAATTACGGTGGCGTGCCGCCCTTCGCGGAAACCCAGCATTACGTCGTGGTAATCCCGCAGCAGTACAACAGCTACCTCGCTGCCGTCGGTGGCATCGATGCCCTGGGCACCATCGACCCGGTCCTCCTCGCCAACGCGAGCTTCAGCCTCTCGGCTCATGGCGCAGGCGTCTATGGGGACTATTCGCTGATCTCGGTGCGCGCGGCGGCCCTGCGGGTGCAGGATATCATCACCCGCATCGGGGAGACCGATGACCTGCACGAGGCGATCGCGCTGAACACCTATGCCCGGGCCGAGCTGGCCCGGCTGGTCGCGATCCGCACCCGGATCAAGGCCGCCCACACCCAGCCGCTCAGCGAGGAACAACTCGCCATGGCTGCCGCCCAAGCCGCCGAGCGACAATACATGAATTTCAATCAGGAGAATTTGCAGTGATCCCGCAATTTACCCGTTCCGTTTTCACAAGTGTGGCGGCCACCGCACTTGCCTTCGCTGTCAGTGGTCCTGTCGCCGCACAAGGCGTTCCCACGGTCGACACCCAGAACATTGCCCAGGAAATCCGCCAGCTTCAGCAGATGTTGCAGGATTTCGGGATCCAGACCGATCTTCTGGACAATGCGCTGGCGCAGCTCGAAACGCTGCAAGGCCAGCTCGATCAGCTGAACGAGATGTATGCGTCACTGACCGGGCCGCGCAGCATACTCGGCCTTGCCATGGGCGGCGATCTCGACGACCTCCTGCAGGCCAGTTTCGAAGACATCCCCGGCCTGATCCGGGGCATCCAGGCGGGGGATTGGTCGAGCCTGATCGGCCCCAACGCAGGGCCCCTGCGCACCCAGATGGAACAGGCGCTGGCGAGTGCAGGCTTCGACGAAGACTCGCTGCGCGAGATCGCCACCAGCGGCAATCCTGGTGCAGAAGGAGTGGCCACGCGGGCAACCACGGGTGCCGTGATGTCTGCGGCAGCCCAGAACAGCCACGCCGAGGCCGAACAGTCCCTCGAGCGGGTTGAACGTCTGGTCGAGATGATCCCGGACATGGAGGATCTGAAAGCCTCCATGGACCACAATACCCGCGTTACAGCAGAACTCGCCATCGCCATGACACGCATGTGGGAATTGGAAGCGATCCAAACCCTCGGCGCGGGCAATGCGGGCGTGGTGGATGCCGCCACCGTCGCCGAAGAGCGCCGTTACATGGACTTCACCCTGCCGAGCCTCGCGCCATGAGCAAGGCTCCAGATATGACGGCAGGCATGAGCACGCGCGAACTGGTCGAGGAGGAACTGATCCACGGCGCACTGCGCCGGGAGCAGCTCTGGCGGATGATCGGCCTTGGCGGGGCAGGCTTTGGCGTTTTTGGCTGCCTTGCGGCCGCTGCTGTCGCCCTGATGGTCGAGACGCCTCCGCCCGTCGTCGTGCCCTATGACCCCGCGACCGGTCTCGCTCTGCCGAACGCCACGGTCGAAACGGTCTCGCTTGCCGAGCGGCCCGCCATCATCGAGGCGCAGATCTACCGCTACATCCTGGATCGCGAGGCCTACAACCAGCTCGACAACGATCTGCGCGTGCGCCGCGTGCTGGCGCAATCCACCGGGGCGGCCGAGGCCAGCATGCGCACCATGTGGACCTCGGGGCAGGAGAGCTATCCGCCGTCTCGCTACGGTCCCGCCGCAGAGATGGCTGTCGAGATCGCCTCGATCACGCTGATCGGCGAGAACCGCGCGCAGGTACGCCTCAGAAAGCGCCTGACCAGCCCGCAAGGTGCGCAGGACGGTTCCTTCACCGCCACGCTGATGTTTGCCTTCCAACCCGAACGGACCCGCACGATCGACGACGTCTGGCAAAACCCCTTCGGCTTCACCGTTACCCAATATGCCATCCGATCGGACCGTTCCGAATGACCTCTGTTCCAGTTCTCAGATCCGTTCACGCCCTTCTGGTCGCCGGTGCCTTGGCGCTCATGGCGCCTGCAGCGCTGGCCGAGACCACGCCGCGCCCCGGCCCCCATGACAACCGCGTCCGGATCGCCACTTGGGAACAGGGGCAGGTTTACCGCGTCGTCACCACCCTGACCCGCGTCACCACCGTCGAGTTCGGCGAGGGCGAGACGATCCGCTCGATCATCGCGGGCGATACGGTGGGCTTCCAGTTCGATGGTGTCCCGGGTGGGCGGGCCTTCGCGATCAAGCCCGCCGCCTCGGGCGTCGCCACCAACATCACGGTCTACACGAACCGCCGCTCCTACTACTTCCACGTGGTCGAGGCGCGCGAGATCCCGCATTACGTCGTGCAGTTCCGCTATCCCGAAAGCCGCGTTCAGCCTACCCGGGCGGTCGCAGCTGAGGCTCCCAACGCGAACTATGCGGTCAGCGCCCGGGAAGAGTTCACGCCAACAGCCATCTGGGATGACGGCACCTTCACCTATTTCCGCTTTGCGCGGAATGCGCCGGTCCCGGCGATCTTCCGGTATTCCAATGGCAGGGAGCGGGCGGTGAATAGCCAGGCCCTGAGTGATGGCGTGATCCGCGTCTCCGGCGTGAACCGGCAATGGGTTCTTCGCTTGGGTGAAGCTGTCGTCTGTGTTCAGGACGCTGGGACCGAGGCCACATCATGAGCCAGGATACCGAAGATCTTGCCGCACGGCTTGCGGCGCTTGAGGGCACCACCGCTAAAGCACGGGCAAGCAAACGCCCATCATCGAGCGCTGCAATCCTTGGGATTGCCGGTCTCGCGGCGTTCGGTGGTCTCGCCTGGGCTGCCCTGCAACCGTCCCCGGATGCTCCAATGGTGACTGCGGCCCCCGAGGAGTTCCAGAACTCCGGGCCCGGCTTCGGGGACCTGGGACGCCCACCTGTAGCACAGGCAGCACCGACGCCTCCGGTGGAGACCGGTCCGACCGAATCCGAGCTTGCGCTGATGGAAAGCCTTGCAACATTGAGGTCCGAACTCGAAGAAATGCGGGCACGCCCGACTGAGACATCGGACAACGGTGCTGAACAGGCCATCGCAGACCTCACGGCTCAGATCGCGGCGCTGCAGGAGGGCTCCGCTGAGGCACAGCGCACGCTGGAGCGGCAGTTGACCGAACGCGACCGTGAACTTGACCAACTGCGCATGGACCTTGAGGTCGCGCGCCTGACCCCGCCCGCGCCGACGGATCTCGGCCCCAACGAGGAGGAACTGCAGCTGGCTGAACTTGAGCGGCGCCGTGCCGCAGAGGCTGAGGCGCGAGCAGAACGGATTGCGTCGCCCATGATCGCGTTTTCCGGGATGGGGGCAGGGACAGACCGCGAAAGTACGATTGAGGCTGCGCGCTTGAATGCCGATGAAGCCTTCGTGCGCGCCGGTGCACGGCCCGCGCCCGTAACGAGCGCTGAGGTAATTGTGAACCCAACGAACACGGTTATTCAGGGCACCATGATCCAGGCGGTGACCGAGACCGCGCTCGACAGCACGCTGCCCGGTGCAATTCGCGCCATTGTCTCCGAAGATGTCCATTCCTTTGACGGAACGCGCGTCCTGATCCCGCGCGGTGCGCGCCTGATCGGGCGATACCGCTCCGATGTGGCGCTGGCACAATCCCGGGTTATGGTGGCCTGGGACAGGATCATTCTACCTGACAACCAGACCGTAGAGATCAGCGCCTTCGGCGGAGACGAGCTTGGCCGCACAGGCACCACCGGTTTTGTCGACACTCGCTTTGCGCAGCGCTTCGGCTCGGCCGCGCTGATCTCGTTGATCGGCGCACTGCCAGCTGCCGCAGCGGGCCAGATCGATGACGAGGCGGCCGCCGATGTGGCGAGCGATGTCGGTTCGGATCTGCGCGACAGCACCCAAAGCGTGATGCAGGATTATCTCGCCATCCGTCCGGTGATCCATGTCGATCAGGGCACGCGGATCACGGTCATGGTCGACCGCGACCTGGAGATCTTCTGACATGGCCGCAAGCTATCTCGAAGCCTCGCTCGACAGGCTTGGCGCGCCCGTGCAGCGCGACGACACGATCGAGATCTGCATCAATCCAGACGGGCAGGTTTGGGGAGAGTTTCAGGGTGATCACTTCATGCGAGGGCTCGGCATCCCGCTCACCCAGACCGAGATCAAGGACCTTGGCAACCAGATCGCCTCGGCCGCATCGACAACACTCAGCACCAAGAAGCCAATCGTCTCGGTCTCGATCCTCTATCGTGATCGTCCAATCCGGGCGCAGGTCATTCAACCTCCCGCTGTTGAGGGAGGGTTTTCGATCTCGCTGCGGTTCTTCTCATCCCTGCCGCTGGAGGCGATCAAACTCGGGTTTCTCTATGGCAAGGAACGCAGCCTCGAAGGCCTGCGCCGAGAGAGGAACGCCGCGTTGCGCGATGTGGTGGCCTCGGGTGACATAGACGCCGCCCTGCGGTTTTGCGTCAAGAACAAGCTCAACATGATCGTCTCTGGCGGCACCTCGACAGGCAAGACGGTCGCAGCGCGCAAGATCCTCTCGCTGATCCCACCCGAGGAGCGGATCATCACCATTGAGGAGGCGGCGGAACTGCGCCCCGAACAGCCGAATGCGGTGACGCTGATCGCCGACCGGGATGCCGAGGCTCGGAGCGCCGATGTGCTCCTGGCCTCAACCCTGCGCATGCGGCCTGACCGCATCGTGCTGGGTGAGGTCCGCGGTCGCGAGGCCATGACCTTCCTTGAGGCGATCAATACCGGCCATGGCGGCTCGTTGACCACGCTTCACGCCGAGACTCCCCAACTTGCCGTACGCCGCCTCGCCATCGCCGCCCTGAAAACAGACGTTCCGATGACCTATGCCGACATGATCGATTACATCGAAGGCTCGATCGACGTGATCATCCAGGCCGGCCGTCATAATGGCGCCCGCGGCATCACCGAGTTCTTCCTGCCGGGGCAGGTGAGACATCCAGACCAGAACACGGGTCCAGCCGGGGGTGCCGAGCGCCCCACGGTCGCGGCCGAATGAACCGAAAGGAAACCCTCATGCGCCAGACCATCCTCGCCGCAGCTGTCACCCTGCTGGCCGCGCCACTCGCGGCCCAGACGTCGCCTCAGGTCACGAATGATCTCACCGTGACCGTCACGCCCCAGCAGTACCGGACCTGCAACGACCGGCCCGCACGACCGACCTGGATGGATGAAGTCCACCCGCGCGAGGCCTACAAGGCGCTGACGTTGATGGATCTGTACGAACTGCGCGCATGGGAACAGATCGTCGATACGGGCAACTGCGGCTGCGAAGTCCGCTTCCCGGCATGGGAAGATGCCTCTGAAGAATTCAACGAACGGTATCGCCTGGCATCAGCCGCGGAACATACGTCAGCGCAGCGGGACATCCGGCAGCAGCGCAACGAGCTGCGCCACGCGGTTCAGGACATCTGCGAAGCTCAGGGCAACTGGTAATGAGCGTCGTCAGCTGGCTGGTCGAAACTGCTGACGGTTTCCTTGTCGATGCGGCCGAGTCCCAGTTCGGGGCTGTGGCCAGCAATACCGGCACGATCGTCCTGCTGATGGTCACGCTCTCGTTGATCGGCGTCTGCATCAACATGGCCTTCCAGTTCCGCAGCATGGATGGGGCTAGCTTCTTCTGGTACCTGATCAAGCTGACACTGATAGGCCTCTTCGCGTTCAACTGGGCCAATTTCAACGCGGTGTCCAACGCCGTGATCGGAGGCCTCGACTATGTCGCCGGCGCGCTGGTTTCGTCCGTCGGCGGAGGTGGCGCAGGCGCAACCCATTTCGCGGGAGAGTTCGACAACCTGATTGAGCGCTTCGCGACATATTTGAACGCGATCGGCAGCAATCTGAACTGGATGACGGGCGCGATCCTCGGCGGCATCGGCCTCGTGCTCCTGAGCCTTCTTGGCTTCATGACTGGCATCGTCCTCATCTTCGCCAAGATGATGCTGACGCTGATGCTCGGCCTTGCTCCGATCATGATCGCTTTGTCGCTCTTCGATGCGACCAAGGATTTCTTCCACAGATGGGTCTCGACGACGATCAGCTACGCCTTCTACCCCATCGTCATCGCCGCCATGTTCTCGACCGTGGTCGGTATGGCGAATTCGCTGCTGGCCCAGCTCGGTGACCCGAACTCGGCCACCAACATCGGCTCGCTGGTCCCGTTCTTCGTGATGGTGTTCCTGGCGAAGGGCTTCGTTGCGGCAACACCACTGATCGTGCGGGGGATCTCTGGAAACCTGATGGTGGCTGCGGCTCCCGCTGTGGTCGCTGGATCGACCGGGATCATGCGGGGGATCTTCAATACCGACGGCGTGAAGGGCAGGGCGCGGATCGGTGCGCTCACGACGGGTGAGGCGATCGGGCGGGGGGCTGTGCAGGCACCCGCAGCTGTGCGGAGTGCGGCGGCAACGGCAAGCGCGCAGGTGGTACGGATGGCCGAGAGGGCAAAACGGTTGGGGCGGTGAGGTCCAACGCAGCTCTACAACAATGCGTGGCCATTGAACTTGGTCATGTCTATCCTTGAATACTGGTATGCGCCATTGCTGGCGCGCCATTCCCAATAAAGTGTTCGTTCACGCAACTCTCGGCGCGCCAGGCACAAAGTTGCCTGGAACACGGCGCAATCCTTGTAGCGTGACCCGCTGGCAAGCCGGTCAGCGATCATACGCCATGCTGATAGATCGGCGGGCGGCTATTGTCCAAGTCCCCTTGGTTCAAGAAAATTCGGTACCCTGTAAGGTGGAAGGCGACATTGCCGAGGTCCTTCGCAATTTCGAGCGTATCCACGTGGATGAAGTGGCGATAAGTAGCGCGGAAGCCATCGCTGGGTGCCGCACGGAAATGAATTCCTTCGGGTCCGATCGTCAGGCATGCATCTTGCTGTGGGTCGTTCATATCAGATAACGAAGATGCCGCGAAATCGGGCTGGATAATCCAGTTGATTCCGAAGGAAACACATTGCTCATCCGCTTCCCATTGGAAAATCCGGTGCCATTTAGCTTCGCCCTCACGCCCGAAATCAGAGTTCAAAAGCAAGACCGTCGGTTTGCTGTGCTCCTGAACTTCCAGTTCGGAAAGCTTTATGCCAAAGATTGGCTGATGACCGTATCTCTTGAGGAGAAACAGGGCACCTTTCGGCTCCTCGCCGAGAACCGCTGATTTGGCGTTCAAAGTGCTTCGCATACGTGTTCCTCTTAAAGAGCGGTCAATCCCAACACCGCCGAATATCGGTTCTGTGACATTCGGGACAATGCACCGCAGTGGTCGGACTGTTTTCACGGCGAGCCTCGCGGCGCTCGTACTCATCAAGAATTTCGACTTCGAAGCGGTGCCCGCAATTGTTGCAACGGAAATGAACACGCTCAGTCATAGCTGATTCCTGCGTTGCTTATGAACTCGTTCCAGAGTACCTCTGCCGCTCGTTCTGGCGTCAACCGCTCGTCAGTGTTGCCAAAGATGTTCATGGTTTGGATCAGGAACTGCTCGTAATCATCGGCCGAAATGTTGAAGCCGCCGTTTGCCGTATTGTCGCCAGCATTTTCGCTAAAGGAGTAGTAAATGTCGCCTAGGGCTACTTGCGCGCTACGACAATGTATCGAGATGTGGGCAGTACCATTTCGGTGTCCGCCGTTGACAACTGTTGCCCCAAAAGAGGTCGCACTTCTTTCAACGAAACGACCACGCAATCCATCGATTGAGTCGATTTCGATGATCGCTCGTCGGAAGTAATCCTTGATGGTGGCGAAGGCAGCATCGCGGAAGTCACCCTTGTCGATATGGTCGAACTGCCGTTTTGCGCGGTAGCGTGACATCGAGGAGCGTATGGCAGACGGCTCTTGGGCTACCTTCGCCGCCGTCGTCGCAGGTACAGCTTCGGCTTCGATGATACGTCGAAGCTCCTGCACGACATTGAGGTAGGCGGTGTTCGGGTTAGCCCATGCACTGATCGCCTTGCCGTCCGTCGGCACAGCCTTTAGTTGGCGCAACTCTCTCATCGCTTTCCAATCGCATTCCTCCACGATGATTGGCACCACACGGGCGGTCCCAGCGGCGTGGCGTTCAAGCGCTCGTCTCATTTCACGTTCAACACAGTAGTCGGATGCGATGAAGTCGGGGCTTACTAGGAGCAGGATAAGGTCGGACGCCTCCAGTTCCAGTTCAATCTCGGGGTCCAGTTCACTGCCAGCCAAGATGTTGCGATCATACCAGGTCTCAATGTGACCTTCTCTCGTAAGGTTCTTAAGGTGGACGTGCAGCCGGTCAAGCGCGGCATTGTCATGGTGGGAATAAGATATGAATGCTCGCATGTGCTCTACTCAAAATATTTTATGTTTGTTCATGGTACACTCTGAACGCTATTGGCGCGCGCAGCGCTGCATAGCGTAGAGCAATTAGACCATGGTGATGGATCCCAAAACCGTTGCTTACTATTTGCAATCAGCGCTTCTTGTTTGACTGGGACAAGACCGAACCGGCAAGTGCTTTCGTCCTTTCAGAGTAGCGACCGCTGCGAAGTACCTTTGAAGCCAAGTCTTCAATTTTTGCACCCGTTTGTCGATTGGTGTTGGACTGAGACAACGCTGAACCAGCAAGCTTGCGGGCGATCTGTGAAGAGCCAGGTTTGAAGAGCGTGTCGGCTGCAAGCGAGGCAACCTTGGTTGAAGTTCCTTTGCGATTAACCGCCATATTTATCTCCATGTGGTAATGTTTTTTCTTTTAGCTTCTAGATGTGATGTTGAACTCAAACGTACACAAGCTGCACGAGAGAAAGTTCTGAACTACAGCCTTGCCTCAAAAAGGTCTGGCGTGTCCTCGTCGCGCCGCCTGCTCATACCTTCGCCAAGATGCAGACACGGGTGTTTTATGCGTGTCAGGCCTCTGTCGCCCTCAAAGTGGGCCCACCCCCCTTTGGGCATGCCCACGCTTACGATCAGCGCACCGCAAATTGGACAGGTCCGCCTGAAGGATGCGCCCTTCCTACTTCCGCGATCGCCCCGAAGCGCCCAACTGCCGCGCACCGAGACTGTTCGCCCGGTCGACAGTCGGCGGGTGTGTTCATTGCGGTAATACCAGCGGTTCGTCATCCCAGTCCCTTTCTTACCTCGACCCGGCTTCCGCTTGTGGTCGATCGTACGTAGAAGCCTTGTGGTATGGCCTCCTGTACCAGTCCGACGTGCGAGATCAGGCCCACTGCCCGGCTGCCCTCTGTCAGTGCAGCAAGAACCTGGATCACTTGGTCCAGCGTGCCCGCCCCATCCTCTGTGTCGAGGCTGCCGAAGCCTTCGTCGATGAAGATGGTGTCCATCCGGATTTTGCCCGACAGGCTCTCGACCACATCGGCTAGCCCAAGCGCAAGGGCTAGTGCCGCGATGAAGGTTTCGCCGCCTGACAACGTGGCTGTCGGGCGCGACTTGCCGGTGTTAATGTCGAAGACCTCGATTTCGAGCCCACGCTTGCCGCGACCACCAGATGCCTCGAGTCCGCGCGTCAGCCGGTAGCGACCACGTGTCATAGGGTCGAGCCGCATATTCGCCGCCTCGAGAACTTGGTCGAACATTGCACCGATCGCGAAGGTCTCGAGTGTCATCTTGAAATCGTTCTTGCCATTGGCTAAATCGGCTAGTCCCCGGAGCGGCCCAGTTTCGGTCTCAAGCCGCTCGGTTTTGGCCAAGGCCTCGGCCAGCGATTCCTTGAACTTGGTAAGGGACGAAACATCTGATCTGGCCGCGGAGAGCGCATCGTTGGCGGTTTTCAATTCCTGGGTAACGTTTTCGAGTGCCTGCTGAAGCGGGGTGAGATCTGGGCGCTCGCGCTCCGCACAGGCGGCCCTTGCGTTCTGCCA
The DNA here is from genome assembly GCF_051447875.1 of Roseovarius sp. MS2. Classification (NCBI taxonomy): domain Bacteria; kingdom Pseudomonadati; phylum Pseudomonadota; class Alphaproteobacteria; order Rhodobacterales; family Roseobacteraceae; genus Roseovarius; species Roseovarius sp. MS2. Next base: position 36,461 of record NZ_JBKHVF010000005.1, read on the forward strand.
TGTCGTACGGGCCGCGATTAGGCCCTCACGATGATCGGATACCATCTTACGGTCGGCGTCGAGAGTCGGGAAATGCGCCTTGCAAGCCTCATACCCGGCTTTGTCCAGCCCTACCTCCGCCAGCCGAACGTCAAAATCACCTTGGGCCTTTTCCACGCGCAATGCCTGCGCGTCACGCGCGCGTTTCGCTGCTTCGAGTTGCTCTTGTGCACGTGTCAGCGCCTCGCTGGCCACTCGGTCATTTTCTATTGCCAGTTCCAGCGCCTTGGAGAGTTGGCCCTGCTCGCTTTGCAAAGCCTCCTGCCGTGCGACAACCGCCTCGGGCGTGCGCAGCCCTTCCGGCAAGGCCTCAACCACTGCATCGCGCTTGGCTCGCGCCTCAGCAAGAGTGGTCTCAGCCCGTCCTGCCACAGCGCGCGCTTTAGCCTCGACGGTCTCGACCTCGGTTACTTTCCGCTTCAAATCCGCCAGCTGCTCCGCCATCGCGTCAAGATCGACGGTTTCTCCAAGTGCCGCGAGGGTGCCATCCAGCCGTACAATTTCCGCTTCAAGTTCCGCCAACGTGCGCTCAGGGCGTTCCTGTTCGTCCAGCGTGCGTTTCTTTTCGTCTAGCCGCGCTCGGCAATTGTCGAGTTCGCTTTCCGCCCGAACCCTGGCTTCGGATGAGGTTCTCGCATTTGTCTGGGCGCTACGAAACGCCTCGGTCAAACCAGATTGTTCAGGTGTACCATAGGCCGGAGTGGGATGATCATGGGAACCACAGACAGGGCACGCCGCCCCTTCTGTCAACTTTTCAGCCAGAATGATCGCCTGCGTGCGCGTAAGCCGGGCCTCAGCCTCTACCAAGGCCGCATCGGCGGCAAGCGCCGCTTCGGTTCTTGTCGTCAGTTCGCTCGCTGCCGCTTCGACATCTTGTTGGGCACGGGTAGCACCTCCAGCATCGCGTCGTTGCGCTTGAAGGGCGCGGCCTTGGCGTGCTTGCTCCAGTCGGGCTTGAAGGCCACCTGCGTCACGCCGCGGGCCTCGGCCCATTTGGCGGCGATGAGTTCCGCGCCTTTGGGGCTTCCACCGTGGAGAAGGACCATGTCGGGATACTTGGTCCGGACCTGGTCTAGCTTTCCCCAGATCAGCCGGTGATCGTTGAAGTCGGTCCCGCCGGTGAGGGCTACCTTGGGTCCTGCGGGGAGCATCACCTCGGTCTCCGCGCGGCGCTTGGCGGCCAGGAAGTCGCGGCTGTCGATGAGCGCGGCAGTCATGTGCTGGCGGTTCACCATCGAGCCAGTGCGGGGCCGCCAGGCCGATCCTGTGTGATGGACGAACTCGGTGGCGGCGTGATCGCGCATCATGTCCATGCAGTTGCGCCGTTCGATTAAGGTCAGGCCTTCGGCCGTGAGGCGCTCGAGTTCGACCGATTTCACCTCGGAGCCGTCCTGCTCGCGCTGGAGACGGCGCTGCGCCTGTTCGTTTTCGTCGAGCGACCGCTCGATCCGGGCTGTGGCGCGGTGAAAGAGGTTGACCTGGCCCCAGAGCACCTCTTCGAGGTCGGGTTCCATGCGGGTGTCTTCAAGGCTCGCGACGAGGGCATCGAAGATGTCGGCGACGGCGACCGCAAGGCGCTGCCCATCGGGCATCGGGCGCGGATCGGGCTCATCAAAGGGGCGGTAGCCGTAAAGCTGCAACTCGTCGAGCGCATGGGCGGTCTGGGATGCGGTGTGAGCGGGTTCATACGTGTCGTCGTGAGTGTGGATCGTCATCAGTTTCTTGCCTCCGGGCCTGTCTCATCCGCGCGACAACCCGCGCGGCCTTCATGGGCTGCGAAAGCTGTCACTGGGGACGCCCCCTCACCCCGCCTTCGGGGCCGGAACGCATGTGGAAGAGGGCGGCAGGCAAGCTATTTGTTTCGCGATGCAAAGCGGGGGCTCGTCCCCCGCGGCGGAAATAGCTTGCCTGCCGCCCTTGATGGGGCGTCCCCTTTGACGGCCGCCTGCCCATCTCTTGAAGGCCGCTCGGGTGACGGGTGGATGAGATTTACCCGGGAAGAGGCAAAGGGGACGATCAACACCCGCGATAGGGATACATGACCCTGCCCCCGCTATCCTGGACCGCCCCTTACGGCGATGCTGCTCAGCCTGACAGGCGTTGGCGATCCTCTGGCCCGATCTGCCCTGCCAGATGCTGGCGCAGCGCCTCTTTGCCGTTCGCCCGGAGATCATCGTTGAAATCCCCGAGCCCTGGTTCCAGCACCCGTACGGCTATCCCGGCATCAAGGGCTCTGGCGCTCAACCTCTCTGCCGCGCGTTGCCCGGCCGGATCGCGGTCTATGGCGATGTAAAGGCGCTGCAGCCCCTCCGGCAACTGGACCGCCCCGAGGTGACCCGACGAGAGAGCCGCCCAGACGGGAAGGCCGGAGGCCGCCTCGGAAAGGGACAGCATGGTCTCGATGCCTTCGCCGACCACGAGGATGTCTTCATGCGGGGTCAGCCTGACGGCATTGCCGAGGAGGTGACCCATGGCACGCCGCTGCGTTTTGACCGCCGCCTTGCCCTTGCCGTCATGCGCCAGCCAAGTCCGATGCACACCCTGCAGGGCCCCTGCCCCATCGGTGACCGCAGCGATCAATGCTGGTCGGGGAATGCTCTTGGTCTGGCCGTCATCCCGATGCCAGCACTTCGGGTGGAAGCGAAGGGCACTCATCGTGCCCCCTTGGGAAAGGCCCCGGGAGCGGAGGTAGGTGTCAGCAAGCGTGCCTGCGACTGGCATAGAGGCTGCAAACAATCGCGCCGCTGCCGCTGGCGTGCCACCGGGGGCCTTGGCCTTCTTCGGCACTGGTGCATCCGGGGGGACCGGCTGCGGACGGCCCAAATGCGCCCGGGCCTCGGCCAGAAGTTCGGGAAAGCGCGAGATCCCGGTTCGCTCGCGGATGATGTCGAGGAGATCGCCATGCAGTCCGACAGCCGCGTCCTGCCATTTGCCACGGGCTCCCGGTCCTGATGTGGGTCCAGTCAGCCGCACGAAGAGCGACCGGCCGGGGTTGTTCTGCAAATCGCCGACGATCCAGTAGGACCCTTCCCGCCGTCCGGCGGGAAGGTAGGCGCGACACACGCTCTCTGCGTTCTCCGCCAGAGCGCGGATCACATCTTCAGTCTCGGAATACATGGCTCAGCACCCTCCACGCGCATGTAGTCCTGTCACGGGACAACGTGCAAGCAGACGATCAAGCACTGTGATGCCGCTGGAGTCTGCTGGGCAGAAGAGCCGCAGCTTCCAGGCGATGATCTCCGAGAAGAACCCATCTGCCTTCAGCCGGTCCTTGGCGGCCTCGGTGAAGCCAGAGAGTTCGATGCGGTTGACGCCCATAACGCGGGACCGGTGCAACTCCATCCCCTCGGCCAGCCGCACAACAGTCTTGCCCTCGAGAACGAGAGCATGGACTTGGGCCACCGTGAGTTGCGGCGCGTCGTTGGCCAGCGTGGTCGCGACCCAGGCGGGCGAGACCCGGCGGCCGATAATGCGCTGACCGTCATCGGTCTGCAGCCGGTAGACGCGGGTTTCATCCTGGGGGAGCTGCTTCCAGATCGGCAGCAAGAGGCCCGCCACGATATGCAGGGTGGTTTCCGAGAACTCCGGCACTTCAGCCAGTTCTGCCGTCCAGGCTTCAGTAAAGGCCGCGCGGTCGGCTTCCAGCCAGTGTGTGTCGTCCATGATCTTGACCGGAACCGTGCTCGCCTCCAGCGGGCGGATCAGCCGCAGGCGGGGTTCGATGGTGCCATCGTCCAGCATCAGGCTGGTCGCGGGCACCTGCACGGCAGCCCGGCCCGAGCGGCTGTTGACCAGCAGGCGTGCCTTTGGGTCGTCGAGCCAGTCGAGCGCATCGGCCAGTGACAGCGGCGTGTTGCGCTGCTTTTGCGCGATGCTCAGAAGCTGGGTTTCCGCACCGGAGCCGGGATGGGTGTAGATCACCCGTGCGTCCGTCACCTGAAAGCTTTCGGCGCGCAGCGTCTCGAGCCCGAGGTCGTAGACCCCGGCGGCGATAGCGCCCTCGATCCGTTGGTCGAGGAGTTCCTCGAAGGCCGCGAAGACCACAGCCTGCATGTCGATCGTCAGCGCCAGCAGGCGATTGAGGAAGGTCGTGATCGGCGGCAAGTCATCCTTCAGACCGTTGTCATCAGTCAGGCTGAGGCCGGTCGCATCCTCAAACGCCCCGAGCGAGCAGCCCGCAACATCGCCTCGATAGATGCGGCGGTAGAGTTGACGCAGGGCGTCGCGGGCATAGGGGGACTCCAGATTGTCCTCCGGCCGGAACAGACCCTGCCCGCCGGTCTGGCGCTGGCCGCGCGTTATCGCACCAAGCGTGTCGAGGCGACGCGCGATGGTCGAGAGGAACCGCTTTTCTGCCTTTACATCGGTCGCGACGGGCCGGAACAGCGGCGGCTGCGCCTGATTGGTGCGGTTGGTGCGCCCAAGGCCCTGGATGGCAGCGTCTGCCTTCCAGCCGGGTTCCAGAAGGTAATGAACCCGCAGGCGCTGGTTCCAGGCCCCAAGATCGGCGTGATAGCTACGCCCCGTGCCACCCGCATCCGAGAAGATCAGGATGCGCTTCTGGTCATCCATGAAGGCGGCGGTTTCCGCGAGGTTGGCAGACCCCGCCCGGCTTTCGACGACGAGCCGCGCCAAATGACCCTCGCCCTTGCGCACGATGCGGCGCGAGCGGCCCGTCACTTCCGCCACCAGATCGGTGCCGAAGCGCTGGACGATCTGGTCCAGCGCGCCGGGCACAGGCGGCAGGCTTGCCAGATGCTCGATCAGCGCATCGCGGCGTCGGACGGCCTCGCGGCATTCCACCGGCTGGCCATCGCGCGTGACCGGGCGCGAGGACAGATTGCCCTCGCTGTCAGTGAAGGGCTCGTAGAGCTGCACCGGAAAGGAATGGGCGAGGTAGTCCAAGACATACTCGCGCGGCGTGATGTCGACGCGGATGTCGTTCCACTCCTCGGTCGGGATTTCCGTCAAGCGGCGTTCCATCAGTGCCTCACCCGTCGAGACGATCTGGATGACCGCCGCATGACCCGCAGCCAGATCGGCATCGATGGATGCGATCAGCGTGGGGGTCTTCATCGAGGTGAGCAAATGGCCGAAGAAACGCTGCTTGGCGGACTCGAAAGCGGAACGTGCAGCGGATTTCGCCTGACGGTTCAGTGTGCCGCTCTCGCCAGAAATGTTCGCCGCCTCCAGCGCCGCGGTCAGGTTGTTGTGGATGATGGCGAAGGCCCCGGCATAGGCATCGTAGATGCCGCGCTGCTCCGGGGTCAGCGCGTGTTCCAGCATCTCGTATTCGACGCCGTCATAGGACAGCGAGCGCGCCGTGTAGAGGCCAAGCGACCGCAGATCGCGGGCCAGCACCTCCATCGCGGCAACGCCGCCAGCTTCGATGGCCTCGACGAATTCCGCGCGCGTCGCGAACGGGAAATCCTCCCCGCCCCAGAGGCCGAGGCGCTGCGCATAGGCGAGGTTATGGACCGAGGTCGCCCCCGTGGCCGAAACATAGACCACGCGGGCATTGGGCAACCTGTGCTGCAGGCGCAGACCCGCCCTGCCCTGCTGCGAGGCCATGGTATCGCCCCGCTCGCCTTTGCCCCCGGCAGCATTCGCCATGGCATGGCTTTCGTCGAAGAGGATCACCCCGTCGAAGTCGGCCCCCAGCCAGTCGACGATCTGGTCGACGCGGGATTTCTTGGCGCCGCGTTCTTCCGAGCGCAGCGTCGCATAGGTGGTGAAGAGGATGCCTTCGGTCAGGGAGATGTTGCGGCCCTGGGCAAAGCGCGAGAGCGGCGTGACGAGTAACCGCTCTTGGCCAAGGGCAGACCAGTCGCGCTGAGCGTCCTCGAGGAGCTTGTCGCTCTTCGAGATCCAGAGCGCCTTGCGCCGACCCTGAGCCCAGTTGTCGAGCACAATCCCGGCCGACTGGCGGCCCTTGCCCGCCCCGGTGCCGTCGCCAAGGAAGAAGCCGCGGCGGAAACGGACGGCGTCAGCGGCATCGTCCGGCGCGGCCGAGACCATGTCGCCGGTTTCATCAACAGTCCAAGACCCCGCGAGATACGCGCCATGCGCCTCGCCCGCGTAGATCACGGTCTCAAGCTGCGCGTCGGACAGAAGGCCATCGCGCAGGATGGCGGCTGGAAGCTTGGGCCGGTAGCTGGGTTTCGGAGGAGCGACCGAAGCCATGGCCGCAGATTGCACAAGCTTGGTCGGGTGCGGTTCCGCTCCGGGGATGTCGATCGCCTGCAGGCGGAAGGTCTCATAAATGGCATCCGACAGGCGCGTGCTGGCCCCGTCCTCGGTTGCATCGCGCAGGGTATAGGCGAGGTCTGCGGCCTCGATCTGCGCGGCAGTGTTGGTGGCGGGTGTTGCTGGCGTGGCGCGCGATGTGCTGATGGCTGCGCGCGTGGTGCGGGCAAGATTTCCCGGAAAGGGGAAAGAAGGGCCCTGCCCGGCGGGTGCGACATGCGCCAGTTCGAGGCGCGGGGGGACATGGGCGGTGATCAGCGAGAGCAGGTTGGCGACATCAGGCACTATCGGGCGCGTCAGATCGGCTGTGATGCCGCCCGCCTCGCCACCGCGGCATTTGTCGAAGACCGAAATCCGCGTCTCGAAGCTGGTGCCGTGCTTGGCGAAGGCCGCACCCGACACAGCACCCGTAAAGACCAGATGCGCGGTCTGGGTCAGACACGCGAAGGTTTCCGCCCAGGCGGGCGCATCGGGCGCGAAGCACGCACCGGTGATGGCGACCAACCGTCCGCCGGGGGCCAGACGCGCAAGCGCCGAGCGCAGATGCCGGGCTGTCGCCTCGGTGGTGCGGGCGTCGACATTGGCCACGGCCGAGAATGGCGGGTTCATCAGGATGACGCTCGGGCGCAGATTCGCGTCGAGATGATCGTCGATCTGTGCCGCGTCGAAGCAAGTGACAGGCCGGCCCGGAAACAGGCGACGGAGGAGATCAGCGCGGGTGTCGGCAAGCTCGTTCAGCGCGAGGCTGCCGCCCGCGATTTCTGCGAGGATGGCCAGAAGGCCTGTTCCGGCCGATGGCTCGAGCACCAGATCGCGCGGTGTGATCTGCGCCGCCGCCAGTGCCGCCAGCCCCATGGGCAGGGGCGTCGAGAATTGCTGGAAGCGCTCCATCTCTTCAGACCGCCGCGTATGGGTCGGCAAAAGGCCGGACACCTTGGCAAGGATCGGCAGCAGCGCTGCGGGTGATCCAGCCCGCGCCAACAGCGCGCGGCCAAACTTCCGCAGGAACAAGACCAGCGCTGCCTCGCCCGCCTCGTAGGCCAGTTTCCAGTCCCAGGCACCATCGGCATCCGAGCCGCAAAAGGCGCGCTCCATCTCAACACGCAGGCGCAGCGCGTCTATCTGGAAACCCTGCGCCAGATCAGGCTTCAGCGCCTCGGCCACGCTCAAGATCGCAGCGGCCGTATCGAGGGACGGGATGGGGACAACAGACGCAAGTGCGCGCTCGGTCGCAAAATGGGCGAGATGGGTCATCGGGAAACTCCGGAATAAGGGACAGGGTCAGGCCCGGACACCCTCTTTCGAGCATCCTCAGGCCTGACCTTCCCAGGCCCTCCTCTTCCTCTCAAACCCCATGGTTTCCGCAGGTGGCTTGATTTTGTTCCTGTTATGTTCTACCTTAAGAGCCACGCTAAGAAGGGAGATCCCCGATGGAAAGCACCACTTACGCCCTTCCCGCGACGCCCAAGCAGATCGCCTATGCGCGCGCGCTGGCCCTGCGCAACCAGACGCTTCTGCCGTGGGAGGTTCAGCAAGATCGGCGCTCCTTGAGCGCCTGGATCGACGCACAGGCCAAGCTGAAGCCGGGCACGCAGGACAGCCGCCCGACGTCAAAGCAGATCGCCTTCGCCGAGCGTCTCGCCCGCATCAAGCGCCGCGCCGTGCCAGACGAATGTTTCCGCGACAAGGGGCTGATGTCGAAATGGATCGACGGGAACAAGTGACTCTGGGTCCGATGTCCCTGTCGCCTATTCCGCTTTGAAAGCTGTGTTAACCCTGAATGCAATGTCAGCACACCGCTCCATCAAGACGTCAAATGGCTCTGGTGCCGTGGCAAGCAAACCATCTTCAGTCATCCGGCGATAATCGTCCGCGAGGAGGTCAAAGGCGTCACCACTTGGGACCAGTTGAAGATGTCCAGCAATCGCTGCGTCGTAGTTGACTTTTTCGCCATCGGCGGTCTTTTCAGTGAAGAACATCGTCTTATGACGAGCCACTGCGGCCGCGAGCGCCCGATCTTCGATGGCGGCAGCAGCAATGCCTGCCTCATCGAGCCTGGAAAGGTCGTGCCAGTGGCGCGAGAAGCGATCGCTGCGCAGGCGGTTCTGCAAGCAGAAGACGTGGACCGCTGTCGCCTTCTCCCAGAACGTTCGCTCGGCATGCATGACACGGGGACGCGCCACCGGAAACTCCACGCCTTCAATCGCAGCAGCAGCATCGCAGACAATGTCGCGCGCAGATGCAGGCTCGCCGGTAGAGCGCGCCCCGAATTCCAGCATCACGCTCGGCGAAACATATCCCGTACCTTGAGCGAGGTTGAGATAGTTGATGAACAACTTGTCGCCGTCGAGGCCAAGCTCGGCTTCGATCCCATCCTGCTCGAGGGCTTGCTGCAAGATCGGCTGGACGGTCCCTGCCACCCATTCGGGCAACGCCTGTCGGACACGTTTTGACCAACGCCGCTCTTCGCTGGATGAGACTGGCATGGCGTCCTCACGACCATCCAACAAATCCGGGATCAGCGCGCGGATATCAAAGGTCAGATCCACATCTTCGGAAAACCGGTCAATGACCTGATAGGCCTTCGAGAGCGAGGTGCCACCCTTGAAGACAAGGGTGGCACCGATGGGCGATCCGAATAGCTGCTGGATCGCCCAGACAACCCAGACGTCCTTTTCGAGCAGATGGCTTGGCCGCCCAAGCTGATCGGCTGCGACACCAAGCGCGTCCAGACGGTCGCCAGCGCTGAGGCGGAGGAACGCCTCAGCCATGGACCAGTTTTCCGATCACTCGTGCCAGCCAGGTCGGAAACTGCGGCGCGACAGTGATCAACTCCATCTTCGCTGTGTCCGTGAGCTTGGAACGCAGGATAGGCAGAGCGCCGGTCGCTTGCTCCGGCCCAAGCCAGGCAAGAGCACGCACGACCTGCCCGGAGGTCTTGTTCCCAAGGGTCAATTGCCAGCGCGGCGCGTGGCGTAGCTCGACCACTTGACGGCCAAGGCTGAGTACACGACTTCGACCAGAGGTGAGATAGACCGGCTGAACCGGCACCTGCGTCGTCAGGCCCAGGGCATTCGCAGCAGAAGCGCCGCTTGGGACGATCGTCTCGCCTCGCTGAACAGCCAGCGCTTCAATCGCCTGTTCGGCCGAGGGGCTACGCGGGCCAAAGCGCGTCTGGACCGGACGCATGTAGATCCCGCGTCCGGCCCGGATCAACTCTCCACGCGCGGCCAAGCGCGAGAGGGTCTGATCGACTGCCGCGCGCGAACCGAGGTGCAAAAGCCCCTTCGCTGCCAAGGGCACCCCCTCCGGCAACGTTGTTGCGACTTGCATAATGCTTTCGGTCATGCGCTCCATGATCGCTCCTTTGTCAGAAACATACGCGGTTTTCTGACAGTTTTCAACCCTGCGTTCTCACCCAAACCGCTGCCCCCCTTCCGTGAAGGTGTATTCATTGGCGATGATGCCGTCCTCAACGGTCTCGTCCGAAATCAGATGGTCATATTCACTCTGGAGTTGGCGGTAGAGCCAACGGGCGAGATCGCGGATCGCCTCGGTCACAATCTCTTCCGCATCCTCGGTGGGCGGCTGCCAGGTCGGGCTGTCGCGGGTGACGTCCACCGACATGGTGTATTCGTGATAGTAGCGGCCCCCATGGCTGACCTCGGCAGCGAGCTGGTAGAAGTTCCGCCGCTGGATGGCCTGCAGCCGGTTGGCGATACCGTGCAGCGTCGCGTCCTGGGGCGCATAGTCACGGATTCGTGCGGGCGCGCCCTTGGCATGGGACCAGTATCCCTCCAGACACGCCCCGTCGCCTTGGCTCCAGAATCCTGAGACCCAGATGCAGGGCTTGGCCCGCGTCCCTCCGCCCATCAGGCGGATGGGAGTGGTCTTGAGGCGGATGCCCAGAATTTCACAGATCCGCTCGAAATCCTCGTAGACCGCGTCCCACCAATCGTCTTGGGGCCCGAGCTCGCGATACCAGCTGCGCGCCTTTTCCTTCGCCGCATCCGAGAGTTCAGGGAACTGGTAGACTGTTGTGCAAATGACCTCAGGCATGTGCGTCCTCCCCGTTCAGCGCGGCGGCCAGCCATTCTTGCGTGCTCGTCCAGCCGATGGACTTGCGCGCGCCGAGATCGATGACATGCGCGCCGCCGCCGAAGGCGTCGAGGCGAGGCCGGGAACAGGTCAGACCATACTGGAACCCCCAGAGGCCGGTGAGGTCGAGGTCTTCGGCCAGGCGCAGCACGAAGCGGATAACCGCCTCGACATCGCCGTGCTCATCATCATGGATCCAGAGGGTGCTGCCCTCGGGCGCGTCCTGATGCACGAGGGTGAAACCCGCCACCTCCGGGTCGTCGGCGTCCTGATCCGCAGCGCGCAGGTCATGAAACAGCGCGCGAGCGGCCTTGTCGGGCGTGCCGACGTCGATCAGGCATGAGAAATGGGTGAAGTAATCCGCCATAGGGACCTCCTGAGATTGAGAAACCCGGCCAAGGGGCCGGGCACTGGATTGGGATGAAGGGATGGGGCAGAGCGATCAGCCAGATGGCGGATCGCCTGCTGCCTGACGCGCTGCGTGCGCGCAAAGCATCTGCCAGTAGAAGCGTCTACGCGCCGTTCGGAAGCTGCGCACGGCGCGCGTGTCGGGGTGCAGCGCCCGGACCGCAGCGCGCAGGACCGTGAAGGGCGACGCCGTCGGCGGCAGGCCAAGGCGCAGGTATGCGGGATCGGTCATGTCAGATGACCTCGACCACGAGCGAGGCGAGATGCGGATCGACCTGCGCTTCGATCCGCTCGGTCCGGCCCATCCAGGGCTCGGGCCGGATCGCCTTCACCCAGTCGGCGAAGCTCGGGATGAAGCCGAGGTCCTCCTTCACATGCTGCTCGCCGACCCAGCGGGTCGGGATGATGCGCCCGGTCGAAAGCGTGAGGGTCGGACCGAAAATCGTCTCGGCCATGAAAATACCCTCGGCGTGGTGCCGCAGGGCCCGATGCCGAAAATCGGCGGTGATCTCCTTGCTCTGGTCTAACCATGTATGCACCGCGATGAAATCATCGACCGTGCCGCCCCATTTCTTCACCGAGGACTGGGCGTGGTGATAGGGATGTGCCATCGCTGCCCCCTCAGAAATCGTGCGTGTAGAGTTCGGACGAGGTGAAGCGCTCGTTGAACTCGAGATGGATGCAGCGTACGGACGCGTCGAAGCAGAACTCACCCCACGCGCCGTCATTGTTTTCCCAATCGCCATGGGTGTCGGAGAGGAAGTCGTAGGTGAGCTGCTCGACGACATCCTCCAGTGAGAGCTTCCGCATCTCAACGTCGGGGTCATCCCAGGTCAGCGCGGCATAGGGGATTTCGGTCGTGGGGAAATCGACAGCCGTCTCGCCCGCCCAGGCGCCGATGCTTTCGATCTGGCCGCTGTCACCGGCACCGTCGAAGGTCACGGTGACATGGGTAATCCCGGCGGCCATGAGGCCATCGAACAGGCGGTCCTTGTTGCCGGGGCGCAGAGCGAGGGTCCGGGCGGTGCGTTCGGCATGCGCGGCAAGGATCGCCCCGAAATCGACGGTGGATGGTCGCAGCGGGGCGGCCAGAGTGGGTTCAGTCTGGGTCATGGATATCTCCGTTCGGTGAGGACAGGTCAGACCCCCCGGGTGGCGCACTCTTCGGGCCCCCGAAGGCTCAAACCCTTCCCAGCCCTCCTCCGTCTCTCGGGCATCACGCCGCGATCTGCAGCGCCCGGGCGGCAAAAGCGCGCCACAGCGGATCGACAAGGCGTGCGTCCAGAAGATCGGCCCGGCGACGCAACCGCTGCGCGAGATCGGATTCGTCCCATTCGGCAGCGCGGGCGGCTTGTGTGCGGGACTTGCAGGCTTCGATTACGACAGCGCGGGCCTCGACCGCGTTCGCAACAGGATTGCACCATGCGACTGCGCCGTCGCTGGCGGCCCCGGCCAGAACAAGGCGTTCGTCGCGATCAAGTATCGCAAGAAGCTGCGGAGCGGCATCAGGGCCGATATCTTCAGCATGATCGATCGCCCCTCGCATGGCTTCGGCCAGCGTATTGAAACGATCCAGAATCTTGGGGTGCGCCTGTCCAGACATCAGAGCTGCGGGCGTTCGCATCGCAGTCGTCAACGCAAAGGATAAACATGGATCGGGAGGCGTGTTCGGGAGCGCTGTCGCGAAACTTGTCGTGCGTGTTCTCGGTTGAATCTGGAAAGGAAGATCGAACATGTGGGTATCTCCGACGGTGCGGGAAGCCTCTCTCCCCACTTCACCCGTCAAAGACCAAACAGCTGCCCTCTCACTCGAAGGAGCGACAACGATCCGTCATTTGGACGCTGGTAAATCGCTCCATCGAACCCGCAGGTAGCGACCTTCGCGTTTTGGCAATTCCTTTCGGTCGATCATTCTGCCCGACACCTGAAAGTCCTCGTTGATCTTCACGACCAATAGCTTGTTGAAATTTCCATTTGTGTCGACCACGACCACGTCTTTCGTTTTGAACGGCGTAATGGTTTTAACTTCCACGTGGTCGTTGCCAAGCCTTCCATCAGCCCCTTGGGCATAGGTTTTATTCAGCTTGATGCCGTATGTGATAGCGCCAAAAAGTTCACCGATATCGCCGTAGACAGAAAGGTGAAGGCCCGTTTCCAGATGATAGCTCTCAGCAAGCGAGATAAGATCCTCAAAATAGGGGATCATGGACCTGATCGCGTTCGGGTATCTTGCGCCCCATTCCTTGTAGCGAAGCTGCTCGTCGATCTCCGACCAGGTAACCCATTCGCCATCATCGTAAAATGCGCGATCCGACCAATCTATTTCTTCCATTTATGTTCGCCCAACTTGAATCACTTCAAGCAAGTAGCAATTCAATTTGGCAATAAAGTGGCCGGAGGCAACAGAGCCTCCGGCACTGTGTCAGCCGACCCGGTCGAGAAGCTTCTTGGCGCGCCCCTCCATGTCGAGGCGGGCATCCTGCTGGGTCTTGTCGCGCGCCAGCCGGGTGATCCCCTGCACGAAGTCAAAGATGCTTTCCGGCGGGCGGCCCTCTTCCATCAGCACCTTTTCGATGATCTTGCCGCTCTCTGCCTTTGAAAAGCCCCGCTTGCGCAGAAAATCTGCGCGATCCTCATCGCTGCGTGCCACGATCTGCTGTCGCGCCGCCTTGATGCCGTTCACGAACCCCTGTGGTGAGGAATTGGCAAAGCGGGTGAGTGCGGGGGCCGCCTCATGGGCAAAGCGAGACGCGGCGTATTTCGAGTGGCGGATGCGGATCTCCTGAAAATCCTCGACGCCCCAGAGATTGCGGTTCTGGCATACCGCCCGCAGGTAGAAGCTCGCCATGCCGAGGGTCTTTGCGCCCACCTCCGAGTTCCAGCAGTAGAAGCCCCGGAAGTAGAGATCGGGCGAACCGTCGGGCAGCTTGCCCGCCTCAATCGGGTTGCGATCATCGACCAGGAACAGGAAGACGTCCCGGTCCGAGGCATAGAGCGTGGTCGTGTCGCGGCTGATTTCGACATCGGGGTTATAGACCCCGGTCGACCAGTCGAGCACGCCCGGCACCTTCCAGCGCGTGTCGCCGGTGCCATTGCCCGCGATGCGCTGCACCGCCTCGACCAGCTCGAAATCGTGGATGCGGCCATAATCGGGGCCGGTCACGGCGCGCAACTCCGTGCGGCCATCCTCGGTCTCGAAGGTTTTGACCTGCTCGGCGCGGTGGTTGGTCAGACCGTATTGCAGGTTGATTCCCGCCAGCGGCGCGGGCAACTGCCGCAGGTAGGAGGCAGGAGCGCCGACGATGCTGGCAAGCTGGCCAAACGCCCAATGCGTCGGCGCGACAGGCTCCTGCGCTTTCGGCAGCATCAGGTGCAACCGCTCGGGGTTGTCGCGCGCGGCCTCGACCCGGATGTCAGCTGTCTGGACAACCCTGCTGCAGCTGCGCTCGGAGCGGCCTTTCACATCGGCCCAGAGATCGTCGAGCGACAGATACCGCTCGTCATCGGGCCGGTTGAACCATTCGGACGATACCCGCCCGTTCCGCTCGCCTCGGCTCACATCCACCTTCCAGCCACCAGCCCGCACCGGCTGACCTGGATCCAGAACTTCTACAACGCCCATCGGCATTCCTCCGTGACAGGCGCCGGGAGCCACTCTCCCAACCCTCAACCCGTCACCGGAAAACCGGCACGCCTCTGACTCTAAAAATGCGGATACCCACCATCAGTCTTAGAGCAAGACCAATCAGGGGAGCTTTTTGTCGGGTACCAGTGCAGCCCAGCCACGCACAGCATCTTGGTGTGAGATTAACCATTCGCGCAAGGAACGCGTTGCGACAATCCCTGTGCGCACGGACTCAATCTGCTCATCAAAGGGCGTGAAATGATCCAACGCCGGAGTTGGCACCACCAGCATGAGACCGGCGCGCCCTGACTTACGCTTGTTTACCGTTGGGATAGCACGGATGCCCGTTCCGGCCAAATCTGCCGAGATTTGGGCAGCAAGTTCATTAAAATGATCGCCCCACGTGTAGAAGTTGATATTGGCATTTGCCTCGCGAAGCTGATGGACGATCCGCATCTGCGGCAAGAATGTCCATTTCGGTAGGGATTCTGGAGCGAAGATCATGGTCACACTGTCGGCGGCGCTTTCGCGCAGCATGGAGGGTCCAGGGACGAGCTCAGGTGCAGTTTCGCGCAACAGCGCGACATAACGTTCGGTAAATTGCCGCTTGGCTGGATGGACAACCTGGGTATAGCCGCGCCGCTGTTTCTCGATCGCCTGCCGCATCATACGAGCGCGGTGCGCAAGCCGACCACCCAACTCCCCTGTCTCACGAGCGGCGCGGGTTTCAAAAAACTTGGCGAGACTTTCGTAGCTGATTGCGTGGTCGAAACCCGCGGCGAAGACCGCATTTGCAGCGCGATATTCCTGCGGACAAACAAGGATCGTGCGTACTAGATGATAACCAGCCGCCTGTTCGACAGCTTCAGCACGATAGGATTCGGCCTGACGTGGCTGTTCAGATGTGTCGAGTTTGTTCTCGATCAACAACAGGACATCCCCAGCATTCGTCTGCACCCGAACCGAAATATCGATCTCGCGTCGACTGTGGATGCGGCGCACGGAGTGCATGACCGACGCGTGCTCAACTACCAATTCACTTAGGCTGATAGATCTTAGCATGGCCGAAATGAACAAAGGTGAGGCAGCAAATTCCTCGACTAGCAGAAGATCGATATCACGCTCAGTGGCGTGGGTCAGGACAAGCATTTCGTTCATACACAGCACCTCAGTCAGCAAGTTGTGCAACAACGACATGCGAATGTGGCATTGCTCGGGCGGGACGGTGACCAGTCTATTATTCGGTCCACTTCGTGACTGAAATGAAGGCAGGTCGCTTAAGCCGAACCCGGCGGGTGTTCCCGCCGGGCCCGAGGGGGAGACCCGGCGGGCGAGCCCGCCCTCAGAACGGGATCTCGTCGTCGCGGTCGACCAGCTCGGGGTTTTCATTCTCGGCCGACTTCGGGCGGCTCAGGAAGTCGACCTTCTCGGCGATGATTTCGCAGCCGTAGCGGTCGTTCCCCATGCTGTCGATCCACTTGCTGTAGTGGATGCGGCCGTGGACGAGGACCTTCATGCCCTTTTCGCAATGCTCCGCGACCGTCTTGCCGAGACCGTTGAAGCAGGTGATGCGGTGCCCTTCGGTGTCCATGACCCGGTAGCCGTTCTCGTCGCGCAGGACGCGACCTTCCGAGAGGCGGGGGCGAGAGGTGGCGAGGCTGAAGTTGGTGATGTTGGTGCCGCCCTGGGTGGTGCGGGTTTCGGGTTTTTGACCGATGTTGCCGGCGAGGATGACGATGTTTTGCATGATTAGCTCCTGTGTTTCCTGTCTTTGGGACCGTCCCTTCGACAAGACCCGGAAAAAGCCCGTCGGGTGACGCGTGCACGGTGGACGGCACGGACCCCGGAAACCCCCAGAGGACCGGGGTGGCGCGGGCAGCCCCGAAGGGGCAACTCGGCCCGGACTGACGCGGGGTTGCGCGCAGGAGACCGAACGGGATTAGGGGATTGTCAGTCGAAGGGATGGACCAGAAGCCAGAGAGGCACGGGGAGCCCATGCCAGAACTTGTCACCCTGCCGATCGGGACAGCCTGATCCCAGTCCAGCACCTCCTTGGCGGCGAAGACGGCGACCAACAGCCTTTGTCACCCCTGCCCTTGCCTCCCGGGAGTTGCGGCACCCTGCCGCGACGGGCTATCGATACCGGAACATTAAGGACACGGACCGCATCGATGGCTGATTACGATCTCGAGGCGTTGTCGCTTCCCGAGCTGAAGAAAATGCAGAAGGACGTCGCCAAGGCGATCTCCACCTTTGAAGATCGGCAGAAGGCGGAAGCCCGCTCCAAGGTGGAAGCTGTAGCCAGAGATCTGGGCTACTCCCTGGCGGAACTGGTCGGTACAGATAGCAAGCCCAAGCGCACCCCAGCTGCACCGAAATACCAGCACCCTAAGAACCCGGCCCTCACCTGGTCCGGTCGTGGGCGTAAACCGCTGTGGTTCGTGGACGCGCTGGCTGCCGGCACAACTGCCGGTGATCTGGAAATCCGCTGATTGATTACCAACCCTGCGGCTAAAGAACCCGAGGCGGATCGTTGCCCGACCCGGTCATTCGGGCCTAGAGCCCGCGCAGGACAGGAGCTGCCTCATCTGGGCGCTCGGTGCGACTGACCTGCCCCTCCGAGCGCCCGTCAGAGAGGGTGAAAAGCGGTCATTGATGTAGATAAGAAGCGGGTCCTGCCTCATAAAAATCACCCTACGAATTGAATTGTGAATAATTTGTCGTTGCTTTTGTAAATGGCATACCGTATCTTATCTTCAAAACCATAGGGGCCGAGCATGCCGATTCCAAATCAGGCGGTCGTCAAGCCGATCATTGACGAAATCCGCGACTCGATTGTCGCCATAATCCACGAATCTTGGGATGATTGGATGGCCAGCGATTTTGTTGGCGTGTGGCGTTGCAAACGTAGCCGTGCAAATTTCGTTTGGGAACAGATCATCGGCAAAGCGCATGCCGAACTCACGGACCTTGAAGGTGTTCACATCATCGAGGGCACCGAAACACTTAAATTCATGATGCAGGATCAAGTCCTTTTCCGGTTCAAAAAGGCGGACGATGCAGGACGCACTGCAAACGTTGCCACACAGATGGCACTCGCTTTTCACAATCACGAGCAAGATCTGCTTGGCTTGCCGGAAGTTCAACGCGTCGAGGTCGTCTACAAACTGAATAAGTTGGAAACAGCTGTGAGCGACATTTGTGTGGTTGCTCGTGATGGCGACCGTGTTGCTTGGGAGTATAGTTTGCTGGATGCCGCTGATGTGGTAATTCCCCTGCCGATGCCCGAGCCGGAACCAGCGCGTCCCGCCGCGAAGATTGTCAAACTTAAAGGCGCATCCGGCGAGCGCAAACAGCGCGATAAGTGATGCATACCAGTTTCAATCAAGACCTGCTGCGTATAGCGCGGCAGGCTCGCGGATGGAGTCAATCCGAGTTATCTCGCCGTTCGGGAGTATCGCAAGCGAACCTCTCTAAACTTGAAAACGGACTTATTGGGCCAACTGAGGACGTGCTTGGAACCGTAAGTGCTACTCTCGGCTTCCCCCAAAGCTTCTTCTTCCAGAACGACCGTGTCATCGGCTTGCCGATGAGTGTCCAATACCGGAAGCGTGCAAGTGTTGGTCAGAAAGCTATTGAGCAACTCGAAGCGGAGTTGAATATCAGAATTCTTCACATCAGGCGGTTATTGGATGCTGCCGACCTTGAGCCAGAATTGGCGTTGCCGCGTTTGGACGTCGACGAATACGACGGCGACCCTTCGAGAATTGCCGAACTCGTGCGGCGTACTTGGCTGGCACCCAGCGGTCCAATCCGAGACTTGGTTGGATGGGTGGAGCGGGCCGGTTGCATTGTTGTGCATTGCGACTTTGCTGCTTTGAAAGTCGATGGCTTCACAGTCCAGATTGCAGATATGCCCCCGTGCATATTCCTGAACCGTAACCAACCTGCTGACCGGCAGCGGTTTAGCCTTGCGCATGAACTTGGTCATGTCGTCATGCACCGCGTCCCATCACCAGAAATGGAAGATGAGGCGAACGAATTTGCTGCTGCGCTGCTGATGCCTGCTCGCGATATTCGCTCGCACCTTTCGGGTCGCCCTCTCACCATTCAAAGGCTCGCGGGTTTAAAGCCAATTTGGCATGTTTCGATGGCTGCGCTTCTCGTGCGAGCAACGACAATAGGCGCTATCACCGCAAACCAGAGTCAGTACCTATGGCGGCAAATAAGTTCCATGGGGTATCGCCGTACTGAGCCACCAGAACTTGATTTCAAACCGGAGGAGCCAACTGTTCTGCCGGAAATAATCAGGCTTCACCTCGATGAACTCGGCTACGATGTGTCTGATCTTGCAGAAGTGTTGCGCTCGACAGAGGACGATGTAAAAACGCTCCACCCGCTTCCGGCATCAAACGGACACCTTCGAGTGGTAAAATAGACGCTTCAAGTGCATGTAAGGTTTGGACAGCGCGACGACGCAGCAGGAGGCGCGTCTGCGCCACCGCGTGAGCCTGCCGAGGTAACCGTGTGCCTAAGCCCACGGGTCAATCTCGACCAGCACCTGAACCTCGTCGCCGTCGATTTCATCGGCGGGGACGGCGCCATAGGATCCATCCCCTGCCTGGAAGACGACGATCGAGACCATGAGCGTGGCGGCGAGGGAGGCGGCGAAGGCGTGTGCATCTTTGCGGGACATCTGTTTGGCTCCTGTCTTGGAGGCGGGGGACCATCCCCCGCGCGACAGGACCTCGCAGGCCCGAATACTGGCTGACATCACCGGGTGCGTTCGGCTCGTCCGAATCCGACCGGCGGCACGGGCTTGCCCGTAGTCCGACCCCTCGCGGGTTGATCTCGAAGACAGAATTCGGGGCAAGGAAGGGAGTGGCGAGCGGGGGATGGTCCCCCAACGTCAGGAGCCGATTGTCCCGCTGATGCTTCTAACGCCGCCAGCCTCCCGGCCTAGATCTTAGTTGAAGACGTCCTTCCTTGGGGATGGCTCCTTTGGCGCCCCGCGACATCGCGGGACAAGGTTGTGATGGTTGAGAGGCCCGCGCTGAGGCGGGCCCCTCGGTTTCAGTTGGGCTCAGGCGGCCAGGTCCGCGCCCCCTGCCCTTTCGCACTCTTCATCGCCAACGATTTCAAGTCGCGCATTGCGGTATCCTTCCTTGGCGATCCAAAGCTCGGCCGCAGTGATGGATTCCGCCAGATGCAGCAGCTCCGTGTTGCCGCCGAAGTCGAGGAGCACACGCACCTGCCCGGGCTTCGGCTCCTCGGCCACCTCGAAGACCAGGGCGCTGTCAGCCGAATGGCTGCGCATGATGGTGACGAGGATCACCCCGTCCGAGGAGAAGTTGCCCTCATGCAGCGTGAACGACGCAGGTGCCGTCCGTTTAGGGTAAGGTCGGGGTGGCTCCTTTTTCACAAGGCGGCCGACACCGTTCGAACGCTCCCAGGCCGCCAGCTTCTTTGTGAAGCGTGCCGGCGGCTTGGGACTGCCGTCGGTGTAGCGAATGAGCGCCCCAAGGGGCGCGGTGTCGATGATGGTTATTGCAGACATGATTCCTCATTCCGAGTGCGAAAACCGCACTCATCTCATTGATATTGTTACGTTATAGGGTGATTGGGGGGCGAAATGTCCGCCCCCTGCCAGATCACGTTATTCCGCGGCCAGCATCGACGCGCTTTCAGCAGGCAGGTCATCCGTCAGGAATGCAGGAAGGTCAGCCTCACTGACGCTGTCGGCCAGTTCGGCATCCGCCCCCTGCCCTTCGGCACAGTCCTCACCGTCCAGCGCCACGAGATCGTTCCGGCGCAGGACCTCGGGCAACCAGCCGCTGCCCTTCAGGAAGCGCTCGGCCTCACTGGCCATCTCGCCTTTTTTCAGGTGATCGAGGAGCTGGGCAGTCCCCTCCCCTTTCGCCTCCCGCACGGCTTCGAGGATGCGGGCCTTGGGCACGCGGTTGAGATAGGTGTCGACCGTCGGCTCCCATCCCGCCTCGACCATATCGAGATCTGTGGCACGCGCCACGAGATCGGCATGCGCCATACGCCGGGTCAATCCGCTGGCAGAGATGCCTGCCCCGTAAGGGTTCACTTTCTCATGCAGCGCGTTGACGCCGAAGCTGAGGCAATGCGCCAGCAAGGCCAGCCGACTGCCCTGATCGAGGACCGTCAGATAGTCCCAGAGTGCCGCATCATCGCCAAGCGGCAGATCGGCTTCCCATTCCGCATGACGCTCGTCGACCAGCTTGGCCACCACACTGTCCTTCAGATCGGGCGCCTGCGCCGACATGTAGACGTGTCGCACTGAGGCTTCGAGACAGCTGCCCGACGCCCCGGAAGTGCGGAAAGTGTCCGTGACGAGCTTCAGGAGCAGCAGCGTCAACGCCACGTCGGGCGAGCGCCCGATCGCTTCACGCAGCGCCAGCGTCCGGTGGGCCGTCAACTCCATGACCAACCGCTCGGGCAGCGGCTTCAGCGCGCCGTCGTCTTCCTCCTCGGAAAGGTCTGCGCCGATCGGCTGGCCACCCGACATGATGACGGTTCCGCCATGAGCGGCACTGACATGGCCATCGGTGAGATCACGATCAGCCCCCTGCCTCGCCACCGCAGGATCAGCACCATCCTGGACCGCGGTCTCCTCAACGGGCTCATCCTCTGGACGCACATAGCCGCGATAGACTGCCAGCGCGCCGTAGCGGTCGAGCGTGACGAACGCCCCTGCCCGTTCGATTTCCAAGGGATCGAAGATCAATGGCCGGGTCTCGATCTTTTCCATCTCCGTTTCCAACACGCCAAGCCGCGTGTCGATCTCGTCGGGGATGTCATCCTGACCCGCGTATTCCTCTTCCAGCGCCCGATACTCGGCGAGCAGCTTCGCATGAGCCGCACCTTCGTCATCCGTCATTGGTGCCGGATCACCGGACAGGGACCGCAGGCCGTGGCTGTAGCCGTAGGGCAGGTCGAGTGCGACCTCGATCCACTTCCAGCCCTCAACTGCAACCGTCTCAGCCTCGGCATTGAGTTTTTCTGTCACCAGCCGATCAAGCAGGGCAGGGTCTTCGAGCCAACCTCCATCATCGCCTTGGAACAGGTCATGCAGCATCGTGCCGCCCGCCGCTTCATAGGCCTCAACACCTACAAAGACCGCGCGTCGGTCAGACGCCCGGACCGAGGTCTCGGTCAGCATTCGCCGGATTTGGAATGGCTCCTTGTTCCAGGATGAATGGATCACATCCCAGACCTGAACCTGACGCGCGTGATCGGGGTTCACGGTGAAGGCCATGAGCTGCTCCAGCGTCAAGCCATCTTCGGCATAGACCTCAAGCAGGTCAGGGGCGACGGAGGCGAGTTTGAGGCGCTGCTTCACGATCTGCGGCGTTACGAAGAAGGCCGCAGCAATCTCCGCGTCGCTCAGACCCTTATCGCGCAGGGACACAAACGCGCGGAACTGATCCAGCGGGTGCAGGGCGACGCGCTGCATGTTTTCTGCAAGGGAATCGTCCTCGGGCAAGATCGTGGACGCAGCATCGCGGACGATGCAGGGAATGGGTGTGGTCTTTGCCAAACGCTTCTGCTTCACCAGCAAGGACAATGCTTGGAACCGGCGGCCTCCGGCCGGGATCTCGAACTTGCCGGTCTCGGTCCCATCGTCAGCCAACATGGGCCGCACGCTCAGGCTCTGCAACAGACCGCGGCGGGCGATGTCTTCGGCGAGTTCCTCGACGGACACGCCAGCCTTGATACGTCGCACATTGGACTGGCTCAGCACCAGCTTGTCAAAAGGGACATCCCGCGAAGGGGACAGGGTGATTTTTTGGACAGCTTTCGTCATCAGATCTTCTCCACGACGGGCGTCGGAAGCCACTCTCCCGATCTCACTTCCCGTCACCCTCAAACCAACACTCCTTTCCCTCTCGATAATCGGATGGTTGCCAAGAGGCGACTTAACAGCTGTTAAGTCTGGCCAACTGAGCACCGACGACGTCGAAACTTAACAGCTGTTAAGCCGCACTTCGCCGTCCGATCAAAGCCATGACCATCGGACCGCAAGAGAATTCGCCCGCCGCGGCCTTGGACGTCAGCGCCCGCAAGTATCCACCCGGTGATCTGATGTCGGAAAAACGTTCCAGCATGGCCACGACGACGATCGAGGCTTGCTCTGGTCCCATGCAGCGCTGCGCTTCTTCCCAAGCGGAAACACTGATCCCCATGGCCGGCCGTACGTGACAAGCCGCGTCGAAAAGCTGGTGCCAGTGTCGAACGTCGCCCTGATAGAAAGTCTTGAGCGAGGGACAGCCGGCGATCACCAGGTGGAGTGGGATTTTCGGTACCCGCCTCGTGTCAGGCTCTTCAACGTCAGCCACAGGCTCATCCGTATCAATATCAGGCGCGCCACTCGCCGCTGCCCCGCCTTTTTCTAAGGCAGGTTCAAGATCTATAGATTTTTTATTTGAATTATGATGGTGACGCTCAAAATGGGCATCATTGGTGTTCATTTCTTCTGTTTCAGGGCCGTCAATGACATTACGCGCCTGGTCAAGCAGGATCTCCAGTTCAGTCCGGAATGCCGACAGATCCTCAAGCGAAAGCTTGCGGCGAAGAGCGCGGGCTGTGAGGGCGGCCGTATCGCTGAGCTGATCCCATAGGCCAAGCCCGGGCTGGATCTCCTCGCCGAACTCCGCCAGAGCGGCCAGGTCGCGACGCATGAGGCTCACCACCTCCCTCAGTCGCCGCACACGGTCCTCAGCGTCACGCACAGCCTCTGCGGCCCGTGCAATCTCCTCTGCCCGACAATAGAGCGGGGAGAGATCAAAGCCGAAGGCCACGCGATCTTCGCCACGCTTGCGCACATACCGCTTCCCGTTGGGGCTATCGCGCCGCATGAGCAAGCCTGCGTCTACCAACCGGGCGAGGTGACGGCGCATCGTCGAGCAAGGCATGCCGTTCAGCCGCTCGCAGATCGCCTTGTTGGATGGGAAGACGACCATTTCGGTGTTCCCGCCAAGCGCATCGTCCGGAAAGAAGCTGAGAAGTCCCTGAAGAACGGTCAGATCGCGCTCGGAAACCCCAAAGGCTGCCTGCGCCTTGGACAACTCGCGGAGGAGCTCCCACTTGTTGACGGGCTTGCCTGGAACAGATGCCTCGGGCCGCTCGATCACGCGCAGATGGGCGTGCGATATCGGCCGCATAAACGGCGAAATTGGTGTGTACTCCATGAAAATATTCACGAAGGCAAAATTTGAGTGGCCCGCGAATCGCTTTGCGCTTGCGGGAGAGGGGCCAGATCGCTACATTCAGAGGTGCGAAAACTGAAGTTTTGTAGCGGGCTGGTCCCGTTCGAAACCTAATTAAGGTCTCGTGAAGCTAGCTTCTCGGGGCCTTTTTCATTCTTGCCTGTATCGTGCCTCCTTTTTTTTGGTTGCTCTTCCTCAGTCTTCTGAGCGCTTCCAACGCTCATGAAGCTCGGTAAGCAGCTGCGGGGCGTTGCCCTCAAGCCAGCTGACAAATTCAGTATCCTCGGACTTCAACTCGAGCTTGAGTTGCTTGCCACGGCGTCCGGTCGTGACGGTTGCAGCACCGACCCCCGGAATGACCGTTTCAGGCTGGCTGCGCGAGCGAATCGAGGAAGTGGAGTGCTCGGTCTTCCCTGCCGCAGAAAGGACTGCCAAAAATGCCCGGTCGGACTTCTCATCTATTCCACCCGAATGGATTGACTTGGTTTCATTGGCCAAGGCTGCGAGTCGCTCGTGGTCCACATCTGCAGCACCAATACACTTCTTGAGTTCCTCCCATCGCGGTCGGCCGATCCCAGGTGCCGCACCGATGGCCAGGACAAGATCTTCTCCTACGGTGCGGACAACGCTTAACAACTGCGAAACCCCAGCCTCGGTCAGATTGAGAACCTCGGCAACGCCCTTGTTGGTGCGCTCTGACTCGCCCAGGTGGTCTCCATCAAGCAAGGCAGCGGCTACGAGCGCGCGTTCGATAAAGCTCAGATCTCGCCGTTCCTGGTTTTCCAGCAACTGATCGCGAAGCGCCTGATCACCCTCCATTTCCGTGACAATTGCGCGGACCTTGATCCCAAGTTCTCTGCAAGCCTCAAGGCGACGGCGGCCATAGATCAGGCTGTAGCGATCACTCTCAAGTGGGCGCACTAGAATCGGAACACGCTGGCCGTTCTTGAAAATCGATGCCCTCAGACCCTCGATCTCGATCTGAAGTCGGTCATCTAACCGACCTGCAGTCTCGATATGACCGGGGTCGATTTCGAAAACACCACCTCGGAGCCTGCGCCCCTCAAGAGCGTCGGGCGCGTTGCGCAGGGTCTGCAAGGGCAGACCAAGTTTAGGCTTTCTTGCCATTGCGTCCCCACGTGTTCTGAATGATCGCAGCGATCTCGTCGTTGACGCCGTTCATGGAATCGATCGCGCGATCGAAAGTCTGGCGCGTGAATTCCTTCTTGTCGGCCTCATAGAGCGTCTGCTTTGTGAGCCCCGCATCCGAAATCGCAGTCGATTCGACCATGTGATTGGTCAGAACGGACCTGCCGAAAAGACCCCGGATGAAGGCAATGACCTCAGTTTGCGGTGCATCACCCACCTTGTAGCGAGTTGGCAGGAAACGCAGCCAGTCAAAGCGAAGGTTTGCGCCGGCGTCCCGGATGACGCCAAGCAGATCAGCGGTCATGCGCAAAAACTGCGACATAGACATGAGATCGAGCATCTGTGGGTGAACGGTGACAAGCACCCCGGAGGACGCCGACAAGGCAGACATGGTCAGGAAGCCAAGCTGCGGCGGACAGTCGATGACGACGACGTCATAGTCTGCTTCAACACTATCGAGCGCATCACGCACACGGGCAAAGAACGCGCGGGCGCCGCCTCGCTGGATGGCAGCCGGCGTCTCATGTTCGAATTCCATGAGCTCTAGGTTCCCGGGGATAAGGTCGAGGCCTCGGATGTAGGTTTTACGGATTACTTCCGAGATCGGGACCGGTTCATCATAGCGAACTGCGTCATACAGCGTTCCACCCTCCATCAGGTCCAGCTCAGGCTGGATGCCATGCAGCGCGGAAAAGGATGCTTGGGGGTCCAGATCGATCGCAAGGACACGATATCCCTTGAGAGCCAAGCGCTGCGCAAGGTGAGCTGATGTTGTCGTTTTCCCCGAGCCGCCTTTGAAGTTCACAACGGAGACAATCTGAAGCTCGTCACCGGCACGACGCCCCGGCACGTAGGTCCCAGGCTTCTTCGCGTTTGCCTCTAGGGCGCGGCGGATCTCCCAGATATCATCGAGTGTATACCGACGGTGGCTGCCTGCGGTGGTTTCGACGTCAGCGATCTTTCCTTCTCGATGAAGCTTGCGAAGGTAGGTATGATCGACGCCAAGCAACTCTGCCGCCTCGCCGCTAGTCAGGCTGCGCATGACTTTCTTGGCGTCGGGAGGGAAGTGGGCCGCACGTTGCGCATGAAGGTTTGACGCGAGAAGCTCTGCGTAGTGCCCGATGGCAATGTCCAGGTCCTGCTCAGCTTCGCTCATCTCTGCCTCGATTCGTGGGCGCGTTTTTTATGTGACTGCGCGTTATTTATCGAGACTATTGCCCGAGCTATCAGATTCGTGCAAGCTCTTTCTAGATATGGTGTGCTTCAACCACACAGACACAAGCGCAGGCACTACTCAATTCAGTCAAGCAACCCAAGTTTCTCAGCGCGTTCCAGAAGCATTTTCACCGATGACGGCTGCCACTTGGACCTTCCGCGTGGTGTCCGCTCACGCATAGTCTCCAGCCGATCACAGATGGCCTGTAGGGTCATGTCGGGTTTGGCGCCCTTGATGCCTGCGACAATGGCGGGCAGGCGGTCGTCCGTTTCGCGGCGCCCGGCGCGGGCCAGCACCTCGACAGGCAGGAAGCCGTCGCGGACATAGGCCTTCACAGCGCGCAGCAGGCGGCTTTGGGTCCAGCGACGCGCCTCGGGCAAGGGGCCGTTGATGATGCGCACCACGTCTTCCCAGGCCAAGTCGGGTCGCAACCGGCGCACATGGGGTACCCAATCTTGTGCCGTCTCGTTCAGCCGCTCCATGTAGCCGTCCTGCCGCGCCAGCCGCACCTTGCGCAGCGCCGCCGGATCACGGGCGCGCAAGCCCGGGTTCCCGCCGAGGCGGCCCTTGGTACGCGCAGATGCCAGCCCCGCCTTGGTCCGTTCCCGGATCAGGGCGCGCTCGAACTCCGCCGCGGCGCCTAAGACCTGCAGCGTGAACTTGCCCTGCGGGGAGGACGTATCGATCGGATCGGTCAGCGAGCGGAAGAAGGCTCCCTTCGCCTCCAGCCGCTCGATCACCTCCAGCAGATGCGACAGGGATCGCGCGAGGCGGTCAATCCGCACGACCACCAGCGTGTCGCCCTTGCCGATGCGCTCCAACACCCGCGCAAGCACCGGCCGCGCACGATTGCCGCCCGAGGCTTGCTCTTCATGGATCTCCGCGCAGCCCGCGGACTTCAGGGCCTGCGACTGGGGCAGGGGGGTCTGATCCTCGGTCGATACGCGCGCATAACCGATCAGGGGCATCAAAACAGTCTTTTACAGTTTCATATAACGCCAATAAACGACCATTTGTAAACGAATGCAAGGGTGTGCTCTGTGGCGCCACTCACCAGAAACCCCTTGGTTTCTATACACTGAGCGCGATCAGAGAACCCTCGCCGACCATCGCGCGGGCGTGCTATACAAAATGTAGGAGAACTCGCGCAGAAAACACTTGGGTAGTCTGCAAAAACACCGTATTTTGCACATATGATATCCCAAGCCCTTGCATTTCATGATGATTCTGATGCTCTCCCCATCGATGCTGAGGAGGTGGAACAGTCGCCTGAGGACGATCTGTGGTTCCTGCCCGGTCCCATGGAAGAAGAGCCGGATTATTTGCCGCCCGGACCGCGGGCCGAACCGCGTGAAGCCGAGGTTCTCGACGATTGGCGGAAAGCAGAGGCGGATCTTGCCGCGCGTCTTGCCCGTGTGGCCGGCCGCGTCGGCGCGTTGGACGACCGGCTTAAGCGCAGCCCGGAAGGCTGGCGTCACAGGCTCGCGCTGATCGAGGCTGCCGACCTCAGCTGGTTCGTGGGCGACCGCATCGGCCCGGACCGGCTGGCGCTCTGGATCTCCATGCGCATTTCCGGCCTGCAAGACGACACTGCCGCGCTCGCACGTGTTGGTTGGGCAGTGCGCCGTCTGACAGGGGGGCCAGGCCCAGAGGCGGACCTGTCTGCCTTTCTCGACCGGCGCGATCCAGAGAACATGGCAGATGAGGCCGAGCCCTTTGCGGACCGCGCGGGCGGTTGGCTCGACCTGATGGCGCAAGCCGCCGATCTTAACCCGATCACCCGTGCCTGCGCGGGTTATCACCTCTGGAGCCTCGCAGGCCTGGGGCAGCAGGGCGATCAAATAGAAGCAGCAGTCACGGCCGCGCGGATCGCGGCCAGCGAGGGCAAAGGCGCAGTCTTTGCGCCTCTGGCTATGGGAGGGGCAGGGGGGCTGCGCGGTGGCGGCTCACCCGTTGACCGTCTGGCGCGATGGCTTGACGGGATGGAGACGGCATGCCTTACCGCAATGCGGCACCTAGACGATATCGAGGCATGGTCTGGGCGGGCAGAAACCGAAATGGCCCCGCTCTCGGGCAAGACCCCGCGCGCCTTGCGCGTCGTGTTGACCGAATGGCCCCTTGTATCCGCTCCGATGGCCGAGGCCATAACAGGCTTGAGCCGCGCCGCCGTTCAGCGCAACCTCACCTGGATGGAAACGCGAGGCCTGGTCCGCGAGATGACCGGGCAAGGACGTTATCGGATGTGGCGGACTGCGAACTGAAAAGTATTGCAAGCCGTGCCGCTTCTGACCAAGCGCATTGAGAAATCTGAACACTCGAGCCAAGCCATATCCATAAGCAACAAGAAGGCGACCTTGGCAAAATGTGCTGAGCTGCGTGACCGAGTGCATGCACCTTACCACGATGCAAAGGGGAGCGACTAATCAACAGTGCCCCCCTGAACTCCCTTAATATCATCATCACACGATTGTGAGCACATTTATCGGTTTTATCGAGACCCAATCGCTAGAGGCTTCGTCTTAGTGGTCAGACACCGGTAACGGTCAAACTGCGTCGAGGATAGAGGATTGTGCTGAAACGGGGCCGAAGCACAAAGTTCGAAGAGCTTTTGCAAGTCAATATCGATGCGCTCTATCGCACGGCCCTTCGCCTGTCGCAGGACCGTGCGCTGGCTGAAGATCTGGTGCAGGATGCCAGCTTGCGCGCCTATCGGACTTATACGAATGGCACTGTGCCCGACAACTTTCGGGCGTGGATCTTTCGAATCATGATCAATCTGCACATCGATCACCAAAGGCGGGGAAGTCTTCCGACGGATCCCAAAGCGCTGGACGACCTGCCGACCGGTGACCAGGGGCCAGCGCAGAGTTTCGCCAATGCCCGCCTCGGTCGCGATATCGCGGCGGCCGTGGATGGATTGCCTGAGGATCTTCGTCTCGTTGTGCAACTGGTTTTGGTCGAGGGCATGAGCTATCGCGACGCCGGCGTGAGCATCGACTGTCCTGAAGGAACCGTGAGATCGCGACTGAACCGGGCGCGCATGCTTCTGCGCGAGAAACTCGCGGACCATGCGCCAGAGAGCACGGGCGATCGCGTCCTCCGGTTCACCAAGCGCAAAGAGGTAAGCTGATGACCTGTCGTTCAATAGAACCCGAAACGCTCATGGCCTGGGTAGATGGCGGGCTCGATGCGGAAGCTACGCGTGATGTGGCCTGCCACATCGCGATTTGCCCGAGTTGTCAAAACGAGGTTGCGGCGCTGCGGGCGGAAACGGACGCATTGCGGCAGGCTCTCGGCAGCGAACGGGCGCCTGCGCAACTTCATGCGCGGATTGCCACGCATCTGGCCGCCGAAGAGAGACGTTCGACCTTCGGGTTCACCTTCGCCGCGCTGCGGCCCAGAATGCTGCGGGCAATCTCCGGAACAGCGCTGGCTGCTTCTCTGCTTCTGGCCGCGTTCATCCTCGATTTCAACCCTCGCGGCCTGAATGCACCGGCGCTCACGCTGGATGCCATAGCGGTGGAAACGACACAGGATTACCGAACGTTCCGGGCGAGCCAGCGTGTGCTCGATGTCGCCAGCGACGATTCCACTGAAACGCTTGCCTGGCTCTCGGCGCGGATCGACGGGCCGCTTCCGGCGCTGTCGGACAGCGTACTCGACTATCGGCTTGTCGGGGGGCGCTTGTGTCTGTTGCTGGGGCAGCGGCTGGGCGCCCTGACCTATGAAAATGAAACGGGTCAGATCACGGTCTATGTGATTTCCAATCCCGCCGAACAGGTTTCGGGGCATGGGCTGGACACCGACGGCCAGGTGGTCCGGCACGAACAAGGCAACATCGGTTCCGTGGTCTGGTCGCAGGACGGGCTGGTGATCGCGCTTCTCTCAACGCTCTCGGATGCCGAAAAAACGCGCTTCGCGGACGCATTCCGAGAAACCCTGAACACACGCTTTCTGGAAATCTGAAGGAGATCTCGATATGGCAAGAACTCAATCTCGGCGCACCGCATTGATGGTGCTCGGAGGCACGGGCGCGGTGGTCGCGTTGGTTCCCATATTCGCCGGTCAGGGCGGCCACTACGGCGCGGGCGCGCAGCATAGCGGGACGGCGCGAAGCCATGCCGCCCTAGGCACAACCCATTTCGATGATGTGCCCTTGCGGGATACGGATTTTGTCCTTGGTGCCGAGGACGCCCCGATCACCTTGATCAAGTACGGCTCGTTGACCTGCCCCCACTGCGCTGCGTTTCATGTCAACACCGCATCTGTTCTGAAGCGCGACCATATTCCTGAGGGCCGCGTCCGCTATGTCCATAGGCATTTCCCGTTGAACCAGCCAGCCATGGCCGCCGCCATGTTGCTGCACAGCGGAAACGGCAGCGTGGACCGTTTCTATGGGCTTCTCGACATCCTCTACACCGAGCAGCGCGAATGGGCTTCGGGTGACTATATCAGTAGTTTGCGCGCGATTGCAGGGCGCACCGGGGTCGCAGGCGCAGAGTTTGAGGCCATACTTGCAGACGAGAAGCTCGGCGAGCGGATCATCGCTGAACGTGATGAGGGATCGCAGGTCTACGGCGTCACCGCCACACCGACCCTTCTGGTCAATGGAGGTCGGTACAGCGGCAACCACAGCATCGCACAACTCGAGCCGATCTTCGAACAACTCACGTAAATCCCCGGTGTCATTCGTCCTTAACGGAGCAGATTTTCATGACAGAAATCTCTAGAAGGCACTTGTTGCTTTTGGCGTCGGCCAATGCCGCGATGGCTATGGCAGCGCCAGCTATCGCCAGCGAGAGCGGCATCTCCCAAACGGTTGTAAGACGCAATGCGTCAGGCTTCCGTCCGGTTCGGTGGCGGGATCAGTTCGACTCGCTGCGCCATGGGGCCATTGTCTGCGACACCCGATCCAAGGCGTTGCATTATTGGTCCGAAGACGGCGTGATCGAACTTATGTATCCCTGTTCGGTCCCGATGTCGGAGGATTTGACCCGGCGCGGCCGCACCGAAATCACGCTCAAACGTCGCGATCCGGTTTGGATCCCCACACCCAGCATGCGTGAGCGCAACCCGGATTTGCCAGCGCGGGTGGAAGCGGGGCCGAAAAACCCGATGGGCACACGGGCGTTGAACCTCACATGGCAATACTACCGGATACACGGCATCGACAATCCTGCGAAAATCGGTCGAGCGGCGTCGAACGGCTGTTTCGGCCTCTACAATCACCAGGTCGAAGAGCTGTTCGAGCTGGTTCGCGTCGGTACTCAGGTCGTTGTCATCTGACCCCACGACACCTGATCAAAACAACAAGAGAGTGACATGAAAAAGCAAAGTAAATCCCCTCATAGCACGACTAGGGCGAAACCTTCTTCGGCTGGGCAGTCGAACGAAGAGACCGTGTCGGAAAGCAGGCTCTCACGTCGAGACATTCTGCGTTATCTGCGCAATGGCACGATCGCGGCGGGTGTTCTGGGCTTTGGTGGCTGGAGCGTTTCCCGCACCTATGCGCAACAGGTCGAGCTTCTTGATCTTGACGCTATCGGAAATGGCACGCCCACCGTCGTGCAGGTCCACGATCCACATTGCCCGACCTGTCAGGAACTCCAGAAAAGAACGCTGCGCGCGGCGAAGGATTTCGAGGATGGCGCACTGCAGGTACGCGTAGCCAATATTCGTGGTCCCGAAGGCCGGGCTATCGCCGACAGGTATGGCGTGCCGCATGTCACACTTTTGCTGTTTGACGGGCAGGGCGAAATGCGAAGGGTCATCAGCGGGCTGCAAGAGGTCAGCTATCTCCGTGACCAGTTCAGATCGCATGTCGCACGTTTCTCGCAAGCATCCTGATTTCCGTGATGTGCGTGAACGAAAAATCGCCAGAAGTGCCAAGCGGATTGGGAGCTTGATTGACCGATATGTCCATTCTCTTGATTGAGACCGTAGCAGCGGCAGCGGCCGTCCTGTTGACCACGACTGGCTTGGTGGCAGTTTGTGCCGTTACGTTCACGACCGCCTTTTTGCTTTTCAGATTAAGCAAAGCGGCGATCGGAGCGTCCCGATACTCTCGCCAATCGACTTCGCAGCCGGGGTCGGACGGCAATCGGATGGGTGGAAAAACGCCGTGACCAAAGACCCCCAGAGCCGTGCATCAACGAGAGTGTGGCTGATCGGTCTTGCACCGGTATCGATTTTTGCGGCACTTGCAGCGGCCTTCTATTGGGGCCTTTGGAACAAAGACGACCGGTTGCCGTCGACGCTGATCGGCAAGCAGATTCCGGAATTCGTCTTGCCCCCTATAGACGGTAGGGGGAAGGGTTTGTCTTCGGCGGACCTGCGCGGCGAGGTGTCGATTGTCAATGTCTGGGCGTCGTGGTGCATCCCTTGCCGTGTCGAGATGCCTCTGCTGGTAGAACTCGCGGAAGCCGATACGGTTCCGATCCACGGGATCAACTATCGGGACACGCCCACCGGTGCGCGCGGGTTCCTTCAGGAACTTGGTGATCCTTATGACCACATCGGGGCGGACAGAAACGCCAGGGTCGCGATAGACTGGGGTGTATACGGCTTGCCGGAAACCTTCGTCATAGATGCGCAGGGGCGGATTGCCTACAAGCATGTGGGCCCGTTCAGTCGGGAAATACTGGAACGAGATATTCTTCCGGTTGTCCGAAAGCTCCAATCCGAGGGCGCATCATGATCCGCAGGGCCCTGATCGCGGGCTCGCTTGCATTGGTGGCCGCGCAGGCAGCGGCAAGGCCATCGATGATCATGCATGCTGATCCGCGGCCGATCCTTTCTCCTTCGATCGAGGATGATAACGGCATGGATCTACGGCTCGATGACTTTCTCGGGCGTATCGTGCTGGTCAATATCTGGGCGACATGGTGCGCGGCTTGCCGGGCGGAATTGGAAACGCTCGATCATTTGCAGCAAAAGCTGGGCGGTGATGCTTTCCACGTCTTGCCTCTGTGCGTGGACGGCTCCGATTTGCCCTCTGTGAGGCGGTTTTACAACGCGCTTGGCTTGAACAACATGGCGATTTACCGGTCCGAGGACATCGCTGCGGTTGATGCTTTCGGAATCGAGGGCGTGCCCACGACGATACTGGTCGATCCTCAGGGCCGTGAGCGCGGACGGGTTTCAGGTGCCGCCGACTGGAACAGCAGGCAAATCGCAACGCGGTTTCAGAGTAAGATTGCCGGAGGGATCTAGAAAATGAGGAAAGCCAACCATGATCCCGCCACTGCGCCCTTGGGAAACTCAAGAAAACCGGCGGCGACATATGGTCAAACGCTGTTTTCCGTTTTGATTTTGGGGGCGGGCATGAAAGTGCATTCAGGACCAATCGTAGACCTTGCCGCGACCACCCTTTTTCTTGGTGTAGCCCTATCTGTTTTGATTGGCTTGGGCTTGGTGCTCGAGCCGGTAGCCTCCGCTGCGGGAGCTTCTGAATGATACCCGAACATATGAACATTTCGCCGCGCTACATTCGGGCTTTTCTTTGGGGACTCGTTGCGCTCAGCATGTTTCTCGTGAGTGCATTGGTGATAGCGCGCGATTCATCGGATTCTGTCGCGAACTTGGGCACCATGACAGGCGAGGCAGCGATCTTGAATGAATATGCGCTCGTGGATCAGTCTGGTCAGTCGGTAACACCGGATACCTATGCCGGAACATGGCAAATGGTTTTCTTCGGCTTCACGCATTGCCCCGATATCTGCCCGATGACCCTGAGTTACATGGCCGAGGTGATGGATCATCTTGGGCCGAGGACGGACAATGTCACGCCCATTTTCATCACCGTTGACCCGGCGCGCGATACTGTTGACGTCATGAAGGCGTATTCAGAGGCGTTTCACCCGTCACTTGTCGGATTGACCGGCACTCAGGCGCAGGTCGATGCGGCCGCGCGCAACTTCAGGGTCTGGCATGAACGCAGCGAAGACGATCTGGCCCCGGACGGATACATCATCGCCCATACCGGCTTCATCCACCTGATGCGACCGGACGGTCGGTTTGAGGATGTATATCTCGATAGCAGACAGACCCCTGAGGATATGGCGGCGGAACTCTCGGCGCTCATTTCAGAGGCGTCTTCATGAAGTGCAGCCTGACATTTGGCCTGGCGCTGTTTTATGGATCCACCGCCGCGATGGCCGATGTGCGTGTCACAGACCAGTGGGCCCGCGCCAGCATCCTGGCCAGCCGCCCCGGTGCCGCCTACCTGACGCTTGAAAGCGATATCGCGGACCGGCTCACGGCGCTTGAAACGCCGGCGGCGGGCCATGTGATGCTGCATGACACTGTAACGGATGCCAGCGGTGTCTCCCGCATGCACCATATCGATGTGCTCGATCTTGCCCCCGGCACCCCTGTCACCTTCGCCCCCGGCGGGATGCACCTGATGCTGATGGGGCTGACCGGGAAGCTGGAGGAGGGTCGCACCTTCCCCCTGACCCTGAGTTTCGAGCATGCCGGAGAGATCACGGTCGAAGTGCCGGTTCTGAGCGTTACCGCGACCGGGCCGAAGGGGGCGGAATGAAACATGTCCTTGTCTGTCTCGCACTTGTCGTGCCGCCTGTACCGGCAATGGCGCATCATCCGGGCGAACGGATCGACGAGGTGATGGCCGAGCGGGAACCTGCCTTCGAGGCCACGGACCTGCGGCGGACGCCGAACCTAAGTGGCACTGATGCCGATGGCACGCCGCTGCGGCTCGATGCCCTTCAGGACCGGATCGTCGTCATCAGCTTTGCGCCCGACGGTTGCGGCGCACCATGCGACAACCAGCAGGCGCTACTGCACAAGGTTCAAGAGGGGGTGAATGTCACGCCGATGCGCGAGATGGTCACGTTCCTCACGGTCGGTCTGACGACAGAGGGCTGGGACAGCACGAACTGGCACGCGATTTCTATCGAGGGCGTTATCTCTGAAGCTGCCGATGACTACGCCGCCTTGTCAGAACGCGACAGCGCTGCCCCGATGATCCATGTCATCGGCCGGGGCGGGCGCCACGCGGCGATTTTCCATGGCGCGGATTTCTCACATGTAAACCTCATCCTCTACATCAACGAGCTGACCAACTCAGCACCGCCGTCCGAACCGGGCCTTCTCGACCGGCTTTTCGGCAGCGGAAACTGACGGGTGGAGCACAGTCATGGCTGACTTCTCGCTCATCGGAATGACTGCGGCCCTTCTGGCCGGTGCGATTTCCTTTGTCTCACCCTGTGTGCTTCCGCTCGTGCCAGGCTATGTCTCCTATATCGCGGGGCGCTCGGTAGGCGACGCAGTGACCCCGGGCCGCGGCCAGGTTGTCTGGCTCAGCCTTTGGTTTGTGCTGGGATTCTCCACGATTTTCATGATCCTCGGGGCCTCGGCCACCGCCCTTGGGCAATCGCTGCTGCGCTGGCGCTATGAGCTCAACTTCCTCGGCGGTGGAATCATCATCCTGTTCGGGCTCTTCATGCTGGGGGCAGCACGTATTCAGGCGATGGAGCGGGATTTTCGGTTTCACCTCGACCTGCCGGGAGGACGCCCCACGGGCTCTTATGTGCTTGGGCTCGCCTTCGGCTTTGGCTGGACTCCCTGCATCGGTCCGATCCTTGGCGCGATCCTGACCGCCAGCGCGACAAGTGCCACCATTGGAGAGGGCGTGACATTGCTTGCGATCTACTCCGCCGGGCTTGGCATCCCGTTCCTGATCGTCGCCGCCTTCACCGACCGCCTTACGGGTCGCCTGCGCGGTGTGGGACGTTTGGGCCGTCGTCTGCATCAGGGCGCAGGCGTGGTGATGATTCTTATGGGGATCGCCATGATCACCGGTCAGCTCAGCGCCCTGTCATACTGGTTACTCGATGTGTTTCCGGTGCTGGGTCAGATCGGGTGAACGAGCTCCCTCATATGCTTCGGAGTTCGGCAAAGGGAGGTTGTCCGCCATGACCGACGGCAATCACCGCCAAGTTCATAAAGAGGAATGTTGATGCGCGAATCGTAATTTCTTTCGGCTTCCTATCCCGAAAAGTAACAAAGGAGCATGATCCTTGCTTACCGCAGCAATACCATTCCCCGACATAGGAACGGACCTTTTTTCATTTGATATCTGGGGATTCCCAGTTGCGCTCCGTTGGTATGCGCTCGCGTATATCGTCGGAATCCTCATAGGATGGCGTATCTGCTTGGCGGCTGTCCAACGTCCGCCAATCTGGCCCCATGAAGGCCCTCCGCTTGACCCACGACGAATCGAAAGTCTTTTGACTTGGATAATTCTGGGTGTGATCGTCGGCGGCCGCCTCGGCTTTGTTCTGTTTTATCAGCCCAGTCATTTCCTAACCAACCCTTGGGAGATCTTCATGGTATGGCAAGGGGGGATGTCGTTTCACGGCGGCTTTGCAGGTGTGGCCATGTCGACTCTGGTATTTTGCATCCGTCATAAGGCGCCTCTTCTGAGCACGGCAGACATGCTTGCCCTTGCAACTCCGCCGGGGCTGTTTCTGGGGCGTCTGGCCAATTTCACCAACAACGAGCTTTGGGGCAGACCGACGGATGTGCCATGGGCCGTTATCTTTCCCGGCGAGGCAGCGCAGACTTGTCCGGGCCTTGTCAGCCTTTGCGCTCGCCATCCCTCGCAACTCTATGAGGCGCTTCTCGAAGGACTTCTGCTTGGACTTCTGCTGCTCTATCTTGCCTGGCGACGCGACTGGCTGAAAGCGCCGGGCGCTTTGGCTGGCGCGTTTCTAGTTGGATATGGGCTTGGCAGAAGTTTTGTGGAACTGTTCAGGCAGCCTGACGCACAGTTCGTGAGCGGCGATAACCCGATCGGTCATGCACTTCATTTCGGTGCTTGGGGGTTGACGATGGGTCAGGCGCTATCGGTGCCGATGATCCTGCTCGGGACGGGACTATTACTTCACGCCATGGGCAAGACGAAAAGTCTGAAACACAATTGGGGGGGTAAGTGACTTGCGCCGGATGAGCTGGTGCCGCGCTCTGCCACCTAGAGGCCTGAAGAGTGCGACCTGCAAGGCAGGTATTGACACGGGAGCGCCGAAGTCTTGGACCAGATACATGGTTGATAGAACGCTATCTGTTGTTGTCAGGCGGGAGTTGCAAATTCCAATCTATGCCAGATCAGAGCTTAGTTTTCTCAAGGTTGGTGAATCAGGTCGTCACCAAGTGACCGCTGATGTCGGACCATCAGAACAACCGGGTTCCGTACTCACCGCCCGCCCGTCCTCGCGCCATTCGGGCAGGCCGCCCGCCATGCGGCGCGCGTTGAAGCCGTGATGGCGGAGGCGGGCCACGGCCTGATGGGCGTAGATGCAATAGGGACCGCGGCAATAGGCGACGACTTCGGCTTCTGGGTCGAGCGCGGGCAAAAGCCGGTCGAGATCGGCCAATGTCGTGTTCTGCGCGCCGGGGATGTGGCCTGCGGCGAACTCGTCTTCGGGTCGGATGTCGAGCAGGGTGACGGCGCCCTGCGCCAGACGTTCGGCCAGATCGGCGCGGGTGATCGGCTCGGGCGCGGGGGCCTCCCCCGAAAGCCCGTCGAGAATATCCGTGACCTGCGCCAGATTGGCCTCGGCCACCTCGCTCAGCAACCCCATGAGCGCGATGCTGCGCGCGTCCTTCAGCCGGTAGATCACCGCCTTGCCCGCGCGGCGGCTGGTGACGAGCCCGGCACGGCGCAGCTGCTGCAGGTGTTGCGAGGCGTTGGCGACCGAGAGCCCGGTCTTGCGTGCGAGGGCCTCGACCGCCGCCTCGGTCTGCGCCAGCTGTTCCAGCAGCATCAGGCGCGCGGGGGCGGCAAGCGCCTGCGCGACGAGGGCGTATTCCTTCAGGAGGGCCTGTTTCGGGCTGGTTGACATGGCGGGAGCGCGCCTTTACTCAATCAAGTTATTACTTGAATGATAACCGTTCCACGTCGCCGCGCAACCCCCGAAGGATCTGCTCATGTCCGACATGCTCCTGAATGCAGAAGCTGCGATCCGCCTCACGATCTTTCTGGGCATTCTCATCGGCATGATGCTCTGGGAACTCTCCGCGCCGCGCCGGCGGCAGGAGATCCCGCGCGTGCTCCGCTGGACAAACAATCTCGGGCTGGTGGTGCTGGACACGGTGATCCTGCGGCTGACCTTCCCTGTGCTTGCTGTCGGTCTGGCGGTGCTCGGGGCTGAAAAAGGCTGGGGCCTCTTCAACAATATCGACGCACCCGCCTGGGTGGCGACCCTCGTCTCGGTGCTGGTGCTCGACCTGGCGATCTACCTGCAGCATGTGCTGTTTCACGCAGTGCCGGGGCTGTGGCGGCTGCACCGGATGCATCACGCCGACCTCGAATTCGACGCCACCACCGGGCTGCGCTTCCACCCGGTCGAGATCGTGATGTCAATGGGGATCAAGCTGGCGGTGGTGGCGGCGCTTGGCCCGCCTGCGGTGGCGGTGCTGATCTTTGAGGTGCTGCTCAACGGCACGGCGCTGTTCAATCACGCCAATATCGACCTGCCGCGCCGGGTGGATCGCTGGTTGCGCCTGATCGTGGTGACGCCCGACATGCACCGGGTGCATCATTCCACCGATCCACGCGAGACCAATTCCAACTATGGCTTCAACCTGCCGTGGTGGGACAGGCTGCTCGGCACCTATGTGGCGCAGCCCGCCAAGGGGCATCACGGCATGGAAATCGGGATCGAGCAGTTCCGAACGCGGCGCGATCTGTGGCTCGATCGGATGCTGGTGCAGCCGGTTCGCGGCCCGGCCTCGGGCCATGCCCTGGACCCCCGGATCACAACGAAGGAGCCAACGAAATGAAACACCTGATCCTGCTAAATGATCCGCCCTACGGCACCGAGCGCAGCTTCAACGGGCTGCGCATGACGCATGCGCTAGCCAAGCAGGATGACGAAGCTGAGATCACCGTGTTCCTGATGGCCGATGCGGCGCAATGCGCCAAGGCGGGGCAAAAGACGCCCGAGGGGTTCTACAATATCGAGCGGATGCTGCGCCGGGTGCTGTCGGCGGGCGGCCGCGTGCTGATCTGCGGCACCTGCATGGATGCACGCGGTCGGGAGTGGACAAAACATGGGGGTCATCTTCGTCGTTGCGGCCCGTGCTAAGGTGAGTTCTTTGCGTGGGGGGATGCCATGGACGTACGGACTACAATCGAAACTACCTTCGACAACGGGGAGAAGCGCACTCATCAGCTTGACGGCATTTCTCGACCCTACCGGGTGACCTGTCCAGACGGGATCGGGTTGCGCCTTGAGGATGGGAAGAGGGTTGTCGAACAGATTCAGCGGGCAATTCTTTGCGATCAGGTTGAGGAAATCATCCGAGAAAGCCGCGTATGCCCGGATTGCGCCTCGGTTCGTCCCATTCATGACTATCGCACGCGCGATCTCGACACGCTCTTTGGGCGGGTTCGGGTAAAAGCCGCGCGCTTGCGCCGCTGTTCTTGTGATGCCAGGTCAGCGGCAATGCCCGGCGGACCTATTTCTCCGCTGGCCTATTTTTTTCCTGACCGGTCTACCCCGGAGCTGCAGCGGCTCCATGCGGAACTCGGGTCCCGGCATTCCTTTCGCGAAGCCGCGCGGCTGATGAAAAGCTTCCTCCCCTGCCATCCGCCCCATCACACCACGGTGCGTGACCGGTTGGGAAGAGTAGCCACTGCGCTCGAGAAAAATCGAAGGGCATCAGGCGATCCCGTTGAAGCACCGCCCAAAGGTGGTTTGACGGTTTTTCTGGACGGTGCGCATATCCGCTGTCGACCGGAGTATCAGCAGCGACACCTGGATCTTGTGGTCGGTAAGATTGAAAGTCGCAATATGTGCCGACGATTTGGCTTGGTCGCCAATGCGACGGCATCGCCAGGCAGCCGGATGCGAGAAGAGCTGTCAGACTTTGGATGGAAGCCGGGCCGTCTGTTGACGGTAATCTCTGATGGCGAGCTTGCTCTCCCGAACCTCATACGGAATGCCATGGGTGGCGACGGCCAGGTGAAGCATATCCTCGACTGGTGGCACATCTCGATGCGCATTCGACATGTCGAGGCCGCCGTTCAGGGTCTGGTCCAGATACCGGGATTCCCTGGAATTCCGGTGCTGTTCCAGCGCCCCGCGAAAAGCCTCCGCTGGTGGCTTTGGCATGGCAGAGCACGGGTCGCGGAAACATATCTGAAGGCGCTCATGTATGATTGCACCCGCCTTGCGGAAGAGCCCCTGGCTGTCCGCACCGCTGCCGCTCGTGTGCAGGCCCGTTGCGAGACACTGTACACCTATCTCGCGAACAACATGGAATCCCTCGTCGACTATGGCCGACGGTACCGTACCGGGCTGCCCATCTCGTCATCACGTGCCGAAGGATCAGTCGATGACATTGCCAATGCCCGCATGGGAAAGCGCAGAAGGATGCGGTGGTCGCCCAAAGGGGCTCACCGAGTAGCCGTCACAAGGGCCGCAGTTCTCGATGGTCGGCTGACCGTCGCAAACAGAAAACGCG
This sequence comes from Roseovarius sp. MS2, assembly GCF_051447875.1. Lineage (NCBI taxonomy): Bacteria > Pseudomonadati > Pseudomonadota > Alphaproteobacteria > Rhodobacterales > Roseobacteraceae > Roseovarius > Roseovarius sp. MS2. Next base: position 76,968 of record NZ_JBKHVF010000005.1, read on the forward strand.
CCGCATGACCCCCATGTTTTGTCCACTCCCGATTTAAGGGCTACGCGACACCGCCCAAGAGTGTTGACGAATATCTGTCGATCCTGACGCAACAAGGGCTGGTCGCAACTGTTGCTGACCTGGAGCAGTTTGCCGATCTGCTCTGATTGGCGCCATCGCGGGTCTTGGCGTACTCAACTCGTTTTGGCATTGCAGGTGCTAACCTCTCCATTGTCACCGCGCAATCTCCCCAGCCAATACAGCTCGACCATGCACAGCCAGCATGGCCGTGAACCGCTGGCATCCAAACTGGCGGATGACCTCGAGAACCCGCGCCTCATAAGCGGCCATACCGATCTTGCTACACAGGTCGGAAGCATGAAATTGGCGGTTTGTGCTCGGCGCGGCCTTGATCTGATCGCGTAGCTCACGCTCGCGCGGATCGAGCATCGCTTGCGGTTTGGGCACTTCTTTTGGCCGAGGTGTAGCGCCCGGCGCGGTGCGCCACCTGCGCATGAATCCGAGCAAGAACCCCGCTGGAACCTTCTCGTTGCCGCGCGCGCGGTTGAACGCAAGGAAGCGATCCCAGATCACTTGCGTGTCGACATTCCAGCATGGAAGCACGGTCTTCGCAGCCTTGATCAAGTCGGCCCAGCAAGTCTGAAACACGTCTGAAACTGCATTAATGTTGATATGTCCTGAGAATACAGTTTTGTTATAGTCTTTACTAGATAGTGATGTGTCGTCTCTACCTGACGCGACATCTTCGATCTCGCCTTCTTCATCAAAGGCTGTGAAGCGAAAGAGCCAGGGTGCATACTTGCCATTGGGCTTTTGGCGGGTGAGTTGCAGCTGGGAGGCTTCGAGTTCAGTCAAGAGCACGGTCAGATACTGGCGCGAGACGCCCATTTTTTCTGCGAGCGTAGATAGAGTGAACGCGGCCGTCCCGCGTGACAGGCCGTTGTAGCCTTCCTTCCAGGCAATGCCATCGAGGATGATCGTGGCCAATTTATGGGCGGATACGGAAAGCTCTGTCTGTGTGATCCGTCGCAAGATCAGGCCGGTTGTGGGTTCCATGGTCGGTGTCTCCTGAGAGAGCCGAGGCCATGCCGTGAGGTAACAACATTTTTGCCAGCAAAACAACTTTGCTGGTTGCAGAGGTTCGGACAGTGCGCTAGAAAAATCTTGTTCACGGGTTTTTTCTAACGCGGCGTCAGGCTTCACGGTCTGGCGTCGTTTCCCTTTTTGGGGTCGGTGCACAGTCTCTGGTGCAGGGTTTATCGGATACGGGCCGGCGCTACGCCGCCCCGCGCAGTGTCAGTAGCGGACCTCTTCGAAGCCGTAGTTTCCCTCGTGGTCGCGCCAATCCACGAAGACGGAGCGGTAGCTGATCGATCTGCAGTGAACGGGCTCCGGAAGTTGTGATGCTGGCGGAACATCGGCTACGCTCGATCGTGTCCAACGATAGTCGCCTTGCACCCCATATGAACCGAGGCGGGTGCTATCGTAACGGTTGCAATCCCCATCCCGGTTTTCGCGCTGGCTGAACTGGATGTGATAGACGCGAATGCTGCGAACGAAGTCGAAGGCATCGCCCGAGATGTCGATGTCAGCCTGTTCTTCTGCCTGCACCGGCAAAAAGAGCGGCGGGTCTTGCGGCACGCTGATCTGAGGCTCAGTTCGGAAAGCGATGTCGTAGAGCCGTTCCAACGGCGAAAGCGGGGCAGGGGCGCTGAACGACACTCCCATCGGGCAGCGCCAGATCTGTAGCGGCGGCTCGATCGGCCACGGTGTAATCCGCCGAATGAAGACGGACCGCGCATGGGCGCAAGGCGCCGATGCTGGCCAGCCTCCGGCCAGACAGAGCAAGATGGCGCAGTCAACCTGGTAGGCTTGCGCCTGCTCGACTGAACCGATGAGGCTCGATACGGTGATGGCAGCGGCGGCTGCCGCGCTTCGGACCCTGTGCTTCATGACGCCGACTCCCACTATAATGGTGCTGCGATACAAAACAACACGCACGATAGCAAGGCGATTTCATCGTATCCTGCTGTGTCGGCACTCAAGGCTTCGTCGGTAAAGGTTCGGACCTTTGCGGGCGCGCAAGCATTGATAGTGATGCGCGGCGGCAGTTCTCGAAGCAGTCTTGCGATAAGTGAGCGGCCAGATCATAAAGCGAGATACTGCGACTACGAGGGTACGGGTCGCTGGAAGCGCCGCCCTGCCTCGAAGCAGGGAGCAGCCGTCTACGAAGCGGCTGTCAAAAAACACAATAAATCCGTGGATTAGTCAGGCACGGTCGGCGGAGAAACCGGAAGCCTTCAAGCCGGGCTCAGCCGCGCCGGCGCCGTGATGATCTCAGCACCGATATTGAGCGCGGTCATCGCCGCGGCAGGCTAGCACTTGCTCGGGAAGGGGGACGGTTTTTGACGCGGCCAAGCCCACGTCTTGTCGGGTCGATAAGCCCAAGCAATCACGAGGCTCTCGTTGAGCACCAGCACGCTAGTACTGAAAGTCATCCGGTAACAATGATCCGGTACACAATAGCCAGAACTCACAGGGCGAAATTCGCCTTTTCCAGAGCTGCGGCTGTTTCAGCCCTGTTGATCACTACTATATGCTGGCTCCGGGCTGGCAATTGAGCGGCATCACCTAGAAGGCCTAGGCGTTTCAGCACATAAAAGAGCATCGCGTAGCGGGCGGTCAGAACGGCCGAACCGCCTGCCATCCCATAGTCCTTTGCGACCACCGCCTTCTGACTTTCAGTGAGGTCGGGATGCGGGCCGATCTTGACAGTAAAGTGCATCTGCCAAAGAGCGTCTTGACCAGCAGGTGCGCCTGCATCACCAAGTTCGCCCACATCAAGAATGCGCGGTAGGAGGAAGTCTTTGAACTTGTGAGTGATGTGGCAGTAGCCGCGCACATGCCAGCGAAAGCCATCATAGCCAAAGGCATGCGGTGTGATGCGACGCCAAGTCGGATCGGGGCGATCCTCGCTCATCGACTGATAGTGGAGATCGATTGATTTTACGTCCCGCACCGCGCTCAATACGGTGCGCAGCACCTCAGCGTTGATATCGCGGCGGGGTGTCAGCGCGATGTCGGTGTCGGGCATCTGAGTGATCCACGAATCCTTCAGTTCGATCAATCCCTCGGCGACCGAGCGCAGGCGTGACAGATAGCCAGAGGGGTCTGGCTTCAGGAAAATGGGCTCAAAATCCGGGCCGGCCACATAGCGCCTAGCGCTTTTGTCATAGAGCGCATTATGCGGCGCGCGCTCCTGATAGAGCGTTAAATCCTTCGATGCCTGCGGCACCGACACATCGAACATATCAATGATGTCCGAGCGGTTGACGCCGCCTTCCCAGAACAGCCGGAACTCAATGAATTCCAGGCGGCGTTCAACGCCCCACTTCAGTGCTGGCCCCTCGCTGATCATCCGCCTTCATTCCTTCACATCAGGAGGGCATAAAAACTATATGGACATATCTACGATGCCCATATATTTTTTATCTACACGATGGAGTCGCGTCAAGCGGAACCAGCGAGACAATAGGAGGAAGTTGGCGGTGAACACCAATCCTAATCGGCGCACGATCGTCGCGCATGGCCGTTTGGCGATACGCGAACTGCGCCTCGATGCCGCCCGGCAGAGGTTTCACGGTCTGCAGATTCTCTCCTTCGAGCAGCTCGCCGTCCGGCTGGCTGGAGGCTTCACGCGGCTAATCGACGACGAGAGCCTGCGCAGCGCGATCCAAGCAGCCTTGCCGGAAACGCCGCTGGGTGAGCTCGATGGCATCAAACTGCTGCCGGGCATGGTCGATGCAGCAGCCGATACGCTCCACAAGGTCTGGCGCTCGGGGATCGACTTGGCCGCGCGCGCCCATGACCATCAACGCCTCGCGTCGATTGCACGCCTTGAAGCTGCTGTTCAGGAGCGGTTGCTGCCTGGAATGATGCGCCCCGCCGATCTGGTGGCGGCTGCGCTCAAGCGACTGGTCCATGCACCGGCGGCCATCGGCCCCGTCGAGATCGTCGGCATCACAGAACTTTCGCCGAGCTGGCGTCCACTTCTGGCTGCGCTTTCGGAGCATGTACCAGTCTCATGGGTCGCAGGACCGCGCCCCGTCCCGGAATGGCTTGCCGCAACCGGGATCAAGGTGCATCGCTCGGATGCACGGACACCTGAGCAGCACATTATCAGCGCAGCCACCGGCTATCACGAAGTTGTCGAGGCTATCCGCTGGGCGCGCGAGCTGATGGTGACAGACGGCGTCGATCCTGCCGACATCGCCATCGCCGCCGCCTCGACCGCCGAATATGATGATCACTTTCTCGCCTTGCGTGGGGACGCCAACCTCGACCTTCACTTCGTCCATGGCATCAAAGTCACCACCACCCGCGAAGGTCAGGCCGCAGCGGCGCTTAGCGATATTCTGATCCGCGGGTTCTCTCAGACCCGCATACGCAGGCTCGCGGCGCTTTGCGGATCAGAAACCGGCCCGTTCCAGTCATTGCCGCAGGGGTGGCTGCGCGTTCTGCCCGCGGACGCCCCGCTTGCCTCGCTCAGCGCCTGGGATAGGTTGCTCTCTCGTCTTACGGCTGCGGACTGGCCCGATGAGCGGGATCACACGGCGACCTTGCGTGCGATCATCGATCTGCTCGCAAAGGGGCATGCGGAAGCCGACGAGGTCGGCGCAGCGTTCCTGACCGGTCGAGCGCTATCGATCTGGCGCAAAGCACTTCTTGCTGGCCCGTCCGTGTCGCTCGATAGAACGCTCGAGTATCTGAAGCAGGATGACGGCCTTGAGGCCTGCGTGTCGCCGGCATGGATGCCTGCAAGCGCGCTCGCGGCATCGCCGCGTCGCCATGTGCGCCTCATCGGCCTCAACTCCTCGCGCTGGCCGCGCGGAATTTCCGAAGACCGGCTCATCTCCGACCACATCATCCCCACCGCCGAACTCGATCCGCTTCCGATCGGCGCTGCAGACCGGCGCGATTTCGAGACCATCTTGGCGACAACCGAGATCGAGGTCACAATGTCGCGGGCACGTCGCGACAGCGAGGGCCGGCTCCTTGGCCGCAGCGCCCTGCTCGGCCCGGTCGTGGAAGAAATTTACATCGCCCGTAACGCCGTACCCACTCATGCTTTCAGCGAGACCGACCGCCTGATGGCGCGGCCACATGAGTTCGCCAGCGACACACAGGCCGCCAGCGCGCTTGCCACCTGGCGCAATTGGCATCGCAAGGAAATTACGCCGCACGACGGATTGGTTCGCGCGGAACACCCGTTGCTGCTCTCCATCCTGGCGCAGGTCCAATCGGCCAGCTCGCTGAAGATGCTCCTGCGTAGTCCACTAGGCTTCGTCTGGCGCTATGGCATGCGCCTGAGGCTGCCTGAAAGCGGCACCGACCCGCTGGTGCTCGACGCACTCGCGATGGGCGATCTCGTCCACATGACTCTTGACCTCGCGCTTCAGGATCTGGAAGCGAATGGCGGCCTTGCCAATGCAGGCGATGCCAAGATCTCCGATGCAATCGAAGTCGCAGCCGGGAGCGTCGCGGGCGTCTGGGAAAGTGAGCGGGCAGTCCCGCCGCCGGTTATCTGGCGACGTATGCTCGACGATGCCCGCACACTCGCAGAACGCGCGCTGACCTATCGGGGTGAGCATATGGACGACGCTCGTTCCTACGGGGAAGTGGCCTTTGGTGGCGCCTCGCCCAAGACCGGCGCCGGCAGTCCATGGGATACAGCGATCCCGGTCGCTATCCCCCAAACCGGCATTGCTATCAAAGGCTATATCGACCGGCTCGATCTTTCGGGTGATGGCACGCGCGCGCTCGTCCGCGACTACAAGACTGGCCGACCGCCCAAGGACGATATCGGCATCGATGGTGGCCGCGAGTTACAGCGCTGCCTCTATGCGTTCGCGGTGAAAGCCCTTCTGGGAGCGGGCGTGTCGTTCAGCGCCTCGCTGCTTTATCCGCGTACCCAGACCGACCTTCTGCTCGCCGATCCCGAAGCGACGCTTGGCGAGCTCACCGCCTATCTGCAGTCTGCGAGCACCAGCCTGAGCGCTGGCCATGCGCTGATCGGACCGGACACCGGCGGGACATATGACGATCTCGCCTTCGCGCTGCCCGCCAACGCTGGCGCGACATACTGCAAACGCAAAATGCCGGCTGCGACTGAGCTCTTCGGTGACGCTGCTCTAGTTTGGGAGGCCCAATAATGACCGTCGCTCTGAATATCCTGCGGGACGACGCTGCGCGCCGTACTGCGATCAGCAGCCATGACCAGTCGCTCCTCGTGGAAGCCGGTGCCGGTTCCGGCAAGACCGCCGTCATGGCTGGCCGGATAGCGGCCATGCTGGCGCAAGGCGCTGTTCCCAAATCGATCGCGGCGGTGACGTTCACCGAGCTGGCCGCGAGCGAGCTTCTTGTGCGCGTCCGCGACTTTGTCAGCGAGCTTGTCGCCGGGACGATCCCGACCGAACTCAAGATCGCTTTTGCCGGTGGGCTCTCCGAACAGCACAAGGCGCATCTCGCAGAGGCTGCTGCGCATATTGACGAGATCACTTGCTCGACCATTCACGGCTTCTGTCAGCGTTTAATCAAACCCTATCCGGTCGAGGCCGATATCGATCCCGGCGCGAGCGTCATGGATCGCAATCAGGCCGACCTCGCTTTCATCGAAATCGTTGAAGCGTGGCTGCGCGAACGGCTTTCCGGTGCCGAGGGCGGCCTCATTGCCGAGATGGTGCTCTATAACCCTAGCGAAACGGTTGGCCTTATCCACCGGATCGTCGAGAATCTGCGCAAGCGGCGTACCGTCGCCGCCCCCGCCGCTGACCCGCTTGCTCCTCATCTCACAGCGTTTCGGGCAGCGGCAGCGGAATTCGCGGAGTTCATCCGCACCGTGCCGGCCGTCGAGGAAGAGACAGCGGTCTTCGCCGAGCGCTTTGCGGAAATGGCGGATCGCCTTGAGGGCGGACCCGCAATAGATACGCCCGCCGGGCTCGTGCGACTGCTGACCCTACCGCCGCATCCCGACCTTTGCACCAAGGCCGGCACGTTCCTGGCCTTCAAGAAAAAGGGCAAATGGGTCGAAGCGGCCAAACGCGAAGGTCTCGCCAAAGCAGATGGCGAGCGGCTCAATCTCGCAGCGGAAGCAGCTTATTCGACATGCTGCGTGGCATGGCAGACGCTCACCCAGAATGTCGCGGGCCGTGTCCTTGCCGACTTGATCAGCGAAGTGCGCCCCTTACTCGATCACTTCCGCGACTATAAGCGGTCCGCCGCGTTGCTCGATTTCGACGACCTGATCTTCGCGGCGCGCGGTCTTCTGCGCGACCATGACGATGTGCGCCGCGCACTAGCCGGCCGCTTCACCAAAGTGCTGGTCGATGAGTTCCAGGACACCGATCCGCTCCAGACCGAAATCTTCTGGCGCCTATGCGGTGAGCCCGTGGAGGCTGGAGATGCGAATGATTGGACGAGTTTCGTCATCCGCCCCGGGGCCCTTTTCCTGGTGGGCGATCCCAAGCAGGCGATCTACCGTTTCCGCGGCGCCGACGTCTCGGCCTATGTCCGTGCCCGCAATGCGTTTGTCGCCCAGGACGAGGACAGCGTCCTGTCGATCTCGACCAACTTCCGGTCATGTGCTCCGATCCTGACCTTCGTGAACGAAAGGTTCGAGGGGCCGCTCTCGAGCGACGGCCAACCCGGCTTCATGGCGCTCGACCCCTTTCATGCCGATCGCGGGGAAGCGCTGTGTATTGCCGCACTTGACGTCGCGGTCGCCGGCGAGGACGGCAAAGCATCAGCCGAGCAACAGCGCGATGGCGAGGCCGAAGCCGTAGCGCAGATGTGCGCCCGGCTCATCGGCAGCGAAATGATCCTTGATCGGCGCACCGGCGCAGGGCGCTTGTGCCGCCCAGGCGACATCGCTTTGCTTGCGCCCACCGGCAGCGATCTATGGCGCTATGAGGAAGCCCTGGAGCGCTATGGTATCCCGGTCGCGACCCAAGCCGGCAAAGGCCTTTTTCGCCGGCAGGAAGTTCAGGATCTGATCGCGCTCACCCGCGTCTTGGCGGATCGTCGCGATACTCTCGCTCTCGGCGCGCTGCTGCGTGGGCCGCTCGTCGGCCTGACTGAAGAGCAACTCCTCGACATCATCTGGGCGCTGCCGCGCGCTGAGGACGCACCCGACAAACTTCCGCGGTTTGACATGGGCGTCGATCCGGCCGACATCGCGCATCCGTTGGCTCGTGCCACGATCGAGAAACTTCAAGCGCTCCAGCGTCAATGCAACAGCACCACGCCGCATGAGCTATTGTCTCACGCAATCGATGCGCTGCGGGTGCGGCCGATCCTCTTGGCGCGTCACCGCGGCCAGGCCGAGCGCGCGCTGGCCAATGTCGATCTCTACCTGAGCCTGACCTCGGCATTTGCGGTACGCGGGCTGCGCGCCTTTGCCGAGAAGATGACAGCGGCCTGGACCGACGAGGCACGCGCCGTCGAAGGGCGGCCGGACGCTCAGGAAGAAGCGGTTGCGCTCTACACAATGCACGCCGCCAAAGGGCTCGAGTGGCCGATCGTCGTCCCCATCAACACGATGACGGGGATTAAGGCGCCCGATAGCGCAGTCACCGACCGCGACAGCGACACTTTCTATTGCCCGGTCTTCGGCGTGAAGCCGGCAGGCTATGAAGCGGTGCTCGACGCCGAGAAAGCTGAACTCGACCGCGAACGCATCCGTCTCTGGTATGTCGCGGCGACCCGTGCCCGCGAATTATTGGTGCTGCCGCGCCTCGATGCGCCACAGTCCAAGTCCGCATGGATTTCGCTGGTCGATCTGTCGCTGGCCGAACTGCCGGCGCTCGATCTTTCGCATCTGCCCGAAGGGATGGGTGCGGCAGCGGAACAAGCAGTCAATATTCAGACTCGCGATAGCTTTGCTGCCGAAGCCGCCGCGATCCTCGATAAGCGCCAGCGCCTCGTCTGGCTCGCGCCAAGCCGCGATGAAAGCCACGCTGGCCCGGTACTGACGCCTGAAGCCGTGGATATCTGGGCGGCTGGCGATGACAGCCAGCCCGATGACAAAGGGCTGGCGCCGAACGTCCAGGGTGGGCGAGAGCGAGGCCTCATCCTCCATAAGCTGCTTGAAGAAGTGCTGACCGGCGAGACCGATGGCGGTGAGGCGGCGTTGGCCGATCGGGCTCAGGCACTTATCTTGGAAATCGGGAAGCCGGTGATGGACGATCCTGCCCTAGGCTTGAGCCACGACGAACTCGCCGGCTGCGTGGTACGGACGCTCAACCTACCGGAAATCGCCGAGCTGCGGCCCAGTCTGGTGCCTGAACTGACCGTTTATGCGGCGATTGAGGTTGAAGGGGTTGAGCAGGCAACGATCGGTATTGCTGATGCGACCAGTTTTGGCAGCGACGGCAAGCCTGCTGTCGTAATCGACTGGAAAAGTGATGTACAGCCGACAGCGGAGACCATTGAGCACTATCGCGCGCAGGTCCGCGCCTATCTCGACATGACCGGCACCGAACGCGGGCTGATCGTACTGGTGACATCCGGCCAGGTGATCACCGTCGAGCCAAGTCCGACAGGCGTCGCTGCCTGAAGCGCAGGGAGGCATGGAAGCGATGCAGAAGCGAACGATGGCAGTCAATAGTACGCGGCTGCCACCAAGCATTTAAATCCGCAGGCATTTATGCTCTGATTCGATCACGTCTAGGGGGCGGGCCTCGTGTCATCTTTTGGTTTTACGTTCTTCGCGCAAAGCACTCGGTCAGGCTGAGCAAATGATGTTCGGCGTAAGGCTGGCGTGCGCGACGAGTCGGCTTTCTCATCGTCCACCAGCGCTATGCCGATCATTTCTTCCAGGACCTCGGTTCTGCAGACACGGTTACGTTATGCGCTCCTCATCCTTGGCTCTATCAGAGCTTGCGAACGAGGCGCCCGATTCCCAAGGATTTTGCGCTGGCCTTTACCGATCTCGAACACGAACTGACCGGACGACTCAAATTTGCCGAGGACTGGCGGAGAGAAGGATGCGTGATCGGTGGGAGGTTTATCCCCGCGCGATAACCAGCCACCGCCTATGTGTATTGGACTGCGCTCGCCAAGTGGGGCCTGATCGGCACCGCCCTGACGGTCGTCCCTGGGGTCGCCCGGATATGGCCAAACTCCTCGCCTCATCCAGCAAACGGACAATCCACGACGACGACGGCAAACCTTTTGAGGCAATGGCTTGCCGATCTCAGGTTGATCGATGCCCCCGCAGATTGGGAGACTGGGGAAACTGAACGAGCGGTACAACGAGGATGGCGATGGAAAACTGACCCTCGACCTGACTCCTCGGGAGCAAAGCTATATCGCTGGCAGTTGCGCGCCGTCCGTTCGCCGAACGACCCGGCGAACCGTCGCTCTTGGCTAAACTGGTAGGAAAGCCGCTCGATGGCGCAGACCATTGCTGGGACGCAGCGATTGTATCTCTGGCCGGCCATGAAGCTCCGATGCTAAAACGCGCCGGCCAAGCTGCGGCGCTATCGGCGATAGGCAGGGCGATCTACGCAGCCTGGTCGAGATCCTCAAAGAGAACAGAGATAAACGCCCGCAGCCTGATCGGCATCGATCGGCGCTCAAAGACACCGTCGATCAATGGGCAAGCAAGCCTCTCGGCTTGATATGAACTATTCCTTGACGAAATTGTGGCATCTTCCACCGCCGTCGAGGCTGTCTTGAAGGATACCTTCGCTGGGTTCGGCGGGGCGGCAAGGATCCCATGTCGCCTTTGATGTCTATGCCGGAGCCGAGGTGAGCAGAAGACGATCGCGCACGACTCGCTGCCAATCAGTTCGGTGTAGATCGCCCGCATGGAGTGGCAAGGCGAACACCATGGCAAGCCGATCCGCTCCACTATCGCTGGGGCAACGTAAAGCGCCTGCTGCGCGATCTGGAGGGTGTTGCATGAGCGACCGCAAGCATGCCCGGCCAACCCTATCTCGACGAGCTGCGACCGGGCGACTGGAAACGTCAGGTAGCGCTCTTTGCAACCTATTCGGTTGACCTCTCCGCGGTCGCTGCGACGTTGCTGGCACTGATCGGCCGCAACAACGAAAAGGCAGCGCACAGCGTCGATTTCGCCCAAGCGATCGATACGCTGCGTGATCGCGTCAGGATCATCATACAGCGCGGCCGGATCGCGCGACCAGTCGCGCTGCCTCGCATTGCAGGCATCCTCGATCAGTTTATCGCCGAGCAGGATCATGATGAACGTGATCGCAGCTGGCACCCCAAGATCGCCCTTGTTGCCTACGATTGTCCTAGAGGGGAAATCCGCTGGAAACTGTGGATCGGCAGTCGAAATTTGACTAGATCGCAGGATCTCGATGTTGGCGTTCTGCTGGACGGAACCAACAAGCGCGCGAAGGGTCGCGGCCGCCTTAAAGGCGTTGGTGCGCTGGCGGCAACTCTCGCACGGGCTGCATCGCGTACCGATGCCGAACACTTGGCCGAGCAGCTGGAAGCGATCTGGTGGCAGGCCCCAGAAGGCTTCCAGTTGCGCTCCCTGCTCAACGGGCTCGATGAAGATACTCCGCTTCCCGCACAGCCGCCCACCGCCAGGCCAGATCGATGGAATAACGGTCATCAGCCCTTTCTTGTCGCCCGGGTTCCTGAAGACGGCCGGCAAATGGGGACCGGACGGTTCCAGAACGCTGATTTCGTCGATGCCAGCTCTTGTAGATATGGCCAGTCGATCGAGCAAGCCGCTCAAGGCATTCTCAAAAATCCTAGCCTATGCCGCACCAGATATGCTGCCCGACAAAAGCGCCGTTGCGCTCCCAAGCAATGAGGCTGTCACCGAAGATGATGCTGAGCCGTCCCCGCTGGCTTTACACGCGAAGCTCGTTTGCTTTCATTTAGGCGAAAGGACGATCTTCAGGATCGGGAGCGCCAACGCGACCGAGCGTGCGTGGGCGGCCGCAACTCGGAGGTTATGGTGGAACTGGAGGCTGGTGACGCATTCACGTCCGGCTTGGTTTTCCTGGTCGGGAAGGCAACGCCAGTCTCCATCGAGGAACTTGCTGCAACTGCAGCACCAAATGCGAGCGAGGCTGACGCGTTGGAAGAATCGCGCAAGATGCTAATGGCCTCGTGGCAGCCGATCTGCGGCGCGACGGCGAGCGCTTCTTGATCGATGCAGGCGCAACGCCGTTGCTCGCATATCAAGCTCACCAGCTCGACGCTGGGTCCGTAAATGGAGATCTTCTGCCTTGGCCAAGCGGCGTTAGTCGGCTCGATCTCGGAACTATTCCCCTATCGCACCAATCCGCTTTCATTCAGGTTCAGATCAAAGGCCCGGACGGCGCCGTTCGATGGATGCAGCGGGTCGTTATCGATCCCCGTTGGACGAGCAGCGCGACCTTGCCGCGCTCGCTAGTCATATGGGGCTTCGCGCATTCCACGACTGGATGCGCGCAATGCTGAGCGAGACACGCTTCCGGTTGGCGGTGGTGACTGGGATGAAGATACTCGTTCGCCTGTAAGCGTCATAAAGGCCAAGGCTATGATCGCCTGACGCTGGAGGACATTCTCACCGCCTGGGCGCGCGATCGAAAGGCGTTCGGTCGTGCCGATCGTTACTTTGCGCCCTACGTCGACGCACTTCTCGCGCATGGCGACAATCTCAGCGACGCGGAGAAGGTAGACTTGAATGAACTCGCGCAAATCTGGGCCATCGCACGGACCAGGCTCACGTTATGAGCGCTAGATCCATGCCTTTCCAAGCCGCGACGGTTAAGGCGGCTACCGCAGCCCTTTCGGGCGATAATCCGCTCCGTCGCTTCTTGTCGCCGATGAGGTGGGTCTCGGTAAAACTGTTGTTGCGCGCGATACACTTGCCGCGCTCGCAGATAGGGCACGCAAGTTTACGGTCTATTATATCACCAGCGGCTGAAGGTCGCCGACCAGAACAAGCTTGAGCTGCTGCGATTTCTCGACAAGGACGACGCTAAACATGCGCTGTCAGGCATCGATCGATCGGACTCATTCCCTTCGAGGAAAAGCGCAAAGGCAAGCTGCGTCTGGACGCTTTACGCCAAGGACCTCATTCTCCAACTCCCAGCGTCTTTACGGAGGGAAGGCTGTCGAGCGTGCGTTCATCAAACTGTTGGTGGACGAGCTCTATCCGGGCTTCGGATGAATTTCCCGAAGGCTACATCGAATATGGGCGACTTCGGGCTGCCTTGGGCATGCGGTGCAGCCCAAGATAAATTCGACAATGCTCTGGTGTCTTCAAAGCCGCCTATGGGCGTGCGCTACGTGCGGAATTTGGCAAGCCGGCACGCGAAAAAATTCTGCGTGCAATAGAGACAAGCAAGCACGGTCAGAGCCTGGGCCGGATGCGAAAGGCGCTTGCCCAAGCTGCGTTGGATTCCGCGCCTCCCGATCTCGTGATTTTCGACGAGTTTCAATGCTACCGCGACCTTCTCAACGCGGGCGAGGATAATCCGCTGGCGCGCCAATTGCTGGAAGGACAAGAAGGGGAAGCGCCGCGCCGATCCTCCTCTTGTCTGCCACGCCCTATCGCTTTTACGCCGAACGCTGGGAAAACGGCACCGGAGCCGCACCACACCTCGAATTTTTTGAGATTATCGAGTTCCTGGGTCGACCATTCGCGCGGAGGCTGAAGCGCAGTTTTGTCGATTTGGTGATCTATTGCATTTGATTGGCCACTTGCCGCTCGACAATCGGCAAGCCGCTATCGAGGAGGCGCAATCCTCAAGCATAGTCTGGAGGATCTCCTCACACCATTGATGTCGCGTACCGAACGTCCAGTGTTTCACCATCCAACAGAACCCGAACCCTACTCCGTAAGGATCGAACCCCATGATCTCGACGTCTATAGACACTTCACCGATCATGTATCGCCCAAGCTGGCAAGCAGCGCGATCGCCTACTGGCTGTCCGTGCCACTGCCCGCGCAAGCCTTGGGTGATCGGTATCAGATCTCTCGCGACATAGATTTTCCTGCAACGCGCAGTGTTCCACGCCTCGGGGTCACGAATTGCTTCAAGCCGCCAAGAGATGGCTGGGGAAGCGCCAAGCTGCGCGCGCTCAACAGGCTCGTGCCAACTGACGCGCTCGCGCTCCCGTGGGTACTGCCGTCTCTGACATGGTGGGCACCTTCAGGCCCTTGGACAAAAGTGACGCAGTCCCCAAGATGTTGATCTTCAGCCGGTTCAGGGCGACTCCCCAGAGCCTTGCGGCTCTCGTCAGCCTCGAGGTCGAACGCAAGCACGTTGCGAAAGGCAATCTTCTCTACGCAGCCGCATGGAAGAAACGGCACCTCAATCCCAAGCCCAAACAAGGCCCGACGCTTGCCCTGTTTCATCCCAGCCCATTCCTCGTTCGAACTGTTGATCCCCTCGATGTGAAGGGAAAGCGACAATAAATCAGGTCAGAGCCCGAGCGCGTCAGCAGATCATTCAATCGCTGCCGGCGTCGATTGCGGCCAAAGCACCGAATGCGCGCAGCAACCGGCGGCGCAAACCAGCATGGGCGGTCCTCGCGCGATCGAGCGCGCCCAGAAAGCCCCGCTCGCCCGCGAGTTCAACTCGGTTCAGAAGTGCTGGAGCCGGGTCGCGCCAAAAGACATGGCGCTCCAAACGCTACTCAAACAACGCCAAGACGCCGATGCGATCACATGGCTCAGCGGCTGGAACTCGATGCCTTGGTCGATATGGCGCTTGGCGCTCCGGGTGTTGGTCGGCCGAGCACTTTACCGCCACCTGCCCAGCCTGTTTGACTTCAACGAGCAGCATTTCACGCAGTTGGTGCGCTTCTGCTGGACGCGGCTGCGAACCTATCTTGATCGCCCCGTTCTGGTCGATCCTGCCGGGGAGGATGCGACCCAGAAATATCAAAGTGCGTCCATCGACGGCTGCCTTGAAGCGGTACTCGATGAACATTTTGGCTGCGCAAATCAAAGGTCAATGCCGATGGGCTGATCGAGGATTTGTCCGCGGCGCTCGCTGCAAACGTCGGTACATTCGGGTTCAAGGGGCTAAAAAACGCGACAAGATCCGAATCCGCTGCCATGCTGCAGTGCCGTTCGGCGGCACAGAAAAGGAAACGCAACGGCACGATCAAGATACCAATGAACCGCCACCGGCGCGCTCGGAAGAAATCCGCAGCGCGTTCAACACGCCCTTTTGGCCGCACGTCTTGGCGACAACCTCCGTCGGCCAGGAAGGACTGGATTTCCATAGCTGGTGCGACAGGCTCGGCCATTGGGATCTCTGCTCAAGCCCAGTCGATCTGGAGCAACGCGAGGCCGGGTGCAACGCTTCGGTGGACTAACTGTACGACAGCCGCTTGCCCTCAAACTCGGTGAGCAGGCCCTAGCCCAGGCCCGAGGCCGAACAT
>NZ_JBKHVF010000002.1:0-45967 GCF_051447875.1 Roseovarius sp. MS2
GGGTACAGGCCACTTCGGACGAACTCATCGCCTTTTGCCGCGCCCATCTGGCGGGCTTCAAAGCCCCCAAGGCTGTCATATTCGCAACTCTTCCCAAAACATCAACCGGCAAGATCCAGAAGTTCCAGCTCGCAATCGTGCCAAAGGCTTGGAGTAACCTGGAATGGCCCTGATTTCCCCTTCGCGCCGCTGCGGCGGACCCCCTTTTCCAACGGCGTCGAGACCGCCGGAGTAAAGGCCTATACTGTCTACAACCACATGCTGCTGCCCACGGTCTTTCGTTCGGTGGAGGAGGATTACCACCACCTCAAGCAAGCTGTGCAGGTCTGGGACGTCGCCTGCGAACGGCAGGTTGAATTGCGCGGCCCCGATGCCGGGCGTCTAATGCAATTGCTAACCCGCGCGACCTGCGGTCTATGCTGCCCGGACAGTGCTACTACGTGCCCATCGTCGACGAGACCGGCGGCATGCTGAACGACCCGGTTGCGGTCAAGCTGGCCGAGGATCGCTGGTGGATCTCCATCGCGGACAGCGACCTGCTTTATTGGATCAAGGGGCTGGCATACGGCTATCGCCTCGACGTGCTGGTGGACGAACCGGACGTGTCACCTCTCGCCGTGCAGGGCCCGCGCTCCGATGACCTGATGGCGGCAGTCTTTGGCGATGCGGTGCGCGACATCCGATTCTTCCGTTTCGCACATCTGGATTTCCAGGGCACGACATGGTTGTTGCGCGATCGGGCTACTCGAAACAGGGCGGTTTCGAGATCTACGTCGAGGGTGAAGACCTTGGCATGCCGCTTTGGAACGCCCTGATGGAGGCCGGCAAGTCGATGGACGTTCATGCCGGCTGCCCCAACTGATCGAACGGATCGAGGGTGGTTTGCTATCCTACGGAAACGACATGACCGACGACAACACGCCGCACGAATGCGGGCTCGGAAAGTTCTGCAACACCAGACCGCGATTGGCTGTATCGGCCGCGATGCCTTGCTTCGCGTCGCCAAGGAAGGCCCGGTCAAGCAGATCCGTGCGCTGGAGATCGACGGCCCGGCCGTACCCGGCTGCGACCGCTGGTGGCCGCTGAAGCACGGGGTGAAACCGTTGGCCGAGTCTCCTCGTCCGCTGGTCGCCGGATTTCAAGACGAATGTCGCCATCGGCATGGTGCGCATGACCCATTGGAACGACGGCACCGAACTGACCGTCGAGACGCCAGCCGGGCCGCGACAAGCCAAAGTTCGCAAGAATTTCTGGGCCTAGCCGCGTTTCGTAACAACATTGGAGACAACACCAAGCTCATGGCATGGCCAAAGGGTTCATTCGAGCAGCACATCGGATGGTACTGTCGCAAACATTCGACTTTCTGAGCGCGCGTGATATGTCAGCGCTGTCAAGGAGTTGGCAAGAGGTGGTTGGCGTGATCGAGTTCAAGGGCGTGCATTATCCGAAGTCCGTGATCCTTCACGCAGTCTTCTTCTACCTCCGCTACGCCGTTTCCTACCGTGACTTGGAGGAGATCATGGCCGAGCGCGGCGTGAAGGTCGACCATGCCACGCTGAACCGTTGGGTAGTAAAGTGCGCGCTGCTAATCGCTGTCCGGGCGCAAGCGAGGAAGCGGCCCACCGCCACATCCTGGCGGATGGACGAGACCTACATCAAGGTGAAGAGCAAGTGGACCTATCTTTACCGGGCTGTGGATCGCGACGGCCAAACCCTTGAATTCCTGCTTTCCGAACGCCGAGACCTGTCCGCTGCCCGGCGCTTCTTCAAGCGAGCTATCGGCACCAACGGCGTGCCGGACCGGATCGTGATCGACAAGAGCGGTGCCAACCTGACCGGCCTGCAGGCGGTGAACGCTATCCTGAAGTTCACCGGCAACGGGCACACCATCGAGGTGCGGCAAGTCAAATATCTCAATAACATACTGGAACAGGACCACCGCTTCATCAAGCGGATCACCGGCCCACGATGGGCTTCAAGGCGTTTCATTCAGCCGCCGCAACCCTCGCCGGGATCGAGACCGCCCACATGATCCGCAAGGGTCAGATCCCGGCAAACGGGACCACTGCTTTCCAGACTTTCGCGGCGCTGGCAGCATAATTATGTCCAGCGCTCACGCACTCTCACCTGCACGAAAATTTGCGACATAACCTTTCGAAATGGAGGTCGCCATGAGAACCGGAGACCTCGCGCGGGTCGCGGGGCTTTCCGCCCGGCCCAAGCTGGGGTTCCGCTATATCGACGGCGACCGCTGCGACTGACATGATGCCGCCCCTGATCCTTCCGTTTCTCCTCTTGCTTGCCCTTTGCCTCGGCTACGCGATCCGTCGCGGCTCGGTTTGCGCCGTGGCAGCGGCCGAAAGCTCGTGCGGCAACGCCGGACAGGGCGGTTGCGGTCCTTCGCGGTCACAGCAGCCGGGTCCGGCATCGTGATTGTCCCGGCGCACTGGGTGTGGCCGGATGCTGTCTCGCTGTCGCCCGGGTATCCGGTGAGCGCGACGGTGCTGGTGGCAGGGGCACTCTTCGGTCTTGGCGCAAGGCTCAACGGGGCATGCGCCCTCGGGACGCTGTCCAACCTGACCGGCGGCAACCTGTCCTATGCGGCCAGCGTGCTGGGCATGGTCGCTGGCGCCGTGCTGATCGCGATGGCAGGGCACGGCGGTGGCGCGGCGTCCGATCTCCGCCCATCGCCGCTCGAGGTGCCGACAACGGAGGCCATTGCTGCCGTTCTCATGTTCCTTGCGATTGTCGTCATCGCTCTCTCGCGGCGAATGCCCCGTTGGCTGCGGACGCTCCGTGATCCCTCCGCCATGCGCATAGGCCCTTACCGCGCCATGCTGTTGCTCGGCGTTTGTGGTGGGCTTCTCTATGCAATGGCCGGGCAGTGGACGTATCTCAGCGTTTTGTCGCAACGGGCGGCCGGACTTGTCGGCGCAGTCCCGTCGGAGGATGGTCTGGTGGCCATTCTCGCGGCGGCGGCGGTCGCAGCCGGAGGCGCGATCGCCGCTTGGAGGTCGGGCCACTTCCAGCTGCGCTGGGATGGACATCATGCCACTCTGCGCTGCCTTGGCGGTGGACTTGTGATGGGCGCCAGTGCCGCCGCGATCCCCGGTGGAAACGGCACGATGCTGATCTTTGGCCTGCCATCCCTGGCGCCGCATGCGCTGACCGGCTACGCCGCGATGATGGTGGTCCTGTGCCTGTCCTTCGTCGCGACCGGTCGCGACAGGTAAACCCTCAACTGTGGCGTGGGATTTCGGAGAGCGTCTCAAGATGGGCGGTCGTGATCGTATCGATCGTATCCAGCGCGGAGCCGGCCCGCACGAGAACCCGAAGCCCGATGTAAACCGCCAGCGTCGTCTTTGCCTTCTTATCAATGACGGCGGGTGTCCAGCCATGGTCGGCGGCGGCATCTGCCAAAGCCAGCCGAATGCCCTGCTCGATGTTCAGGAACATGGAAAGCACACGCTCCCGCGTATCGCCATCAGAGGCGGCCCGGTCCACTGCGGCGTTGCACAGGAAACACCCACGGCGGTCATCCCCGATGCGGACAGCGGCGGCAGGGGCGTCGAGGAATCGAGCCAGGCGCACAAGCCCCGAGCCAGCCGCAACATCCGAAAGGGCCGCGGCGGTGGGTTGGACCACCCGGTGGTCATAAAGATCGAGCGCGGCAAGCCAGACCGCATGTTTCTCACCATAGGCCTTGTACAAGCTGCCCCGGGACAGCTGCATGCCTTCCAGCAGATCCGCGAGCGAGACGTCCTCATACCCGTCGGACCAGAACAGCGCCATCGCGCGTTCTGTCGCCTCGTCCATGTCGAATTCGCGCGGTCGTGCCATCGCTGCACCTCCTGACGTCAGTATACCCGTAAGAAACCAATTGGTCCATAACTCACGAAAACGTGTGCTGAGGGTTATAGACCAATCGGTTCCTAACAGTTAGAAGCCGCATATCGCCACCGTGCGACCGCCTCGAACCCAAGGAAATTCGAATGACCGACTACTCGATACAAACCGTTGCCCGTCACGGGTCGCCGCTCAGCAATCACGGCCGTAACATCGCCGTCTTCGGGCTGGCTTTCGTGTTCGCCGCGATCGGCCTGATGAAATTCACCGCTTACGAGGCCGAGGCGATCCAGGGCCTCGTCGCCTCGAGCCCGCTCCTGTCCTGGCTCTATGGCGTCTTCAGCGTCCGCGGGCTTTCCGCAGCCATCGGTGTGGTCGAGGTTTCGGCCGCGATCCTGCTCGCACTTCGCCCCTGGTCTGCCCGGGCCGGTGCTGCCGGGGCGGCGGTGATTTCCGCGACGCTGATCACGACCGTGACCTTCCTGTTCACCGCCCCGGGCTGGGAGCCGAGCCTTGGTGGATTTCCCTTCCTGTCCGTCGTGCCCGGCCAGTTCCTGATCAAGGATCTGCCGTTGCTGGGTATCGCGCTCTGGGCGCTTGGCGATGCGCTCTCGGACCTGCGGCGCGGTTGAGCCGCGCCCCCTGACAATCGTCCCGACTTCTACCCACTCGAAACCCCCAAAACCCAAAGGAAACATGATATGTCCCGTATTTCCCTCGTCGATCCCGCAGTCGCAACCGGCCGCGCCAAGGACCTGCTTGACGGTGTTCGCAAGAGCATCGGCATGACGCCCAACCTGATGCGCGTCATGGCGCAGGAACCCGCTGTGCTGGACACCTATCTGCAGATCGGTGTCGCCTTGGGCACAGGCAGCTTTGATGCCTCGACCCGCGAGGCGATTGCCCTCGCCACCGCCGGGGCGAATGCCTGCGGCTACTGCGCCTCAGCGCATGTCGCCATCTCTTCGGGGATGAAGGTCCCGCAGGACGAGATTCTTGCCCGGCTCGGCGGTTCGTCCTCGGATCAAAAGCTGGCCGCTTTGCTGGTCTTTGCCCGCAAGGTCGTGGCCACGCGCGGTGAGGTGGCCGATGCCGACCTGGCGGCGGTGCGCGCCGCTGGTGCAACCGATGGCGAGATCGTCGAAACCGTGGCGAACGTCGTGGCCAACATCTTGACCAACTACATCAACCATGTCGCCCAGACCGTCATCGATTTCCCCGAAATCGATCCTTCGGCCCACAAGGTGGGCTGACGCAGGTCGGGTAAAAATCGGGATATGCGCGACCAGTGACAAGGCCGCGCGCAATCCAAGATGAACCGCATCAAGCCCCTGGTCCAACGTGTTGCGACCAGGGGCTTCGACCGTCAGGTCACAGAGTTCCCGAACGCAATCGCGAGTCCCCGACGCGCTGTGGGTCAAGCGCCCACGCGCGTTTGTGGCTTTTTTCCTTTAGCGAAGCGGCGCGCTGCCTGCCGTGACGACTAAAGCCGCCCTGCCTTGCTCAGCGCGTTGACCACACGGTCGGCCATGCCGACACAACGCGCGCCGTCGAAGGGAAAGACCGTCTCGAAGCCGCCGCGAAGCTCTGCCTCAAGGCTGGCGCGCAACCGGCGGCGGGCACGGAACAGGCGCGTTTTCACTGTTATCTGGTTGAGCGAAAGGTCGGCTGCGATCTGGCGGATGCTCACGCCCTCGACCTCGTGCAGGAGGAAGGGCAAGCGCATATCGGAGGGCAGCGCGGCCACTGCGTGTTCCATTAGCGCGCGCATCTGCGCCCGGCCAAGCGCTGCTTCTGGCCGTTCGAAGCCAAGGCCCGGAAAGGTCAGAAGATTGGAGGAGTCGACGGGGTCTTCGGTCACCGTGTCATAGCTTTCCTGCGGGCGCACACGGCGCTGATGCATCCGCGCGGCGTTGATGGTGATGCGGGTGATCCAGGTGGAAAACGCCGCCTCGCCGCGGAACTGTTCGATCTTGCGGAAGGCGGCTAGATAGGCCTCCTGAACGACCTCTTCCGCCTCTGCGTCGCTATCGACGATGCCGCGCGCGACACGGAACAGGCGTGGGTTCAGACGCCGGACCAGTTCGCGCACGGCCGCCTCGCGGCGGGCAGTGTCCGGACCGGGCCGGGAAGCGTCGATCAGGACGGCGTCGGGCGTCGCAAGGCCGATATCTGGTTCGGGCGTCTTGCTCTGGGTGTGCCGTGCCATCACGTTTCCTCGGGGTCGATGCGGCCTTTGTCCAGGATCGCCCCGACCGTCGGAAAGGCCTGCAGTGCCGTTTCGGGCAGGTTGCCCGTGTCCTGCGCGGCGCCCTGCCAACCCGCATTCGAGGGGCGGCCGACCACGATCCGACCCACCATACCGGCCATCTCATGCGGCAGGCAGTAGTAATCGTGAACGCCGGGCACCTCCAGCGTCACCTCGAAGCTTTCGTCGGGCA
The DNA here is from genome assembly GCF_051447875.1 of Roseovarius sp. MS2. Lineage (NCBI taxonomy): Bacteria > Pseudomonadati > Pseudomonadota > Alphaproteobacteria > Rhodobacterales > Roseobacteraceae > Roseovarius > Roseovarius sp. MS2. The sequence continues at coordinate 6,288 of NZ_JBKHVF010000002.1, forward strand.
GCAGGAAGCCACTGTCCCACGGCGCAGCCCCGTCTGGGATGCGTGTCGTCCGGTCGAAAATCTCCGGGTGATAGGCGGTGGCGGTGTGGCTGTTCACGGGATCGCGGTTGACAAAGCGCAGGGTCGTCCCCGGCACAATGGCAAGTCCGATCGGGTTGAACCAGATGCGTTCGCCGCGTGGCGTGCCTCGCATCTCGATCACTTCAACCTGTTGCGCACGCAACAGGGACGGCGCAGCGAGGGTAGCGAGACTGCCACCCCCGGCCGCCAGGATCTGGCGACGTGTCAGCATCACTCGGCCAGACGCCCGCGGGCTTCTTCGTCGTGAAAAAGTACGACATGGGCGTGCGGCGCCTCGACGCCCGGATGGCCGGCATTGTAGTAGATGTCGACGCTGGTGACGTTGTGCGCGCCGACATGCAGGTTGTCGTAGGCGGTGCCGTTTGCCAGTTCCTCCAGAGGCGTCATGTAGACGGTCGCAGACAGGGTGCCGTCGCGGTCATAGGCCAGGAACGGGCCTGCGGGCAAAGTTGCCGGATCGACGAACAACGTGCCGAGGCCGGGGATGAAATGCGGCAGGGGCAGCGCGTCGCTGACCTTGATGAAGGGCGCGGGCGGCGGCGACTGGCGCAGCACGGTCTCGTCATGGGCGAGCGTCGGCAAGGCGGTAGCGGCCAGAAGGGCAGCGGCGAGGGCGAACAGCTTGGTCATGGATGATCCTTTCGTGTTTTCGGTCGGACAGCGGTTTTTCCACCGTCACGACCTGTTGGATGCAAGCACCCACGAAAGGTTCCCGGTTCGGGTGGTTTTTTTTTACGATCCGGCCCTGTGGCCGCGGATGCCATCCCGCGATTTCTCTTCGCGCACCACCACTATATGGCAGAGGCAAGTGACGACCGGGAACAGATGGCCGCATCAGCGCCATCCTGACCCAGTTCCAATCGAACAAGGTGCAGGGCGGCGCAGGCCGCAGTATTCGACCACCGACTTGACTTGTTGCTATTTCCAGAGGGCCGCCATGAAGACCGATCGCATCACATTCACCGGGGCCTTGGGCGATACCCTGGCCGCGCGGCTGGATCGGCCAGAAGGCTCGTTGCGGGCGGCAGCGCTGCTGGCGCATTGCGGTGCTGCGGTTCGATTTCACCGGGCAGGGCCTTTCCGGGGGCGAATTTGCCAATACCAACTTTTCGTTGAATGTGGGCGATCTGTTGGCCGCTGTGGGCTGGATGACAGCGCAAGGCATGGCGCCGCAACTGCTGATCGGACATTCACTGGGCAGGGCGGCGGTGCTGAAGGCCGCGCCGCAGGTGCAGAGCTTGCGCGCGGTTGTCAGCATCGCGGCCCCCGCGGACCCTGCCCATTTGGCGCAATATTTTGCGGCAAGCTGGACGAGATCCGCACGCAGGGCGAAGCCATTGTCAGCCTGGGTGGCCGTGACCTGACGATCCGACGGCTGTTTTTGGATGATATCTCTGCCGCGTCGCTGGCCGATGCGCTGCCGCGTCTGGGGGCGGCGCTTTTGGTGCTGCATGCGCCGCGTGACAGCGTGGTGGGGATCGACAACGCCCGGAGCATCTTCGTCGCCGCCCGGCACCCGAAAAGCTTTGTCTCGCTGGATGATGCCGATCATCTGCTGACGCGCGAAGCAGATGCCGAATACGCCGCCGATCGGATTTCGGCCTGGTCGTCGCGCTATCTGGACCTGTCGCCCGAACCCACGCGCGCCGATGCGTCCGAAGGGGTTGTCCGCGTGGCCGAGGCCGAGGCGTCAGGCTTTCGCCAGGATATCACCGTGAACAACCGCCACCAGCTGGTCGCGGATGAACTCGAGGCGATGGGCGGCGGGAACCCGGCAACAGCGCATCGAGGCGATGCTTGAAATCGTCACAACGCTTTATGATGGTGGCAAGCAACCCTGCGTCATTGCCAGCATGATGGTGGGTGCCGAGGCTGGACCAGTCTTTCCAGCCATTCGAGCCGCTTTTGCAGACTGGATGAACGCACTGCAGCAGGCGCTGCAGGAGACTGGCGCATCACCGACCGCAGCGCGCGAAGCCGCGCAGGACGCCATCGCGCGGCTTCAGGGGGCGCTTCTTCTGTGCCGCGCGCTGGATGATTGTGCGCCTTTCGGCGCCGCGCTGATTGCCGCAAGACGGGATCTGATCGCAGCCTGATTGCAGGCGCTGTGCCGTCCCCTCCGCGACGTTCCTCGGCCGGGTCAAGTGAAGGGGTGTGCCGTGTCGTCAGTTGGGGCTGCTGCCAAGGTTAAAGCCCCAAAATGGCGGAGCCATGCGCGGCGAAATCCTGCTGCGGTTTCATAGCCGACGCTGCGTGCCGCGTCGCGAACCGAAGCGCCTTGCTTCAGCGCGACATGTGCGAGTCCCATCCGCCACTGCGTGACATAGGCCAGCGGGCTGGTCCCGATACGGTCGGTAAAGTCTGCCATGAAGCGTGACCGGGACATACCGGCCTCGGCCGACAGCAGCTCGATTGTCCAGGGCCGGGCAGGTGCTTCGTGGATGGCAACCAGCGCACGGTGCAGTCGCGGGTGCGACAGACCGGACAGCAAACCGGGTTCTGGCGGGCTTGCATCAATCGCGCGGCGCAGCACCAGAACCAACATCGTCTCGAACAGGCGGGCCACGGCATGATGCGACCCGCAACGATTGGCCTGAGCCTCGGTAGTCATTACATGGGCAAGCGCGGCAAGACCCGGGCAATCATCCTTCGCAACCTCCAGGCGGTCTGGGCTGCCATGCAGAACCTGAGCTAGAGGCATTGCACATTCAAGGCGGGCGGCGATTACCGCATCGGGTTCGGGCGCGGCGCGGGGGCGCGCGATCAGGACCAGTGACGTTTCGGTCAGGACCAGTGCCGCCTGTGGATCGTCAGGCGCACAAAGCGTCGCGACCGGCCGCAGCGCGGAGATCAGCGCCGAAAGGCGGTCCCGACGCAAAACGGGACGATCAGATAGAAATATGGGCACATCTGTATTCATAACTCCCATAGTGTATCAGGAACCAAGCATTCACAATGGAAGAACCCATGCTCATTCCCCGCCAGACCGCCCCAGCACTGACCGTTCCCACGCTGGACCACGGCCCTTTCGATCTGACAACAGCCGCGCAGCAACGCGGCACAGTCATCTGCTTTTATCGCGGCCTGCACTGCCCGATCTGCGCTACCTATCTGACGGAACTTGAAAAACTGACCCCGGCCTTCGCAGAGCGCGGCTATGCAACGATTGCCATCAGCGCTGATGGGGCGGAACGCGCTCGTGCGATGGCCGACAAGATCGGCGCCACCGCGCTGCGCTTTGGACATGACCTTGCCTTGTCCGCGGCGAGGGACTGGGGCCTTTACATCTCGACTTCGCGCGGCAAGACCTCCATCGGGATCGAAGAACCCGCGTTTTTCTCAGAGCCAGGTCTCTTCATCGTAAACGCTGACCGTTCCATTTACTACCTGTCGGTTCAATCGATGCCTTTTGTGCGGCCGAGCTTTCGGGAGCTGCTGGCTGCGGTCGATTTCGCCATCGACAAGAACTATCCCGCGCGCGGCGAATACATCGGTAGCCTTGGGTAAAGCCAGCCGCAGCAAGTAGCACCACAGTCGCAAGGAACCCATTGCCGCCCTTAGGGTGCTGTCGCATAGCCCTTAACTGGGCTCTGCCTCAATCTGTGTGGCGCAACTATCCTGAAACTGGAAAATTCAGGAGGGATAGTTGTGAGTTCGAAGAAGCACTGGTCGCCCGGGAGCGATGTTGCCGTTCATAGCGTTGAGCGAAGTGAATCCGGCGGGTGGATTGTATCTGGTGTCTTGGCGCCCATCGGCGTTTGCCCAGACTGTGGATTGCATTCACGCCGACGTCAAGGTTGGCGGCGCCGGCGGTTGCAGGATTATCCCGCCCATGGAGACGAGGTAACGGTTGATCTCGCGATTTGCCGTTGGCGATGTCAGGCACCCACTTGCCCACGCCGAACTTTCTCCGACCAGATCGCCGCGATTGCGTGTCCATTTGCACGTCGTACTTCGCGTGTCGGGGAAATAGTCAGCCTTCTTGGGCATGCGACAGGCGGACGGCCTGCCGAGCGGCTCTTGCATCGTTTGGGCCTTGGGGTCAGCGATGACACGGTGCTCAGGCAGCTGAAGAAGTGTGTTCAAGGCACCGCCGAGGCGTCAACGGTCATCGGGATCGACGATTGGAGCTGGCGGAAGTCGCAAACCTACGGCACGATCATTGTGGATCTGGAGCGTCGCGTGGTGATCGACATTCTTGAGGATCGTGATGTCGCCACCTGCGCCAACTGGCTGAAGCGACACCCCGAGGTTGAAGTGATCAGCAGAGATCGGTGTGGTCTCTACGCCCAGGCTGCACGGCTAGGTGCACCGCAGGCGAAGCAGGTCGCTGACCGGTTCCATATCGTGCAAAACCTGCGGCAGGCCATCGAGGAACAAATGAACCTTCACGGCCGTGCGACCGGCCGGGCGCTGCTGTCCGACGCCGACAACATCACCGCAGCCGGCAGCCTTCTGAAGTCACGCCTTGCGCACAGAACATCTCGGGAGGAGGTTTTCGCCACCATCCATGCTCTCCGAAATCAAGGGCTTTCCTGCAGCGAGATCGGGCGGCGAACAGGGTTCCCGCGTCGCAGCATCGCGAAATGGCTGCAGTTCGAGACACCACCAGACCGCAGGCGGGCAGCCTTGAAGCGGACTTCGCCGTGGTACTTTGAAGAGTTCCTGGGCCAAAGCTGGAAGGACGGCATTCGAACTGGAAGCGCCCTGTTCCGTCTGATCCGAGAGCGCGGTTACGAGGGGAGTCAAACGCATCTGCAGCGGTTGCTGGCGGGTTGGCGCAGAGCCGAACAGCAAGCGAGCGGCCCCAAGGTAAAGCACGAAATCCTTAAGCCAGTCCGGGACCCGGAAACGGGGCACGCGATCTCCCCGGTCATCGCGGCCGCGCTGTGCATCAAACCGCGCGGAAAGCTCACTTCGGATCAGGCGCGGAAAGTCGACGCGCTCAAGGCCGGCTCTCCCGACTTCGCAACGATGCGCCGCCTCGCCATGCGGTTCAACGGTATCCTGCGCGGCCGCGAAGCAGACCCGCTCCCGGCATGGATCGACGAGGCGATCGAAACTGACCTGGCGCCACTCGTGCGCTTTGCCCGCACATTGAATCGGGACTTCGATGCGGTCAAAAACGCCATCGAGATGCCATGGAGCAACGGCCAGGCGGAAGGTCAGATCAATCGCCTGAAGACGCTCAAACGCGCCATGTACGGTCGGGCCGGTCCAGAATTGTTGCGGGCGAGAATGCTACCGTTCCGCCACACAGATTGAGGCAGAGCCCAATTAAGGGCTACGCGACACAACGGTAGGAGCATCACCGACTTCGGATGGTGCTCATTCTTGAACTCGATCCCGTCAACCGCCTTTCACCAACTCACTTACAATCCCGGCATATTCGGGGCCCCACCAAACCGGAAACTTTGTGACACCACCCCGGAAGGAAGGCCGAGACCCCAGAGCGGGAGGCTCCGGACGATCTGGCCGCGCGGTTGCGGGCCGCGGCAGATGGGATCGACCGGGACGCGCTTAGTGACCTGGTGTACACCCTGCGCGAAGGCCGCGAGGCCGAGGAACGGGACGTGGCGCAGGAGGCCGCCCGAGAACAAGAGTGGGTGAAAGAGCTGGCGCGTCAGCAGGAAATCGAGCGACAGGCAGAACGCGACCGAGGGCAAGGGTTAGAGCGGTGATAGGCGCTTGTTCAGAAGATGAAATCATCGGCTGTGAGGTCTGAAATCCTCGTGTCCGCCAGCAAGATTTTATGTCCGCCCTCGTTGATCACAACGTAGTCAACGTTGCCGATGACTGTGTTGTAATACTGATCGAATTGAGACCGGCTCGTCAGCCCCGTCCCCCGGAAATCCAACTGGTCGCCGTTGGGGTCGAAATCAAAGATGCGATCGGTTTCCCCATTGACCAAAGTGGTGAACACAAAATCGTCAGACCCGGACCCACCCCAAAGGCTGTCATTGCCTGTGCTGCCAATCAGCCGGTCGTTGCCGCCATCGCCGTAGACCCTGTCGTTGCCGCTCCCGGCGCTCAACTGGTCGTCCCCGTCACCGCCCCGGATGATGTCATTGCCACCACCGGCCCCCACGGTATCGTTGCCGCTGTCGCCCCAGATGTTATCGACGTCATTGCCACCGCCGATGTTGTCATTCCCGGACCCGCCATGCACCTCGTCGTTGCCATTGAAGGCAGAAATCTGGTCATGGCCCGCGCCGCCGAAAATCGTATCGTCGCCGTCCCCGGCTACGAGGCTGTCATTGCCATTCCCGCCATTCAGAACGTCATCGCCATCGCCGCCACGTATGAAGTCGTTGCCGTCATTGCCATTCACGGTGTCGTCGCCGCCGAGGCCTTCTAGGGTGTCGTTGCCGCTTGTCCCGTCAAGCAAATCTGCACCCGCCGTGCCTGTCGGTTCCGCCGGTCCTGAGCCGCCCTCGTCAAAGAAATCGAGCAGGCTGGTCGCGCCCAGAATTTGGAGAGCTTCGTCGATGGGCAGGAAGATACCGTCTCCCGCTGAAACAAGCGTGGTGCTGTCGGTCAGGACGTCGCCCAAGCCAGTGCCACCGCTTGTGTTCAGCGCGTGGCCTTCCGAACCTGGCACGTAGTATATGTTATCGGACAGTGGCGTTCCGACACTGTGGATTGCGCCACCTAGCAGACCCCATTCGGACGGGTCGGAATAGACATAGGTGAAGTTCTCCTCTGGGAACGGATGATTTTCCGGGAACCCCAGAAACCCGCCCGCGCCGGGGGCGTTGAACACCACCACTTCACCTTCGTCTCCACTTGCGCTCGCCACCTGTGCGAGGAACCCGCCAAGCGAATGGCCCACATAGGTGAAGTTCAAAGACGCAAAAGGTCCCACCATCACCTGTGCCGTGGCCTCGGCCAAATCAATAAACGCTTGAGCCGAGGCAACCTGCGGGCCAGTTCCGGCCACGGCCAGGCCCAGGTTAGTGATCATGTCGGCCAGAAACTCGCTGCCGCTTAAGTTACTTCCCTGCAGCCCCTCGGTTCCGGCAAAGGCAATGACCAGTTCATTCGTGCTGTCGTTGAGAAACGCTCGCGCCTGAAAGCCAAGCGGGCCGTCGATTTGCTTTAGAACCTCAGTGTAAACCGATCCATTTGCCCCCATCACTGGTAAAGAGCCGGGGTCTTCGCCGGTTTCCGGATCAGGTTCGAGATATGTCTGTGCTGCAATAACGGCGAAATCATCAAGCGTAGATGGGTTTGAGACTGTCATGTATTTTTTACCTTACATTTTGATAATAGTGACATATTTGTTAGAGGGATAAATCCCACCACGAACAATCCGGCTGTAGAAGTGCAGGCCAACGGCTTGAGTTGGTTTTCCTGCTGGCCACCAGCAGGTCATATATTGATCCACCGTTCCCTCGTTAAAGAAGTCACAAGACACAATGCCGCGCCGGAGTTTCGACAAGTGTTTCGCCGGGATTTCAGTGGGTGGGTTGGCGCGAAGCGCCTGATATCGAGGATCGTTTTCAGGGGCGGGACCGCAGGCGGTGAGGACGGCCACCGCGCAAAATGAAACCCATCGTTTCATGAAAACCCTCCACACTTGCTGACACTATGACCGAAACAACTTTCCCGAGTGTTGCCTATAGGGGGCAAGGGCTCAAGGTGGGGTATTCAATACCTTTAGCCGAAGATGCGCTTCCAATGGGTTCTGTCGCGAACTTACCGGTTTCATGGCGGTGGTTGATCTGTCGGTTCTGATGGATTGGACAACCCCCAGGCTCTGTTACAAACTGGGTTGTGGACGCCTTCAAAGGGGTGAAACGATTATTACATTGAAATTGTAAGTATTTTCTGGTCCCCATATTAATCGTTGCGCGGCGAATGCAACGATAACGGGAACAACAGAATCTAAATCTGGTATCGGCAACGGAAACCGGCAAGACACGAAACCATTGGGGAGAAAAAATTTATTTCACAGTGCCTTAGCTGCCAAAAAGATCGCCAACAACTTAGCCAAAATCGACTTGTGGTACTTCGCCCACAACCCCCGCATCCTCCAACTGCTCCCGATCCGGAAGATCGCGAAGGCTCTCTAACCCGAACGCCACGAGAAACTGCTCGGTCGTCACAAATGTATAGGGAGCCCCTCGCCGGGGCGACCTTGGCCCAGTCCCGATCAGGTTGCGTGCATGCAGCCGCCCGATCAGATCGCGACTAATCTCCTTTCCGAAGATATCCTTGAGCCCGTCGCGCGTGATCGGCTGGTGATAGGCGATGGCCGCCAGGACCGCGACGTCGAATTCACTCAGGTCCAGCAGTTGATCCCCGACATCTGCCGCCGCGCGGATCGCGGGGGCGTAGGTGGCGCGCGTGCGGAACATCCAGCCGCCAGCAACCTGGGCGATCTCGAAGGCCCGCCCCTCCAGATCGGCGGCAAGGTCCTCGACCAGCAAATCGACCGAGGCCCCCTGCCCCACGACCCGGGCCAGATCCTCGCGCGGGACCGGCGAGGCCGAGGCAAACAACACCGCCTCGATCCGGCGCATCCATTCCCGCCAGCGCAGATCGGCTGGTAGGTCGGACAACTCGCGATCAAGCTCCGGCTCAGATCTGTCCTTCGCCATCGCTACACCCCGTAGAGCCGGAACGTGTCACGACCGGTCAGCTCGCGCACCGCGCCGAGATCGACCAGCCGGTCGCAGAGCCGCCGCGCAGCGCGATCCGGCAAAGGCAAGGCCGAAGGCGCCACGGCGTCGCGGGTCAGGAACATCTCAACCGCGTCGCCTGCCGCCTTCGCCCGCAGTTTGGGTGCGACCGTCTTCAGATGCGCCACCCGACGCGCGAGGTCCGCGGCGAGACGCACGGCCTCGACCACCGAGGAGAGGAGCGCGTGATGACAGGCCAGTCGAAGGTCATCGCCCCGTTTTCGCAGGTCGGCGCGTTTGAGACCCGCAGCCAGCAGTGGTACGAGATGATCCCATCCGAGGGCCTGCGCCAGGGTCGCCTCCGCCAGGATCAGCGCCGGAACTTCGGCACGGTGCGCCTCGGTCAGCACCGCCTCCAGCACCTTCGCAGCCTGGGTCACCGGTGCCCCCTGCCCCGCATCAAGCCAGGCAGCGATGGTCTGAGCCGAACGATCGGAAAGTGCCCGGTTCAGGGCCTTGACTGACACCGCCCGCTCTGTCGCCCGACGCCAGGCCAGACAGGTCTCCCCCGCCGGTCCGGGCAGGTCGCCGGGACGCAGAAGGTGAACCGCATCGCGCAACGCCCCTGCCCGTTCCGGTCTCCCGGAAAACCCCACGCAAGCCTCCGCTGCCCGCAGCGCGAGTCTGTCCCGCAACAAGGTTTCGGGGACACAGTCCCGCCCCAACACCAGATGCAGGTGGGTCAGCGCGGCGCCCGACAAAAACGCCACATCTTCAAGGGTTTCAACACGGACCGAGGTGATCCAGGCGGGCATCCGGGGTAGCGTGTCTAGGTCGCTGATGTGATCGGGCCGGGCAAATGACATGCCGGAAGCCTACATCGTTGCGGCGCTTTCTACCAGCAAATAGCACATGAACCGCCCCGCTTTGCGATAACCTATAATGTCCAATAAGTTTGCATTATCGGACACGAAGAGATATGCTCCGCGCCATGTCAGAAAACCACGAGAAATCGAGCTCAGCGCCGCCAAACGGGTCCTGCGTCAACGAGGACGACGAGAGAGATCCGACGTCCAGCGAGGCTTTGACTCTCCCCACCTGTGTGGCTGGCTCCGGCACGCTCGACCGGCTGGTGGACACGGCCCGGGACTATGCCCGCGCTGCGGCCTCGGACAACACGTTGAAGGCCTATGCCAAGGACTGGACACATTTTGCACGCTGGTGCCGGATGAAGGGCGCGGAACCGCTGCCTCCATCACCAGAGATGATCGGGCTTTATCTGGCCGATCTGGCCAGCGGCTCGGGCCCCTCCCCTTCGCAGTCGGCGTCCCGACCCCTATCGGTCAGCACCATAGACCGCCGCCTGTCGGGCCTCGGCTGGAACTACGCACAACGCGGCTTCACCCTCGACCGCAAGAACCGCCACATCGCCACCGTACTGGCCGGGATCAAACGCAAACACGCCCGTCCGCCGGTGCAAAAGGAAGCGATCCTGGCCGAGGACATTCTCGCGATGGTCGCCACCTTGCCTTACGACCTGCGCGGTCTGCGGGACCGGGCGATCCTGCTGATAGGCTATGCAGGTGGTCTGCGCCGGTCTGAAATCGTCTGCCTCGACGTTCACAAGGACGACACGCCGGACTCGGGCGGCTGGATCGAAATCTTCGACAAGGGCGCCCTGCTCACCCTCAATGCCAAGACCGGCTGGCGCGAGGTCGAGGTTGGCCGTGGCTCCAAGGATCAAACCTGCCCAGTCCATGCGCTCGAGCAATGGCTGCATTTCGCCAAGATCGACTTCGGTCCAGTCTTCGTCGGCACCTCGCGGGATGGCAAACGCGCATGGGAAACGAGACTGAACGACAAGCATGTCGCGCGGCTGATCAAGCGCACGGTCCTGGACGCCGGTATTCGATCCGACCTTCCTGAGAAAGACCGCCTGGCGCTGTTCTCCGGTCACTCGCTGCGCGCCGGTCTCGCCAGCTCGGCAGAAGTCGACGAGCGCTATGTCCAGAAGCAGCTTGGTCATGCAAGCGCCGAAATGACCCGCCGTTACCAGCGCCGCCGAGACAGGTTCCGCGTGAACCTGACCAAGGCAGCGGGGTTGTGACTTGGATCAGGAGTCTTCGGGCTTCAAAGCTGAAAGTGAGGCAATATGGCGAGGTAGATCGCTGCGGGAATGGAGGATGTCCACGATGATGACCTCGTCCGATCGATCCAGAAAGACCAGGAAATGCTCCCCTGCCCTAACGAACCGCAAGTCAGCAGCCTCATCCACGAGAACCGCGCAATTCCGGCTATGGGCCTGACCGTTCAGAATACTTTCACAGCAGTTGAGCAATTCCGCCTCGTAGAGCTCTGCTTGGCGCAGCCCAAAATTTTCGATCGTCCATCTGGCGATTTCAGTGAGGCTGGCTTCCGCACGACGGCTCAGCCGGAAGGATCGACTCATGATCGCGTGCGCGCAGTCGCAAAAGCCCGACGGATTGCATCTTTTCCGCTGCCCTCCGCAAGATCGCCCGCCTTGGCCTGCGCCAGGCCTTCAAGAAGACCCTTTCGGATCCCGGCCCACTGTGCCTCTTCCTGCTCGAGCAGCCTCAGGCCAGCGCGCATGGCTTCACTCACATTCTGGTAGCGCCCGGACGCCACCAGTGCTTGAACCAGATGGTCTTGGGTCTCGGTCAGGACAACGTTGCGTGTCACCATGGGTCGGGTCTCCTTTATTGGCAATATATGCCAATGCTCAGTTTTGGTCAATGGAAGCTGATCTTGGGCGACGAACAGCCATCATGCGGCCTCTCCTCTCGTCGCTATCATTTGGTCGTTTATTAATAATATACGAAACTGCAAAAGGCCTGTTTTGATGCCATTGATAGGCTACGCGCGCGTTTCAACAGAGGATCAAACCCCCCTGCCCCAGTCGCAGGCCCTGAAATCCGCAGGCTGCGCCGAAATCCACGAAGAACAGGCCTCGGGCGGCAATCGTGCGCGGCCGGTGCTTGCGCGGGTGTTGGAGCGCATCTGCAAGGGCGATACGCTGGTGGTCGTGCGCATTGACCGACTGGCGCGGTCGCTGTCGCATCTGCTGGAGGTGATCGAGCGGCTGGAGGCCAAGGGGGCGTTCTTTCGCTCGATCCAGGACCCGATCGACACCGGATCCCCGCAGGGCAAGTTCACGCTGCAGGTTTTGGGCGCTGCGGCCGAGTTCGAGCGCGCCCTGATCCGGGAGCGCACCAAGGCCGGCCTCGCCAGCGCGCGCACAAAGGGCCGCGTGGGCGGAAACCCCGGACTGCGTGCCAAAGACCCTGCTGCTCTTCGCAAGGTGCGGCTGGCGCGACAGGACGGCTACATGGAGCGTCTGAACGAGACGGCACAGGACTGGGTGCCCCATGTGCGCCGGTTGCGCCCCGACTTGGCCTGGGAAGACGTGGTGCGCATCATCAACGGCCCCCTGCCCGAGGCGCGTCGCTGGACCCAAGGCCGTCTCTTGCGCGCCGTGAAGGCCTATGTCCGCGACGGCTTCCTGCCCGAGACAGTTTTAGCGCGCGCCGGCCGCCGCGAAACCGACGACCGCCTGCCCGCCATCGTCGCCGCCATCAAGGGCGCGGATCCCGGCATTACGCTCCAGGCGATCTGCACCCGGCTGGAAGCGATGCGCGAGCGCACGCCCCGCGGGCGGACAAGCTGGCAGCCTTCGTCGGTGAAGATGCTGCTGGAGCGGGCCGAGAGGCTGAGGTTGCTCGACTGAGATCCCGGAGAATCGTCCAACCGATTCTGCCGACTGAATTCTCTACGCACTCACAATACATCTTGTGGTCACTTCGCAGCTGGCAACGAGGTGTTGAAGTAAAGTGAGAGCGCAGTCGCCCAAGACGCTGATTTTTAACAGTTTACCGTCGACAGAAATGGGTGCCTTCAACGCCTCCAGGCCGCTCAACGGTTTGGTCTGGATTTATCCACAATATCTGTTAAGCTTTGCAAAACAATAAAGACTTGAGGGCAGTGATGAACGGGATACGGGCCTCCCAGAGATTTGAAGTCATGTCCAAGCGGCTTGGTAGTCGGTTGCGTGAACATGCGCAGGAAACCTTCCCACCGGACGCTCAGAAGGGCCTCCGCCGCTTCGCCATGCGGGAAGCGGCTGAACTTCTTCGCATTAACCAGAACACCTTCCGCCATCATGTGTCAAACCTCGAAGGCTTCCCCGAAGGTGTTCTGGAGGGGGGCAACCGCCGTAGCTTCTCTGCCGAGGAGATGGTCGAGGCACAACGCGTACTTCTCGAGACTGGAAGGATCAAGCCAGAAGAACACCCGCACAGAAGACCGGGAGAGGCTTGTCAGGTCTTGACGATCTTCAACCTGAAGGGTGGTTCGGCAAAGACGTCATCTGTTGCCCATGTAGGACAACTACTGGGTCTGCGCGGATACCGGGTCTTGCTGATCGACCTCGACAGCCAGGCAAGTCTGACAAACCTATTCGGGGTTACTCCCGAGCTGGATCCGGATATGCCGACGTCATACGATCTTATCCGATCCGATGATCCACTGCCCGCAGCAGAGATCATTCGCAAAACAAACTTCCCGACCGTGGATCTGATCCCGGCATCCATGGACATCATGGAGTACGAGTTCGAGGTCGCCCTGAGCTTCAGACACGGCGCCACCACGTTTCATAGCCGCATCCGGGAAGCGCTTGAGCCCGTCCTCAACCAATATGATGTGGTGATATTTGACACCCCACCGCAGCTGAACTTCTCGGTGATCTCTGCCCTCTTTGCATCGACCGGGGTCCTGATCCCGCTCAACGCGTCGATGCTCGATGTCATGTCGCTGGCGAGCTTTCTGGGCATGGCGAGCAACCTAATGGGCGTCGTCGAGGCACACGCCCCGGAACATGGACTGAACTTCGTGCGAGTTCTGATCACCCGCTACGAAAATACGGATGGTCCGCAGGTGCAGATTTCGTCTCTGCTTCGGACAGTCCTCGGGGATGCCGTCCTATCTGCCGAGTTCCTGAAATCAACAGCCGTGGGTGATGCTGCGAACACCCAGCAGAGCATCTTCGAGGTCGAACCTCGCGACGTGAACCGCAGGACTTACGAGCGCGCGATCGAGTCCGTCTCGCGCGTGACCGACGAAGTCGAACGCGAAATCCTGAAAGCATGGGGGCGTAGCCATGGCGCGTAAGGTCTTCGGGGACTCACTCAAGAACGCGATGGGCAAAACGCCGCCTTCGGACGAGGATCTGGATGTGAAGCGAACGAGCCCGACCGTAGCTCGCGCACAAGCATCCGTGCTCGAAGAGGATAAACACGCCACGCGGCTGATCGACCCAAGCGCCATACGGATGTCCGCGGTCATGGACCGCATCGATCCAAGCGATGGTCTGGATGAGCTTGTCTCGTCGATCCGCGAGCACGGTCAAAAGGTTCCAGTGCTGGTTCGCCGAACCCAGGACGGTGCGCTTGAGATCGTCTATGGACGCCGTCGGCTTCTCGCTTGTCGCCAACTTGGTCAGAAAGTGCGCGCCACAGTCATGGAGATGACCGACGAGGACGCTCTCATTGCCCAAGGCGTAGAGAATAATGCACGCCAAGACCCATCGTTCATCGAAAGGGCTCTGTTTGTCGCCGGGATCATTCGAGAACTTGGGAAAACCGACGAAACGCGCAAGAACGCTCAAACGATCGCGTATCGGGCACTTCAGATCGATGAATCGCTCGTCTCGAGGATGAACCGTATCGCTACGGGCATCCCGATGGAACTGATCCAGGCTATCGGACCTGCACACGGCGTTGGCCGACGGGTTTGGGAAAAGCTTTTCAGGCTGTGCGAGAAAGACGTCGCGAGAGCCCGAGAAGTTGCCAGCGAAATCCCTCGCAACATACCGGGCCCCGACCGTCTCGAAGCGGCGGTTGCCTTGCTGACAGCCACTAAACCATCGACACAGAAGACACATCCCAGTGAGCGCGTGAAGATCGGCCGAAAGGGCAACCGCATCACCATCGATGTGGACGCTGATCTTGTCCCTCGTGTTGAGGAGGCAGTCCGGAAGCTGGTCACGGAGCTTCTTGACCGCGGTCAAGACGGGCCAAAGTGACGACCCCGTGTCTTGACCGCGGTCAAGACATCAAAAGCAACGAGCAGAAAACGAAAGGAGGACCGGCTAGAAAAAGAAAGACCCCTCGAAAGCGATGCTTCCGAAGGGCCTCAATCAGTCTCGACACCTGATTGATACCCCCAAAACGAATCGATTTCAACACCGCTCGCGGTGAACTGGGAAGCTTTTTCTTCCGAAACACCATGAGACATGCAACTGAAACAACAACCGCCCTGGCGGAACGGACAACTCTGCCCTGCCCTAACCCTTATGAGCTTCTGGGCCCAGTTCGCGTACTGAGGAAGGAGCTCGGTCTCACAACCAATGACCTCGCCGTTCTGACCGCGCTCATTAGCTTCCTACCCCGCAAAGAACGTGAGATTCAGGACAGCCAGCGACTTACGCTCACTGTCGTGTTCCCATCGAACGCTTCTCTGTCAGAGCGCGCCAATGGACTCGATGAGAGAACACTTCGACGCAGCCTGGGACGCCTCTCAGCTGCTGAACTGATCCAACGCAAGAATTCAGCAAATTGCAAACGCTTTCCGCTGCGGTATGGAGGCGTTATCAGAGATGCCTTCGGTATCGACCTGAAGCCCTTGATCGAGAGGTACGGCTCGCTCGCGACACAAGCCTTGCAACTCACCGAAGAACGCGAGCGCTTGCGCTCACTGAAGGCTGAGGCGTTGGCCCTACGAGCTTCGCTACTCCAACGGACGCGCTTCGATGAAGCAAAGCTCTCTACCCTCAACATGATCAGAAATGTCCTGCGTCGAGCAACATTAACCGTTGATGCAGTCCTGAGCGTTATCTCGGAACTTAGAGCCCTCGGAGCCGATACCGACCCAAGCTACGGTGAACACCATGCCGCAACAGAAGCTAGTTCCGAAGATAATTTACAAACTGTCGAACACCGACCTTATGAACCAGAATCCAACTATCTGCCCGCCACAAACGGACAAAATGTCCGGCACATAGAGTCTATAAAAAAAGAAATTAAAAAGAATGCTCCCGCTACGGTCAATCGCGGTGAACAAACCGCGCAAACCAAGCCGACGATGAACCGAGACCCAGCACGCATGGCATGGGAAGATTTCACCCATGTTGCAGGATTTTTCCCAGAACCGCCGCGGACAGGAGAAGCCCTTACCCGCATTCTATACGACCTCGGTCGATTACTTAGAATAAGCCAAGACGAACTTCGGTATGGCATCCAGAAAGCTGGCGCGGGAAAACTGCTTCTCGTCTTCGACTACCTGATAGCAAGAGCAGACACGATCAAACACCCTGACGCCTATTTCGAAAGGATCCTACGCACACAACTTGCTCCCACATGAACTTCTTGACCGCGGTCAAGAACGATCATGAGAGGGAAAGGAGTGTTGGTTTGAGGGTGACGGGAAGTGAGATCGGGAGAGTGGCTTCCGACGCCCGTCGTGGAGAATATCTGATGACGAAAGCTGTCCAGAAAATCACCATGTCCCCTTCGCGGGATATCCCTTTCGACAAGCTGGTGCTGAGCCAGTCCAATGTGCGGCGCATCAAGGCTGGCGTGTCCGTCGAGGAATTGGCGGAAGACATCGCCCGCCGGGGCCTCTTGCAGAGCCTGAGCGTGCGGCCCGTCCTGGCTGACGATGGCACCGAGACCGGCAAGTTCGAAATCCCGGCCGGGGGCCGCCGGTTCCAAGCCTTGTCCTTGCTGGTGAAGCAGAAGCGTTTGGCAAAGACCACGCCCATTCCCTGCATCGTTCGCGATGCTGCGTCCGATATCCTGGCCGAGGACGATTCCTTGGCCGAGAACATGCAGCGCGTCGCCCTGCACCCGCTCGACCAGTTCCGCGCGTTTGTGGCCCTGCGGGACAAGGGTCAGAGCGACGCAGAGATTGCTGCGGCCTTCTTCGTGACGCCGCAGGTCGTGAAGCAGCGCCTGAAACTTGCCTCCGTCGCCCCTGCCCTTCTTGAGGTCTATGCCGAGGATGGCATGACGCTGGAGCAGCTCATGGCCTTCACCGTGAACCCCGATCACGCGCGTCAGGTCCAGGTCTGGGATGTGATCCATTCATCCTGGAACAAGGAGCCATTCCAGATCCGGCGCATGCTGACCGAGACCTCGGTTCGGGCGTCAGACCGGCGTGCGGTCTTTGTGGGTATTGAGGCCTATGAAGCGGCGGGCGGCACGATGCTGCATGACCTCTTTCAGGGCGATGACGGTGGCTGGCTCGAGGACCCTGCCCTGCTTGATCGGCTGGTGACAGAAAAACTCCAGGCCGAGGCTGAGACGGTTGCCGTTGAGGGCTGGAAGTGGGTCGAGGTCGCACTTGACCTGCCCTACGGCTACAGCCACGGCCTGCGATCCCTGTCTGGCGATCCGGCACCAATGACGGATGACGAAGGTGCGGCCCATGCCAAGCTGCTCGCCGAGTATCGGGCGCTCGAGGAAGAATACGCGGGTCAGGATGAAATCCCCGACGATATCGACACACGGCTTGGCGTGTTGGAAACGGAGATGGAAAAGATCGAGACCCGGCCGTTGATCTTCGATCAGACAGAGATCGGGCGGGCAGGGGCGTTCGTCACGCTCGACCGCTACGGTGCGCTGGCAGTCTATCGCGGGTATGTGCGTCCAGAGGATGAGCCCGTTGAGGAGACCGCGGTCCAGGATGGTACTGATCCTGCGGTGGCGGGGCAGGGGGGCGATCGTGATCTCACCGATGGCCATGCCAGTGCCGCTCATGGCGGAACCGTCATCATGTCGGGTGGCCAACCGATCGGAGCTGACTTGCCGGAGGATGAGGATGACGGGGCGCTGAAGCCACTGCCCGAGCGGTTGGTCATGGAGTTGACGGCCCACCGGACGCTGGCGCTGCGTGAAGCGATCGGGCGCTCGCCCGACGTGGCGTTGACGCTGCTGCTTTTGAAGCTGGTGACGGACACCTTCCGCACCTCCTCTTCTTCGGGAAGCTGTCTCGAAGCCTCAGTGCGCCACGTCTACATGTCTGCACAGGCGCCCGATCTGAAGGACAGCGTGGTGGCAAAGCTGGTCGACGAGCGTCACGCGGAATGGGAAGCCGATCTGCCGCTTGGCGACGATGCAGCGCTCTGGGACTATCTGACGGTCCTTGACCAGGGCAGCCGTATGGCCTTGCTGGCGCATTGCCTCAGCTTCGGCGTCAACGCGCTGCATGAGAAGGTCAACCCTTACGGGGCAGGCATCTCTTGACGTTGCCCCCTGCATCTAATCCAGTTTGAGATAGACTCTGGCCCAACCGAAAGGACCAGAGATGAAGCGCAGCAGATTTACCGAAGATCAGATCATTGGCCTCCTGAAAGAGCATGAGGCTGGTATTTCCGTGGGCGATCTGTGCCGCAAGCACGGTGTCAGCGATGCAACTGTCTATAAATGGAAAGCCAAGTATGGCGGCATGGATGTCAGTGAGGCGAAGCGTCTGAAGGCGCTTGAGGATGAGAACGGGAAGCTGAAGAAGCTGCTCGCCGACGCCATGTTGGACAACTCGGCTCTGAAAGACTTGCTCGGAAAAAAATGGTGACGCCCGCCGCGAAGCGGCAAGCGGTCGCACATCTTGTGGAAGGCCACGGGATGAGCGAACGGCGGGCGTGTCGGGTCATCGGCTGCTGCAGGATGACGATGCGCTATGAGGCGATCCGGCAGGATGATCCCGCGCTGCGGGAGAGGCTGAAGGAACTGGCACGAGTTCGCCGCAGGTTCGGCTATCGGCGTCTGCATGTGTTTTTGCGGCGTGAGGGCCATGAGGTCAATCACAAGCGGCTGTTCCGCATCTACCGCGAAGAGCGGCTGCATGTGCGCCGTCGCGGTGGGCGCAAACGTGCCATGGGAACACGGGCCCCGATGGTGTTGCCGCTGATGCCGAACCAGCGCTGGTCGTTGGACTTCGTATCCGATCAACTGACGGATGGCCGCCGGTTCAGAATCCTAACCGTGGTCGATGACTGCACCCGCGAATGCCTCGCGCTCATCGCCGACACTTCGCTGTCCGGGGCCAGAGTGGCGCGTGAACTGGCGACGCTGTTCGAGGCCCGTGGAAAGCCCGGAACAGTGGTCAGCGACAATGGGACCGAGTTCACCTCGAACGCGATCCTGACCTTCGCCGATGACCGCAAGATCGACTGGCATTACATCGCGCCAGGCAAGCCGACCCAGAATGCCTTCATCGAAAGCTTCAACGGTCGACTACGCGATGAGCTGTTGAACGAGACCCTGTTTCCGTCCCTGAACCATGCTCGCGTCACGCTGGCCGCCTGGCGCAAGGACTACAACACCGAACGCCCCCATTCCCGCCTCGGCTGGCAAACGCCCGCCGAGTTCGCACAGACCTTCACCCCGCAACGGGGCCTGACGCTGCGCAATACGCAAAGCTCCGCGCCAGACCCCGTTGCCCAATCCGCCGAAAACGGCAAAACTCAAACCCGGAGTCTCGCTCACGCTGGATAAAAGTTGGGGGCAACGTCACCCGGGGCGGCGTCTACCAGTCTCCGGCCACGGCGGCATAAGCCGACCATCGGTCGCGAGAACGTCGGAGCATAAGAGGGCAAGGAGCAGTTTGGCGCAACAGTCGTGAGACGGGATCGGGAGAACCAGTGTGCAACAGAGTGCCATCGAGCACGCGGCTTTGATCTGGACCCGACCTTCGAACACCATACGGGCCTGCGGCATGTAAGAGGCCGCATCATGAGGCCGGACACATGTCAGCACCCGATGACGCGCCAAGATTAGCTCTGAAAATACCTCTTGCGCAAGGGCCGGTTACACATGTTGCACAAATCGTTTGAAGGACGGTCTTCCGCTGTCCCCGGACACAGTTACCCTCTGGGCACAGTGACGGGTATGCCAAGTGCGGTGTAGCGGTTGAGCACGGCGATGCGGACTTGGATTTCGGCAATCTGCCGGTCGAAGTCCCGCGCCGTGAGGCTCTGCCCCATCAGTTTCACACAATGCATCTTGCTCTCGACGCGGCTCCGGCGATGGTATCCGCTCCACTGTCGCCAGATAGCTCAGCCGAGGTATCGAGGCGCGCTTACCTCGTCGTTCCGAGCGATGGCGCCCGCGTTTGTGGGCTTCCACGGCTTGGTACTTTTGCGGGGTGGGATGACGGTATGGGTATTGCGGGCGGCAATTGCGTCGTGACACTTGCGCGTGCCGTATTCGCCGTCGGCGGTTAAGGACCCAATATCCTGATCGGGCGGGATTTGGTTTAGCAATTCAGGCGGAATCAGCGCGTCACCGACGTTACTGGTCGTCGCTTCCATGGCCCGGAATTCCAGCGTTTCTGCATCGATCCCTATGTGTATCTTGCACCAAACGTGCCGCTTCGGGCCACCATGCTTGCGCGCGTTCCACTCACCCCCTCCCCTTCGGATTTGATGCCGGTACTGTCGATCAACAGGTTCAGCGGTCCGGGTTCTCCGCGATATGGAAGGCTGACATTCAGGGTCTTCTGGCGACGGCAAAGCGTGCTGTCCGCAGCTCGGCCCCATCCAACATTAGAAAAAGTTTGCGGCAGAACCGACGCAGCGGACTTTAGCTGCGGCAGCGCCAATGTCTGCTTTGGCCAACTGGACGCTGTCTTGACACCGCATTATATATCGAGGTATCTCGATTTATGGACCTTGAGAGATCAATATCAGCACTGAACAATCCGATACGCCGCAGGATTCTGGAATGGCTCAAGGACCGTTCCAACTTTCCTCCTGCGCTACCGGGACACGAGGATCTTGAAGGTGTTTGTGTCGCATACATTCAGGAGAAAGCGAAACTGTCTCAGTCCACAATCTCGAACTACATGGGATTGCTGAAACAAGCGGGATTTGTGAAGGCAGAACGCCATGGCCAGTGGACATTCTATCGGCGCGACGAAGAGAACATCCAAGCGTTCCTTGCGGCAGTCCAGGACGAACTTTTAAAAACGTAGCTTGCAGGCAAGGAAACCTATCCCGGTTGAATCTTGCCTAACAAAAACGGAATATCGAAATATTCAGATGGAGAGTGGAGATGAATAAGTTTGGCAACAACGCAAAGAACCTGCTTGGCCAACCACTGGACCTGCCCTGCGGTGTGCGGCTGAAGAACCGTCTCGTGAAATCTGCCATGTCCGACTCCCTTGGTGATGGTGCAGGCAATCCCACCGAGGTGCAAACGCGCTTGTATGAGCGATGGGCTGAAGGGGGTGCAGCGCTATCGCTGATCGGTGAGGTGCAGACAAATCCACACTATCCGGAAAAACCTGGTAATCTCGTACTGGTGCCAGACGCAAACCTGACTGCACTGCAAACATTGGCGAAACGCGGATCGACCAACGGTTCGCATATCTGGCCACAACTCGGTCACGCGGGAGCATTGGCGTACGGGCCGATCAGCGACCCGAAAGGGCCCTCTTCCATTGCCGTCAAAGGACTTCATTGTGATGGCATGTCTTTGGCGGAGATTCATGACTTGCCCCGAACCTACGCACAAGCGGCGCGCCTCGCACAGAAAGCTGGATTTGGCGGTGTACAGATTCATGCCGGTCACGGGTTTCTGTTCAGCCAGTTTCTGTCGCCACTGTTCAACCATCGGACAGACGCTTATGGCGGCACGGTCCAAAGACGTTTTCGCGTTATTGGTGAGGTTATCGACGCCGTTCGGCAGGCCATCGGACCCGCTTATCCAATTGGAATCAAAATAAACTCGACTGACCAGCTTGATGGCGGCTTGACGACTGACGATGCTTTGCGGCTCGTTCAATTGCTCGATGAAACATCAGTCGACCTGATCGATATCAGTGGAGGCACCTACTTCCCGGGCGCTGCATCAAGCTCAGAAGGCACGTCCTCTACCGGTCCCTACTTCACCGACTTCGCCAGACAGGCAAAGAAGATTACATCCATTCCGATCATGCTTACAGGTGGATTTGAGACAAGGAATCAAGCAGCAAGTGTTTTGGCGGATGGGTCTGCCGATGCGATCAGTCTCGCCCGTGCAATGGTGCTGAATCCATCTCTCGCCAATACGTGGCTCAACGATGCAAGCGGTGGTCCTGAATTTCCAACATTTGATGCACCACCGCGCGGAGGTGTCACGGCATGGTACTCAATGCGCCTGACAGCCCTTGGTGAAGACCGTGAAGAGCAATTCGTCCTCAGCCCTGCAGAGGCCCTGGAAGCCTATAACTCGCGGGATGCGATGCGTTGTGAAACGTGGCGCAAGAGGTTCGGCTGAAACAAGCGGTCGTTTGACGCTCTGCAGCATGTTGGTGGTGAGGGCGCAGAACCGGGAATTCACCGCGCTCTCCGTCAAGGGCCGCTGCCGCCTATACCCCCCCAGCCCTGTAGAGACGATCCGCATCAAGGCGCTGGCCTCACCATCAGAAGCAAGCGCTCGCTTCGCGCTTCAAGGCTGAGGTCAGGCTAATGTATGGGTGAGGCCCGAAACTGATGCGCGAAACACCAAGGGCAGCCACGTCACTGATGTTTTCCGGATCGGCTGCCATCATCACGTTGACAGGCAGAGCGACTTCTTCGCAGATCTGCCGGATCAACGTTTTATCTGTCAGTCCCGGCACAAAGAAACCGTCTGCGCCCGCTTCGGTATAGGCCGCAGCGCGCGCCAAAGCATCTTCGAGCAGATTTGCATGCTCCGAATCCGGTGCAGCCTTCAAGAAAACGTCTGTGCGCGCGTTGATGAAGGCTGGAACACCCAGGCTATCGGCAGCTTCACGGACAGCGCGCAAACGCGCCACCTGATCCTCGATGCTGTACAGGCCCTTGCCGCCCACCACCTGATCCTCAAAGTTGAGGCCAATAACGCCAAGCGCCAACAGACGGCGGACGTTCTGGCCAACCGTTTCGGGGTCAGCGGCATAGCCACCCTCGAAATCCACCGTGACGGGAAGATCCACGCTGCGCGTTATCCTTGCCACCACCGCCAGCGCGTCATCAAGTGGGAGCACTTCCTCATCCTGATAGCCCTGAGCCGCAGCCACTGACCAGCTACCGGTCGCGATGGCTTTCGCGCCGGCCGCTGCGACCGCCGTCGCGCTGCCTGCATCCCAGATGTTGTAGAGGATGAGTGGATCATGAGGGGTGTGCAGGCTGCGGAAAAATTCAGCCTTGTCGATCTGTGATGTCATTTGATTGTCTCTTTCTGCGATGTCTTGAGGTGCCGCTCGATCTCGATCAGCCGCTGTTTTCGCCAGAGGCCGCCGCCATAGCCGGTCAGTGAGCCGTCCGCTCCGATCACGCGGTGGCATGGTATCATCAGTGCGATCTGGTTAGCGCCGTTGGCGCGCGCTACTGCCCGTGTTGCCGCAGGTCGCCCAATCTGCCGAGCGATATCTGAGTAGCTGCGCGTCTCGCCAACGGGGATCTCTCGAAGCGCTGCCCAGACCTGCCTCGTGAAGGCGCTGCCTGCCATGGCCAACGGCGTCAGAAAGCGGCTTGATCGGCCTGCAAAGTAGTCTGCAAGCTCCTCCGCAGCCTGTTCTGCTGGGGGCAGAGCGCCAATCCCGATCCCTTCCTTTGACGCTGCCTGCAATCGCGCCAGTTCGGCAGGCAGACCTTTCCGGTCCACGAATTCTAGTAAATGCAAATGGCTGCGACTGCTGACTGCGATCATGTCACCCAGCGAGGTCGGTATCCACGTCGCGCGCAGCAACCGGTCCGCGCGCAAATCAGCCGGGGAGCATCCGAGAAGACGCGCAAAAGCCGCCCGAAAAGCACTTGAGGATTCAAAGCTTGCATCATGTTGGGCGGTGATGATCTTGCCGCCTGTGGCCAGCGTCTCGAACCCTTCGCGCAGGCGGCGCTGGCGTGCCATCTCCAGAAAGGTCATGCCGAACTGCCGCTTGAAGGAGCGTCGCACGGTAGAAAGATCGTAGCCGAGCTGTTCGATATGCCCTTCTGACCAGCGCAGGTCAGGGCGTTCATCCAGCGCATGAAGAAGCGCTGCGATGGTCGGATCAGCCAGGGCGGCGGCTTGGAGCGGATGGCACCGCTTGCAGGGACGAAAACCCGCTTCGATACAGTCGCCAATCGTGGCGAAGAAGGTGCAGTTTTCCGGCTTCGGTTTGCGGGCCGGACAAGTCAGCCGACAGAATATGCCAGTGGACGACACGCACACAAAGGCTTGCCCATCAAAACGGTCATCGCGGGCAAGCAGCGCAGCATAGAGAGTCGCGTGGTCAGGGAGATCAAATAACATATGCCACGTCTACCATCGCAAACTGTCCCCCGTCGCCGGTTTTCAGGCGTCTATTCTGTTTCCCGACGGAATTGACAAAAACGTCTGATTGTCCTGTGCTGCTCAACTCCCGTCTTTACGGTCCATCACAGAAACGGTTGAGTTCCGGCAGCGCGGTGCGGCCTTTGGACGGTTTGCCAATGGTCGCACCGCTTCGAATTAATGAGCAACCGATCCGCCTCAGAGACCGAGGCCCGCAGCGATGGCATCAACCAATTGGCCATGAACGGCCTCCCGATCAGCACCTTCTGGATCGGTGCAGATCGGATCATCTCCACCCTCTTCCAGCAGGTCGGCTGCGCCGGTCTTGCAGGTGCCCAAGAAAGTGAAGTGATTGGCGGGCGCGATCTCCACATAGGTCGCGGCAGGGAGTCGGTTCGCCAGGTTGTTGCCACTAGGACCCACATCAGCGGCCCCCAGGCGGTCTGCCTCGCCAAGGTTGATGAGCGTCATCCCCGCAAGCGCGTCGCCCAGGCTTTCCGGCTCGACGGACCCTCCGAAGCCGGGGTCAACGACGACCGCCCGAGTGACGCGAGGGTCGCGTGCGTCGGCCTCGTATCCGGGATAATTCGAGAACCGGACACCTCCAAGCCGAAAGAACACGCAATCGGCGGCGTCCGGATCCGTCGTGCAGTTCGCATCCTGAACCTCACCGTCGAAGCGCACACCGGCCATGCCCAGTGCTGTCGCGCCGCCCAGGGAAAATCCGACGATCCCGATCCGGTCGGGGTCGATGAAGGACGCGAAGGCCGGATCTGCGAGCACCATGTCGAGCGCGGCCGACAGATCGTTCGCACGGGCTTCAAGATCGGCGGAGCGGCGCGGAGAGCTGTCCCCGGAGGTCGAACCGGGATGGTTGACGGCCAGTACGATCGCGCCGTGCGCCACAAGTCCGCTGGTGAGCCAGCCGAGACTTTCCGCATTGCCGCCCGACCCATGCGACAGGAGCACAAGAGGATGCTCTCCCTCCGCAATGGCAGGCCCGACATAGGCAAAGGTAGGGTCAAAGATCGGCCCGTCTCCAACTGGAGCGCGGTAGGTGCGGTTTGCGGCAGGATACCAAATCGAAGCGGCGATCGGCCGTGACCGATGGTCGGCCATCAAGTCGAACCTGTCATAGCCCGGAAGCATGTCCGCAGCTGCAGGTACGGCTTGGGACAGGGCAAGAACGAAAGAAAGAGCAAGACGTTGCATGGGAACCTCCTCGTTGAACGTTGCCCGACGGATGCAGCGAAAAAGGTCCCACCGGCGTCCTGTTTTCGGGATTCAGGTCGTCACGATCCGGTTTTTGGACAATAGTAGCCCCATGCCCATGCTTCCGATCCTAGCCTTCGTCGCCTTTGTTCTGGGCTATCTTGCCCTGCGGACCCTGCTGTCCGGTGGGAGGCCGCTTCTTGTGGCATTTCTTGCCGCCTGCGCCGCGCAATCCGGTCTTGTGACGCTTGTCGGAGGCTATGGTGTTGAAGGGTTACGCCCCATCTTGCCGGTCAGCGCAACAATCGTTCCGCCCTTGGCCTGGATCACGTTTCAGGACGCGCTGGTCAGCCGGATGTCCCTGCGTGCCATGGCCGCCCACACAGCCACCCCGGCATTCACCCTGTTCTGTCGGCTCTTTGCGCCCGAGACGATCGACTTTGTCGTGCCGCTTGTCTTCGCCGCGTATGGCGGCGCGATCCTCCTCCAATTGCGGGGCGCAAAGGACATGCCACTCGCCAGGCTGGATGCGGGGCGCGTCCCGGCAATGATCTGGCAGGTCCTCGGATGGGCCTTGTTAGCATCATCGGTCAGCGATGTGTTGATCGCCGTCGCCTATGCCACGGGGAACGCGGATTGGGTCGGCTGGATGGTTACGGCGTCCTCATCGCTGGTACTGCTCGTTGTCGGGCTGCTCAGCGGGAGCCCCTCTGCATGCGGCGCCGCAGGCGACGACGGCCAGCCCGCGGCCGCTCCACCTCCTCAAACCAGTCAGGAAGACGTTCAGATCGTCGCCAATCTCGAAGCTTTTCTGAAGCGGGAGCCGATGCATCTTGATCCCAACCTGACCCTAGCACGCCTCGCCCGTAGACTGCATCTTCCCGAAAAGCGTCTGTCAGCTGCGGTCAATCGCGTGACCGGAACCAATGTCTCGCGGTTCATCAATTCATGGCGCATTCGTCATGCTTGCCAATTGATCCGCGACGGCATGAGCGTTACCGAGGCGATGCTGGAAAGCGGCTTCAACACCAAATCCAACTTCAACCGGGAGTTTCTGCGGGAAACGGGTGTCGCACCAAGCAAATGGCACGATGAGGAGCAAAGTCTTTCAAAAGTGACGTTAATCGCTCAGGCGAGAAACGCGCCCTGACCCGGCGCGCAGCCGGACATAAGCGCGCTGCCAAGATTTGTGCGCCAAATACAATGGATTCCACAGATTTCAGAAGTGACTTTTGAGGTGCCCCTAGTTTCCTAGACACCTGCTTCGTTCAGTTTCTGCTGTCTGGTTTCGAAGTCAACGGGTGACAGCATGCCGTTGTTCGTGTGCTTGCGCTTTGGGTTGTAGAACATCTCGATGTAGTCGAAAACGTCCTGCCTTGCGGCTTCGCGTGTCGGGTAGGTGCGGCGACGGATCCGTTCCCGCTTCAAGAGTTGGAAGAAGCTTTCGGCGACAGCGTTATCGTGGCAATTCCCACGCCGGCTCATACTGGCTTGCAGGTTGTGCTGGCTGAGAAATACTTGCCACTCACGGCTGGTGAACTGCGACCCCTGATCTGAATGAATCATCACCTTCGTCTTGGGTTTGCGTCGCCAGACCGCTGCAAGCAAGGCCTGCAGCGCCAGGTCGGTCGTCATGCGGGGTTGCGCGGACCAGCCTACCACACGCCGTGAGAAGAGGTCGATAACGACAGACAGATACAGCCAGCCCTCGTGGGTCTTGATGTAGGTGATGTCCGTGACCCAGACCTTGTCGGGCGCATCTACTTCGAACTGCCGATCCAGAGTGTTGAACGCGACGACAGCAGGCTTCCCGCCATATCGTCCCGGGCGGCGCTTGTAGCCAATCTGGGCCAAGATGCCCGCAAGGCTGGCCAGCCGGGCGACCCTGTTCTCAGAAACCTGCTCGCCGAGATCGCGCAGATCATCGGCCAGCTTGCGGTAGCCATAGATCTTGCCGCTCTCGCACCAAGCCTGTCGGATCAACTCTGTCTGCCGTTCATCGTCCTGCGCACGCTGGCTTAACGGTTCTTTAAGCCATGCATAAAATCCGCTGACGTGGACCATAAGCACACGGCACATTGACCGAACCGAAAACTCGGATCGATGAGCCCGGATGAAACCATACTTCAACGGGACTCTCGCGCGAAGTATGTGGCGGCCTTTTTTAATATGTCGCGCTCCTCGGTGACGCGCGCCAGTTCCTTCTTCACCCGACGGAGCTCAAGGGCCAGATCCGCCTCAGCCTCACGAACCTCGGCAGGCGTCGCAAACTGCGCCTTCCATGTGTAAAGCGACTTGGTGCTCACACCCAACCGCTCGGCCACCTCGCTGCCCGCATAGCCGCGGTCAACAATCTGCGCCACAGCGTCCCTTTTGAACTCTTTCGTAAACTGATTTTGCGATGACATCCGCGCTTCTCCTTGGTTCCAAAATTACCAAGCAAAGCATCTACAAATCTAGGGGCACCTCACACAGTGGCAAAAGTGCCGGATCAGATCACCCGTGAAGAGATGTCAATGTTCGAACCCGAACTTGCAATCGGTAAGATCCGGGCGTCCGGTTGGTCCATTTGTGAAAGGCCCGGTGGAAGTTCGACGGTGCGGAAAAGCCGGTATCAAAGGCGATCTGTTCGATACTGTCCGTCCCTTGCTGAAGCGCGCGGATAGCGATGTCGCGGCGCAGAGCGTCCTTTATGTCCTGAAAGGATGTTCCTTCCTCCTTCAGGCGGCGGTTCAGCGTCCGGGGCGTCATCTTCAGGGCGTGGGCCGCATCCGGAAGTTGGCAGCTCTGCCATGTCGCTCCGTAAAGAAAGGCGCGGACGCGAAGGCTGTTCGTGTGGGCGCGCGAGCTGGTGAAAATCCAATCAAGCGGCGCCCGTTTTAGAAACACGGATGCTTCAGCCGGACTGCGGGTGATCGGACGGTCAAAGTGGCGCGGATCGAATAGGATGCTGGTATGCTGTGCGTCGAACGCGACCGGGCAGGGAAAAACCACCGCGTAGTCTGCCGCGAAATGCGGACGGGCAAAGGCAAAGCGTATCTCTTTCACCGAGGTTTCCGACCCGCCCAGCCAAGACAGAAGCCCATGCGCCAATTTGAGGATCAGCATGTGACCAAATCGCTGGGGCTTGGTGTCCGGGGAGCAAGGGATCAATGACAGCTCCACCTCCTCATAGCTGTTCCGCAATTCCAGGCGAAAATCATCCAGGAGCAGGTTCCAGAACGTCGAGAACCGAAACAGCGCTGAGACCAGGCTGCTCGCCTCACGCTGCACGGTCAAAAGATGCTGCAAAGCGCGAGGGCGGATCGGGCGGCTCCAGAGCCCCATCATTTCATCCCCGGTCTCCGGCGCGGCCAGCTGGTAAAGGGTGGCGATTTCCTTGAGCGTCACGCGCTGCGTGGGCACCATGGGGTTGGTTTGCAGACCCGAGCGCTCCAGCAGAGAGGCCATCGCCTGCGGTGTGCATCGAGAGTTCAGAGCGTCGAGCCAGTCCTGGATGAACCCCGCCGAAACGGTCGTCAGAGAGATAGGATCATGACTGGTCATGGGGGCTCGATGGCGTGATCTGATATAATTTTGGCATAAAATGAGCTTATTGGCAAGTTATTCACCAGATAAATGACAGGAAGCAATAGTTACCTTGGAGTGCCTCGAATGTCCTATCTGCCGCCCGTGCAAGATTTGATGTTCTGTATCGAACACCTGTCCCATTGGGAAAGGGTGTCCGATATGGACGCGTATTCTGACTGCGAGCTGTCGGATATCGGTGCCGCACTGGAAAGCTATGCCCGGTTTTGCGCCGAACAGATCGTGCCATTGTCTCATGTCGGCGACACCTTGGGTGCCCGGTTTGAGAATGGCCGTGTGACCATGCCCGAAGGTGACGCGCAGGCCTATGCTCGGTTTATCGAAATGGGCTGGCAGGCGCTGACCCATCCGGCGGAATATGGCGGCATCGGGCTGCCGCGTGCCGTGGGCGCGGCAGCGATAGAGATGCTGAATGCCGCCGACATGAGCTTTGGTCTTTGTCCGCTGCTGACCGACGGGGCGATCGAGGCGCTGCTGCTGACCGGCTCGGACGAGCAGAAAGCCACCTACCTTGGGCCGCTGATCGAAGGACGCTGGTCCGGCACGATGAACCTGACCGAACCGCAGGCGGGCAGCGATCTGGGCCGGGTGGCGACAAAGGCGGTGCGGCGCGCCGACGGCACCTATGGCATCTCTGGCACGAAGATTTTCATCACCTATGGCGCCCATGATCTGACCGAGAACATCATTCACCTCGTGTTGGCGCGCACACCTGATGCGCCATCCGGGCCGAAGGGGTTGAGCCTTTTCATCGTGCCGCAGAAACTGGTGGAACCGGACGGTACGCCGGGGGCCGAGAACGCGGTCAACTGTGTCAGCATCGAACACAAACTGGGCGTGCGTGCCAGCCCGACGGCTGTGCTGGAATACGACGATGCCACCGGATTCCTGATCGACGAGGAAAATAGCGGGCTGGAACACATGTTCATCATGATGAACGCCGCGCGGTTCTCGGTGGGTGTGCAGGGGATTGCGCTCTCCGAGCGGTCTTATCAGCGGGCTTTGGCCTACGCGCGCGACCGCGTGCAGAGCCGCCCTGTGAATGGTAAGAGCAAGCACGCCGTTCCGATCATCGAACACCCCGACGTGCGCCGCATGTTGATGCGGATGCGCAGCCTGACCGAAGGCGGACGGGCGATGGCCGCTGCGACTGCGGGGCTGTTGGACATGGCGCACCACAGGGGTGATCCCGAGACCATCGCAGAGGCCGAATTCATGGTCCCGCTGGTCAAGGGCTTTTGCACCGAACGCGCGGTCGAGGTCGCATCGTTGGGCATACAAATCCATGGCGGCATGGGCTTCATCGAAGAAACCGGCGCAGCACAGCACTACCGCGACGCTCGCATCCTGCCGATTTACGAAGGCACCACAGCCATTCAGGCAAATGACCTGCTGGGGCGCAAGGTGATGCGAGACGGGGGGGCAATCGCCCGCCTGTTCGCCGCCCGAATTGCGGAAACCGAATCAAGGCTGGCAAGCGGCGACGCATCGGCCCAGGCAATCGGCACAAGTCTCGCGCAGGCGCGCGGCGCTTTCGAAGCTGCTCTGGACTGGATGCTGGAAAACAGCCGCAAGGATATCGACGCGGCCTTTGCGGGCTCTGTCCCCTTCCTGATGCTTTCCGGCACACTGGCGGCGGGCTGGATGCTGGCCAAGGGGGCGCTGGCGGCGCAAACCGCGCGCGACGCGGGACAGGACACTGCGTTCCTGACCCAGAAGATCGCCACCGCGCTGTTCTATGCCCAGCACATCCTGCCC
The DNA here is from genome assembly GCF_051447875.1 of Roseovarius sp. MS2. NCBI lineage: Bacteria > Pseudomonadati > Pseudomonadota > Alphaproteobacteria > Rhodobacterales > Roseobacteraceae > Roseovarius > Roseovarius sp. MS2. The sequence goes on from NZ_JBKHVF010000002.1 coordinate 36,883, forward strand.
GAATGCGCCACCGAACAAGCCCGCATCCTGCACGGCGCACAAAGCCTGCTGGACGCGGCCTTCCCCGATTGATCCATCGAAAGGACCTAACCCATGAATGACGTCGTGAACCCCGACACCTACGAACGCCTCGCGATTTCCGCGCGTGACAATGGCCTCTATGTGGTGACGCTGAACCGCCCTGACAAACGCAACGCGCTGGATGTGCTCACCATCGAGGAGCTGATCCGCTTCTTCAGCGGCGCGCGCATGGCGGGCGTCAGGGCGGTGTTGCTCGAAGGCGCGGGCGATCACTTCTGCGCCGGTCTCGATCTCGTCGAACATTGGAAAGCCGACCGCAGCGCCGATGACTTCATGCACGTCTGCCTGCGCTGGCACGAAGCCTTCAACAAGATGGAATATGGCGGCGTTCCGATAATTGCCGCGCTCAAGGGCGCGGTTGTCGGGGGCGGGCTGGAACTGGCCAGCGCCGCCCATGTGCGCGTGATCGACCCCGGCACCTATTTCGCTCTGCCCGAAGGCCAACGCGGGATTTTTACCGGTGGCGGCGCGACGATCCGGGTGTCTGATATGATCGGCAAGTATCGCATGATCGACATGATCCTGACGGGCCGTGTCTATCAGGGCCAACAGGCCGTCGATCTGGGTCTGGCGCAATATATCACCGAAGACGGTGGCAGCTTTGCCAAGGCGATGGAACTGGCGGACAAGGTCGCGCAGAACTTGCCGCTGACGAACTTCGCGATCTGTTCGGCCGTCAGCCACATGAACAATATGTCCGGCATGGACGCCGCCTATGCCGAGGCCTTTGTGGGCGGCATCGTCAACACCCAGCCCGCCGCGCGCGAGCGTCTGGAAGCCTTCGCAAACAAGACCGCCGCCCGCGTGCGGCCCAACAGTTAAGCCAGGCGGATCCGGGATGCGTCAACATTTCGAGGCTCTTCAAAAGACAGAGGCCAACCATGTGCCCCTGTCGCCCCTGTCCTTCCTGCGCCGCGCCGAAAGCCTGCATGCCGCGCGCACGGCGGTGATCTATGGTGACATCCGGCGCAGCTGGGGCGAAACCTGTGACCGCATTCGTGCGGTGGCGGCAGGGCTCATGGAGCTTGGCGTTGCGCCGGGCGATACTGTCTCGGTGCTGAGCCCGAACATTCCCGAACTGTTCGAGCTGCATTTCGCACTCCCTCTGACAGGCGCGGTGCTGAACACGCTCAACACCCGGCTGGAACCCGAAACCATCGCCTATATCCTGGATCACGCGGATACCAGGCTGGTGGTTGTCGACCGCGAACTGGTGCCGCTGCTGTCACAGGCCTTTGACCGTCTTGGCCGCACGCTGCCCGTGGTCGAGGTCGCCGATCCGAATGCGCCCGGCGAAACCCTTGGCGGCCCGACCTATGAGAGCCTGCTGTCAAACGAGCCCTTGCCGGTTGTCCTGCCGGATGATGAATGGAATGCGATTGCGCTGAATTACACGTCCGGCACCTCCGGGCGGCCCAAAGGTGTCGTATATCACCACCGCGGGGCCTACCTGATGGCGCTTGGCACCGGAACCGCGTGGCAGATGCCACCCTATCCGGTCTACCTTTCGGTCGTGCCCATGTTCCACTGCAACGGTTGGGGGCATCCTTGGCTGATGGCGATGCTCGGGGGAACGATGGTCTTCACCCGCGTTCCGGCAGCAGACCGCATCCTTGCCGCGATCCGCACCCATGGCGTGACCCATTTCGGCGCAGCCCCCATCGTCTTGCAGATGCTTGCCGAGGCCGAAAGCAACGCCACGCCCTTTGTTCCCGCGATCCGCGTTCTGACCGCAGGCGCACCGCCGCCGCCTTCGGTGCTGGAAAAGACCCGAGCCATGGGGTTCGATGTCATGCAGGTCTACGGCCTCACGGAAACTTACGGCCATATCTCGCAGTGCCTCTGGCAAGAGGCGTGGGCCAGTCTAAGCCCGTCCGAGCAGGCCGAATTGCAGGCGCAACAGGGCATTGCCTTTCCCATGGTCGAAGAGGTCAGCGTAATCGACCGCGTTGGCGGCGGGCCTGTCCCGCGCGACGGCACCACGCAGGGTGAGATCGCCATTCGCGGCAACACGGTCATGGCGGGTTACTACAAGGACACAGAGGCTACCGCCGCGGCCTTTGCAGATGGCTGGTTCTGGTCCGGCGATGGCGCTGTCGTTCATGACAACGCCTATATCCAGATACGCGACCGCCTGAAGGACGTGATCATCTCGGGCGGGGAAAACATTTCCTCGGTCGAGGTCGAAGCCGTGCTTTACCGTCACGAGGCGGTTCAGGCTGCCGCCGTGGTCGCCATGCCGCATGAAAAATGGGGCGAGGTCCCCTGCGCCTTTGTGGAATTGCGTGACGGGGTACAGGCCACTTCGGACGAACTCATCGCCTTTTGCCGCGCCCATCTGGCGGGCTTCAAAGCCCCCAAGGCTGTCATATTCGCAACTCTTCCCAAAACATCAACCGGCAAGATCCAGAAGTTCCAGCTTCGCAATCGTGCCAAAGGCTTGGAGTAACCTGGAATGGCCCTGATTTCCCCTTCGCGCCGCCTGCGGCGGACCCCCTTTTCCAACGGCGTCGAGACCGCCGGAGTAAAGGCCTATACTGTCTACAACCACATGCTGCTGCCCACGGTCTTTCGTTCGGTGGAGGAGGATTACCACCACCTCAAGCAAGCTGTGCAGGTCTGGGACGTCGCCTGCGAACGGCAGGTTGAATTGCGCGGCCCCGATGCCGGGCGTCTAATGCAATTGCTAACCCCGCGCGACCTGCGGTCTATGCTGCCCGGACAGTGCTACTACGTGCCCATCGTCGACGAGACCGGCGGCATGCTGAACGACCCGGTTGCGGTCAAGCTGGCCGAGGATCGCTGGTGGATCTCCATCGCGGACAGCGACCTGCTTTATTGGATCAAGGGGCTGGCATACGGCTATCGCCTCGACGTGCTGGTGGACGAACCGGACGTGTCACCTCTCGCCGTGCAGGGCCCGCGCTCCGATGACCTGATGGCGGCAGTCTTTGGCGATGCGGTGCGCGACATCCGATTCTTCCGTTTCGCACATCTGGATTTCCAGGGGCACGACATGGTTGTTGCGCGATCGGGCTACTCGAAACAGGGCGGTTTCGAGATCTACGTCGAGGGTGAAGACCTTGGCATGCCGCTTTGGAACGCCCTGATGGAGGCCGGCAAGTCGATGGACGTTCATGCCGGCTGCCCCAACCTGATCGAACGGATCGAGGGTGGTTTGCTATCCTACGGAAACGACATGACCGACGACAACACGCCGCACGAATGCGGGCTCGGAAAGTTCTGCAACACCCAGACCGCGATTGGCTGTATCGGCCGCGATGCCTTGCTTCGCGTCGCCAAGGAAGGCCCGGTCAAGCAGATCCGTGCGCTGGAGATCGACGGCCCGGCCGTACCCGGCTGCGACCGCTGGTGGCCGCTGAAGCACGGGGTGAAAACCGTTGGCCGAGTCTCCTCGTCCGCCTGGTCGCCGGATTTCAAGACGAATGTCGCCATCGGCATGGTGCGCATGACCCATTGGAACGACGGCACCGAACTGACCGTCGAGACGCCAGCCGGGCCGCGACAAGCCAAAGTTCGCAAGAATTTCTGGGCCTAGCCGCGTTTCGTAACAACATTGGAGACAACACACAAGCTCATGGCATGGCCAAAGGGTTCATTCGAGCAGCACATCGGATGGTACTGTCGCAAACATTCGACTTTCTGAGCGCGCGTGATATGTCAGCGCTGTCAAGGAGTTGGCAAGAGGTGGTTGGCGTGATCGAGTTCAAGGGCGTGCATTATCCGAAGTCCGTGATCCTTCACGCAGTCTTCTTCTACCTCCGCTACGCCGTTTCCTACCGTGACTTGGAGGAGATCATGGCCGAGCGCGGCGTGAAGGTCGACCATGCCACGCTGAACCGTTGGGTAGTAAAGTGCGCGCTGCTAATCGCTGTCCGGGCGCAAGCGAGGAAGCGGCCCACCGCCACATCCTGGCGGATGGACGAGACCTACATCAAGGTGAAGAGCAAGTGGACCTATCTTTACCGGGCTGTGGATCGCGACGGCCAAACCCTTGAATTCCTGCTTTCCGAACGCCGAGACCTGTCCGCTGCCCGGCGCTTCTTCAAGCGAGCTATCGGCACCAACGGCGTGCCGGACCGGATCGTGATCGACAAGAGCGGTGCCAACCTGACCGGCCTGCAGGCGGTGAACGCTATCCTGAAGTTCACCGGCAACGGGCACACCATCGAGGTGCGGCAAGTCAAATATCTCAATAACATACTGGAACAGGACCACCGCTTCATCAAGCGGATCACCGGCCCCACGATGGGCTTCAAGGCGTTTCATTCAGCCGCCGCAACCCTCGCCGGGATCGAGACCGCCCACATGATCCGCAAGGGTCAGATCCCGGCAAACGGGACCACTGCTTTCCAGACTTTCGCGGCGCTGGCAGCATAATTATGTCCAGCGCTCACGCACTCTCAACCTGCACGAAAATTTGCGACATAACCTTTCGAAATGGAGGTCGCCATGAGAACCGGAGACCTCGCGCGGGTCGCGGGGCTTTCCGCCCGGCCCAAGCTGGGGTTCCGCTATATCGACGGCGACCGCTGCGACTGACATGATGCCGCCCCTGATCCTTCCGTTTCTCCTCTTGCTTGCCCTTTGCCTCGGCTACGCGATCCGTCGCGGCTCGGTTTGCGCCGTGGCAGCGGCCGAAAGCCTCGTGCGGCAACGCCGGACAGGGCGGTTGCGGTCCTTCGCGGTCACAGCAGCCGGGTCCGGCATCGTGATTGTCCCGGCGCACTGGGTGTGGCCGGATGCTGTCTCGCTGTCGCCCGGGTATCCGGTGAGCGCGACGGTGCTGGTGGCAGGGGCACTCTTCGGTCTTGGCGCAAGGCTCAACGGGGCATGCGCCCTCGGGACGCTGTCCAACCTGACCGGCGGCAACCTGTCCTATGCGGCCAGCGTGCTGGGCATGGTCGCTGGCGCCGTGCTGATCGCGATGGCAGGGCACGGCGGTGGCGCGGCGTCCGATCTCCGCCCATCGCCGCTCGAGGTGCCGACAACGGAGGCCATTGCTGCCGTTCTCATGTTCCTTGCGATTGTCGTCATCGCTCTCTCGCGGCGAATGCCCCGTTGGCTGCGGACGCTCCGTGATCCCTCCGCCATGCGCATAGGCCCTTACCGCGCCATGCTGTTGCTCGGCGTTTGTGGTGGGCTTCTCTATGCAATGGCCGGGCAGTGGACGTATCTCAGCGTTTTGTCGCAACGGGCGGCCGGACTTGTCGGCGCAGTCCCGTCGGAGGATGGTCTGGTGGCCATTCTCGCGGCGGCGGCGGTCGCAGCCGGAGGCGCGATCGCCGCTTGGAGGTCGGGCCACTTCCAGCTGCGCTGGGATGGACATCATGCCACTCTGCGCTGCCTTGGCGGTGGACTTGTGATGGGCGCCAGTGCCGCCGCGATCCCCGGTGGAAACGGCACGATGCTGATCTTTGGCCTGCCATCCCTGGCGCCGCATGCGCTGACCGGCTACGCCGCGATGATGGTGGTCCTGTGCCTGTCCTTCGTCGCGACCGGTCGCGACAGGTAAACCCTCAACTGTGGCGTGGGATTTCGGAGAGCGTCTCAAGATGGGCGGTCGTGATCGTATCGATCGTATCCAGCGCGGAGCCGGCCCGCACGAGAACCCGAAGCCCGATGTAAACCGCCAGCGTCGTCTTTGCCTTCTTATCAATGACGGCGGGTGTCCAGCCATGGTCGGCGGCGGCATCTGCCAAAGCCAGCCGAATGCCCTGCTCGATGTTCAGGAACATGGAAAGCACACGCTCCCGCGTATCGCCATCAGAGGCGGCCCGGTCCACTGCGGCGTTGCACAGGAAACACCCACGGCGGTCATCCCCGATGCGGACAGCGGCGGCAGGGGCGTCGAGGAATCGAGCCAGGCGCACAAGCCCCGAGCCAGCCGCAACATCCGAAAGGGCCGCGGCGGTGGGTTGGACCACCCGGTGGTCATAAAGATCGAGCGCGGCAAGCCAGACCGCATGTTTCTCACCATAGGCCTTGTACAAGCTGCCCCGGGACAGCTGCATGCCTTCCAGCAGATCCGCGAGCGAGACGTCCTCATACCCGTCGGACCAGAACAGCGCCATCGCGCGTTCTGTCGCCTCGTCCATGTCGAATTCGCGCGGTCGTGCCATCGCTGCACCTCCTGACGTCAGTATACCCGTAAGAAACCAATTGGTCCATAACTCACGAAAACGTGTGCTGAGGGTTATAGACCAATCGGTTCCTAACAGTTAGAAGCCGCATATCGCCACCGTGCGACCGCCTCGAACCCAAGGAAATTCGAATGACCGACTACTCGATACAAACCGTTGCCCGTCACGGGTCGCCGCTCAGCAATCACGGCCGTAACATCGCCGTCTTCGGGCTGGCTTTCGTGTTCGCCGCGATCGGCCTGATGAAATTCACCGCTTACGAGGCCGAGGCGATCCAGGGCCTCGTCGCCTCGAGCCCGCTCCTGTCCTGGCTCTATGGCGTCTTCAGCGTCCGCGGGCTTTCCGCAGCCATCGGTGTGGTCGAGGTTTCGGCCGCGATCCTGCTCGCACTTCGCCCCTGGTCTGCCCGGGCCGGTGCTGCCGGGGCGGCGGTGATTTCCGCGACGCTGATCACGACCGTGACCTTCCTGTTCACCGCCCCGGGCTGGGAGCCGAGCCTTGGTGGATTTCCCTTCCTGTCCGTCGTGCCCGGCCAGTTCCTGATCAAGGATCTGCCGTTGCTGGGTATCGCGCTCTGGGCGCTTGGCGATGCGCTCTCGGACCTGCGGCGCGGTTGAGCCGCGCCCCCTGACAATCGTCCCGACTTCTACCCACTCGAAACCCCCAAAACCCAAAGGAAACATGATATGTCCCGTATTTCCCTCGTCGATCCCGCAGTCGCAACCGGCCGCGCCAAGGACCTGCTTGACGGTGTTCGCAAGAGCATCGGCATGACGCCCAACCTGATGCGCGTCATGGCGCAGGAACCCGCTGTGCTGGACACCTATCTGCAGATCGGTGTCGCCTTGGGCACAGGCAGCTTTGATGCCTCGACCCGCGAGGCGATTGCCCTCGCCACCGCCGGGGCGAATGCCTGCGGCTACTGCGCCTCAGCGCATGTCGCCATCTCTTCGGGGATGAAGGTCCCGCAGGACGAGATTCTTGCCCGGCTCGGCGGTTCGTCCTCGGATCAAAAGCTGGCCGCTTTGCTGGTCTTTGCCCGCAAGGTCGTGGCCACGCGCGGTGAGGTGGCCGATGCCGACCTGGCGGCGGTGCGCGCCGCTGGTGCAACCGATGGCGAGATCGTCGAAACCGTGGCGAACGTCGTGGCCAACATCTTGACCAACTACATCAACCATGTCGCCCAGACCGTCATCGATTTCCCCGAAATCGATCCTTCGGCCCACAAGGTGGGCTGACGCAGGTCGGGTAAAAATCGGGATATGCGCGACCAGTGACAAGGCCGCGCGCAATCCAAGATGAACCGCATCAAGCCCCTGGTCCAACGTGTTGCGACCAGGGGCTTCGACCGTCAGGTCACAGAGTTCCCGAACGCAATCGCGAGTCCCCGACGCGCTGTGGGTCAAGCGCCCACGCGCGTTTGTGGCTTTTTCCTTTAGCGAAGCGGCGCGCTGCCTGCCGTGACGACTAAAGCCGCCCTGCCTTGCTCAGCGCGTTGACCACACGGTCGGCCATGCCGACACAACGCGCGCCGTCGAAGGGAAAGACCGTCTCGAAGCCGCCGCGAAGCTCTGCCTCAAGGCTGGCGCGCAACCGGCGGCGGGCACGGAACAGGCGCGTTTTCACTGTTATCTGGTTGAGCGAAAGGTCGGCTGCGATCTGGCGGATGCTCACGCCCTCGACCTCGTGCAGGAGGAAGGGCAAGCGCATATCGGAGGGCAGCGCGGCCACTGCGTGTTCCATTAGCGCGCGCATCTGCGCCCGGCCAAGCGCTGCTTCTGGCCGTTCGAAGCCAAGGCCCGGAAAGGTCAGAAGATTGGAGGAGTCGACGGGTCTTCGGTCACCGTGTCATAGCTTTCCTGCGGGCGCACACGGCGCTGATGCATCCGCGCGGCGTTGATGGTGATGCGGGTGATCCAGGTGGAAAACGCCGCCTCGCCGCGGAACTGTTCGATCTTGCGGAAGGCGGCTAGATAGGCCTCCTGACGACCTCTTCCGCCTCTGCGTCGCTATCGACGATGCCGCGCGCGACACGGAACAGGCGTGGGTTCAGACGCCGGACCAGTTCGCGCACGGCCGCCTCGCGGCGGGCAGTGTCCGGACCGGGCGGGAAGCGTCGATCAGGACGGCGTCGGGCGTCGCAAGGCCGATATCTGGTTCGGGCGTCTTGCTCTGGGTGTGCCGTGCCATCACGTTTCCTCGGGGTCGATGCGGCTTTGTCCAGGATCGCCCCGACCGTCGGAAAGGCCTGCAGTGCCGTTTCGGGCAGGTTGCCCGTGTCCTGCGCGGCGCCCTGCCAACCCGCATTCGAGGGCGGCCGACCACGATCCGACCACCATACCGGCCATCTCATGCGGCAGGCAGTAGTAATCGTGAACGCCGGGCACCTCCAGCGTCACCTCGAAGCTTTCGTCGGCAGCAGGAAGCCACTGTCCCACGGCGCAGCCCCGTCTGGGATGCGTGTCGTCCGGTCGAAAATCTCCGGGTGATAGGCGGTGGCGGTGTGGCTGTTCACGGATCGCGGTTGACAAAGCGCAGGGTCGTCCCCCGGCACAATGGCAAGTCCGATCGGGTTGAACCAGATGCGTTCGCCGCGTGGCGTGCCTCGCATCTCGATCACTTCAACCTGTTGCGCACGCAACAGGGACGGCGCAGCGAGGGTAGCGAGACTGCCACCCCGGCCGCCAGGATCTGGCGACGTGTCAGCATCACTCGGCCAGACGCCCGCGGGCTTCTTCGTCGTGAAAAAGTACGACATGGCGTGCGCGCCTCGACGCCCGGATGGCCGGCATTGTAGTAGATGTCGACGCTGGTGACGTTGTGCGCGCCGACATGCAGGT